>WRET01000003.1 GCA_009779195.1 Micrococcales bacterium
CCCACGAACGGTTCTTGCACGACCAGGCCTCCCGCCAGCGCAACGCCCACCTCGACGGCTTCGACGAGGGCCACGCCGAAGGGCTCGCCAAAGGCCACGCCGAAGGACTTACCGAAGGGCACGTGGAAGGGGTAGAGGACGGCGAACAGCGTAAGGCCGTCGCCATCGCACGTAACGCTCTGAGCATGGGCATGTCCGTCGAGCAGGTCGCGGCGCTGACTGGGCTGGACCCCGCCGAGGTTGCCCGGTTGTCCCAACAGCCGTGAGCTGCTGTTTGCCTATGCTCGTACAGCCGCCCGCCGGGGGCGGCGAGGGCGTCGGTGGTCTGCACACCGGCCAGGCCGCCTGGACGGCGACCTGAACTGACGGCTGGGCTTGTCTGTCATCGCTGCTGGTGGTCTGCGAACCGTCCACAGCCCACCGGTGCGTACCCGTCCAGGAACTGGGGCGTCCAGGGGCCGTCGCGTGTGGCGAGGATGGCGGTATGGACATTTCGACACCTGTGACTCCCGCACGTGGTCTCGTGCACGCGTTCGTGCCGCCACGCTACGACCTGCTGTTCAAAAGAGTCTTCAGCGACGAACGCAACTCCGACCTGCTCGGCGGGCTGCTGCAACGTGTGCTCACGCTCCCCGACCAGGACCTGGTCACCCTGGCCCTGCCTGACACCCACACCCTCGCTGACCAGCCCGACGACAAGACCGCCGTCTTCGACGTGAAAGTCACCACCGCCACCGGCAAGCAGGTCGTCATCGAGATGGTGCTCTCACCCACCCGGGACCTGCCCGAACGGCTGGTGTACTACAGCGCGTCGATGGTGACCTCCCAGATGGTCCGCGGCGCCCGGTACGGCACGATCAACCAGTCGATCTGCCTGGTCTTCGCCGACTTCGTCATGTTCGACGACGACGCGCTGCACCACCGGTTCGTGTTCCACGACCGCGACCTGGACACGACGCTGACCGACGTGGTGCTCATCCACGTCATCGAGCTGCCCAAGCTGTCCGCCGAACCCGACGGGACTCTAGAATGGCGGTGGCTGAAGTTCCTGGCTGCGAACACCCCTGAGGAGATGGACATGGCCGCAGGAGACGACCCCCACATCACCCGCGCCGCCACCGTCGTCAGACGCTACAACGCCGACGAACAGTTCCGTTACGAGCTCGAAGCCCGCGAACGGTTCTTGCACGACCAGGCCTCCCGCGAGCACACTGCCCACCTCGACGGCTTCGACAAAGGCCACGCTGAAGGACTTTCCGAAGGGCACGCGGAAGGGGTAGAGGACGGTGAGCAGCGCAAGGCTGTCTCCGTGGCACGTAACGCTCTGAGCATGGGCATGTCCGTCGAGCAGGTCGCGGCGCTGACTGGGCTGGACCCCGCCGAGGTCGCCCGGTTGTCCCAAGAGCCGTGAGCCGCTGCTCGCCTACGCGGCGCGCGCTACTGCCGGTACGACGCCAAGAAGTTGCCTAGGCGTTCGACGGCTTCGGACATGACGCGGGCTTCGGGCAAGGTGACCAGGCGTAGGTGGTCGGGGTGGGGCCAGTTGAAGCCACGGCCGGGGACCAGCAGGATGTGCTCGGACATGAGCAGGTCGTAGACCAGCTTCTGGTCGTCGTGGATCTGGTGGACCTCGGGGTCCAGGTGGGGGAACAGGTACAGCGCCCCCGAAGCCCGTTGGCAGCTGACCCCGGGGATGGAGTTGAGCCCTTCCCACGCGACGCGCATCTGCTCGTACAACCGCCCGCCGGGGGCGACGAGGGCGTCGATGGTCTGCACACCGGCCAGCGCCGCCTGGACGGCGTGCTGGGCAGGCACGTTCGGGCACAACCGGGTCGAGGCCAGCAGGTAGATACCTTCCAAGAAGCTCTGCGCATGAGCCCGCGGACCGGTGACGACCAACCAGCCGGACCGGTAGCCGCACACCCGGTACGACTTGGACAGGCCGTTGAACGTCAAGACCAGCTGGTCGGGTGCGACGGTGGCGGTGGGGGTGTGGTGGGCGCCGTCGTACAAGATGCGGTCGTAGACCTCGTCCGACAGCAGCAGCAGCCCGTGGTCGGCGGCCAGGCGCGCCAGGGAGCGCACAGTGTCAGCGGAGTACACCGCACCGGTCGGGTTGTTGGGGTTGATGATCACCAGGGCCTTGGTGCGGGGGGTGACCAGCGACTCCAGCAGGTCCAGGTCAGGCTGCCAGCCTGCTGACTCGTCGCACTGGTAGTGCACGGGCGTGCCGCCGGCGAGGCTGGTCATCGCCGTCCACAGCGGGTAGTCAGGGGAGGGGACGAGCACTTCGTCGCCCTCGTCGAGCAGGGCCTGCATCACCATGGTGATCAGCTCGGACACCCCGTTGCCGAGGAACACGTCGTCCACGTCGAAGCGGGGGAACCCAGGTTCGGTCTCGTACCGGGTGACCACCGCGCGCCGCGCCGGCAAGATACCGCGCGAGTCGGAGTAGCCGTGGGCGTGGGGGATCGAGGCGATCATGTCCGCGACGATCTGGTACGGCGCCTCGAAGTCGAACTCGGCAGGGTTCCCGGTGTTCAGCCACAGGACCTTCTTGCCTTCGGCTTCCATCCGTGCAGCCTCGGTCACCGCCTTGCCGCGGATCTCGTACAAGACGTTCTTGAGCTTCGAGGACTGGTCGAGGGCACGCATGAACATGCCTCCCAGGGTAAGGCCTGACCGCTGGTCGGTGGCGCCGCGGTGACCCGGACGCCGCCGTGGGCATACGATGGCACGCAAACCGGTCGTCGGTCAGTGAGGAGCAGCTGGTGTCCGTTGTTGCGAAGCGAAACCCGTGGGTCGTCGCAGTCGTGGGGATGGTCGTGGTGGGGGGTCTGCTGGGCGGGTGCGCCCAGAAACCCGGGGTGGCGGCGACGCTGACCGAGGTCAGCTGTGAGCGGGGTGCTGGCCCGCCGGTCTACCAGGTCGCAGAGAACGGCACGACGACCTGGGGCTGCGCCGTCGGCTCGTTGGTCCGCGGGGATTCGTGGACGATCTCCACCAAAGACGTGGCTGACCTGCGCACGGCGTGGAGCCCCGGCCTGGGCTACCAGCTGATGGGCGTGCCGATGCCGCAGGTCGAAGGTTCCGACGCGGTCGCGCTGCTGCTGTCGACGAAGATCGTCGTCCGGGTCGCCGACGAGCAAGGCATGGCTGCCTCCGACGACGAGGCAGCCGCGTGGCTCAGGGACCAACAGCTGGACAACAACCACGCCATGAGGCTCGTCGCCAAGCACGCGCTCCTCAACGACCGCGCACGGACCATGACCCCGCAGCAGTTCGCAGGGCTGGAGGAGAAGATCGAGTCTGCTCTCAACGCCACGGAGATCGTCGTCAACCCGCGCTACGGAACGTTCGACCCGCGTTACGGGGTCCTCGTGCCCCAGTGGGCTCCAGAGTCGGTCTGACCTGCTCCTGACTGCTCTGGTTGTCGTTGGGCCGGGGTCGGTGCGCGTGTGGTGCCCCTGCCACTAGGGTGGTGGTAACACCCGTCCGACGAGGCGAGTCCTACTAGGCGAAGGAGCAGAAATGGCCAGCATCGAGGCCGTCAGCGCGCGCGAGATCCTTGACTCCCGGGGCAACCCCACCGTGGAGGTCGAGGTCGTCCTGGAGGACGGTACGTTCGCCCGTGCAGGAGTTCCGTCGGGGGCGTCGACCGGGGCGTTCGAGGCTGTCGAGCGGCGCGACGGCGACAAGGGCCGGTACCTGGGCAAAGGTGTCGCTGGTGCTGTCGCAGCGGTGAACGAGGAGATCGAGCAGGAGCTGGTCGCGCTCGGGTTGGACGCGTCCGAGCAGCGCCTCGTCGACCAGGCGCTCATCGACCTTGACGGCACGCCGAACAAGAGCAAGCTCGGCGCCAACGCCATCCTCGGCGTGTCGCTGGCCGTGGCGAAGGCTGCGGCGGAGTCGGCTGGCCTGGACCTGTTCCGTTACGTCGGCGGGCCGAACGCGCACCTGCTGCCCGTACCGATGATGAACATCCTCAACGGTGGGTCGCACGCTGACTCCAACGTGGACATCCAAGAGTTCATGGTCGCTCCGATCGGCTGCACCACCTTCGCCGAGGCGCTGCGCACCGGTGCCGAGGTGTACCACTCGCTCAAGTCCGTGCTCAAGGGCAAGGGCCTGGGCACCGGCCTGGGCGACGAGGGCGGGTTCGCTCCCAACCTGGGTTCTAATGCCGAGGCTCTGGACCTCATCGTCGAGGCGATCGAGAAGGCCGGGTTCGTGTCGGGCAAAGACGTGGCGCTGGCCCTGGACGTGGCGTCGACCGAGTTCTTCTCCGACGGCAGGTACACCTTCGAAGGTGCCGCCCGTGACACCGACTTCATGGTCGCGTACTACGAGAAGCTCATCACCGACTACCCGCTGGTGTCCATCGAAGACCCGCTGAGCGAGGACGAGTGGGACGCCTGGTCGGCCCTGACCGCCCAGGTCGGCGACCGGGTGCAGATCGTCGGCGACGACCTGTTCGTCACCAACCCGCAGCGTCTGGCCCGCGGTATCGAGACCAACGCTGCCAACGCCCTGCTGGTCAAGCTCAACCAGATCGGCACGCTCACCGAAACCCTGGACGCTGTCGACATGGCGCACCGCAACGGGTTCCGTTCGATGACCTCTCACCGTTCCGGCGAGACCGAGGACACCACGATCGCCGACCTGGCTGTGGCCACCAACTCCGGCCAGATCAAGACTGGTGCTCCGGCCCGCGGCGAGCGCATCAACAAGTACAACCAGCTGCTGCGCATCGAAGAAGAGCTGGACGAGGCTGCTGTGTACGCCGGGCGGGGCGCTTTCCCGCGGTACAAGTAACCAGCTGCGGCGTGGCCTGGGCCGCCGGTCCAGGCCACGCAGGCACAATCAGGGCATGGCCCGCCGTCGACCTGTCGCGCCCAGGCGGGGTTCTGCGACCCCGGCTGGGCGGTCGTCGGCTGCCTCAGCGCCTTCGGCTCCTGCGGTCCCGTCGGCTCCGCCCGCCAGGTCGGCCCGGCCAGCACCGTCACGTTCAGCACCGTCACGGCCGGGCGCTTCGGCACGGCCATCGGGGCGACGCTTCGCTCGCGGTGGGGCCAGGAACCGCGAAGGCGCGACCGTGTACGAGCAGGTCCGCCTACCACGGGTCGTCACTTCCAGGACGCTGGTGCTCAGCCTGGTCGTCATGGCAGCGTTCATCCTGGTGTACCCCACCGCACAGTCGTACCTGGCGCAACGTGCCCGCCTGAACGCCGCCGAACGTGACCTGGTCGCGGAGCAGGTGCGCAAGGCTGAGCTGGACAACCAGCTCGAACGCTGGTCAGACCCTGCCTACGTGACCTCCCAGGCCCGTTCGCGTCTGTCGTTCGTCATGCCCGGCGAGTGGGCGTACCGCGTGGTGGACCCCGAGACCGCCGAGGAGACCCACACCCCGGCCCCCACGATCAGCGGTTCAGACCAGGCGTGGTACGCCGACGTGTGGACGTCCGTCCAGGCTGTCGACGAGTTAGGGCTCGCCGATGAATAACCTCGTCATCTGCGCAGCCCGTGCACGCACATCGCTGCGTTGTCCTCTCTCGAAAGACCTCCAGTCTTCCCGCGCTCGTCCGCCTTGCGCTGCACGCACCCGGACCACGCATATGACCAGGTTATTCATCGTCGAGCCCTTCGGAGATGCTGATGACTGAGCCGTTGCCCGCTGCCGAGATCGAGCGTCTGGCAGTGATGACCCTCAACGAAGACCTGGCCTTCGGCCCGGACGTCACCACGCTGGCGACCGTCCCGCCCAAGGCCCGCGCCACCGCGTGCCTGGTGACCCGCGCTGACGGTGTCGTCGCCGGGCTGGACCTCGCGGCGGCAGTGTTCGACCACCGTGGCGTCGACGGTTTCGCCGCGCAGGTGCGCGACGGTGACCACGTCACCGCTGGTGAGGTGCTCGCGCAGGTCACCGGTCCGGTCCCCGAGCTGCTCACCGCCGAGCGCAGCGCGTTGAACCTGCTCACGCACCTGTCAGGGATCGCCACAGCCACGGCCGCCTGGGTCGACGCCGTGGCCGGTACCGGCGCTGTGGTCCGCGACACCCGCAAGACCGTTCCTGGTATGCGCGCTGCCCAGAAGTACGCCGTGCGTTGCGGCGGAGGCGAGAACCACCGCATGGGCCTGGGCGACCAGGCCCTGGTCAAGGACAACCACGTCGCCGCCGCAGGCGGGATCGCCCCCGCGGTCCAAGCGGTGCGCGAGCGTTACCCCGAGGTGTTCTGCGAGGTCGAGTGCGACACCCTCGACCAGGTCCGCGAAGCCGTCGCCGAGAAGGTCGCCCTCGTCCTGCTCGACAACATGGACCCGCCGACGATGCGCGAGGCCGTCGAGCTGTGCCGTGCGGCCGGTGTGCGCACCGAAGCCTCTGGTGGTCTGCGCCTGGACAACGCCCGTGCTGTCGCCGAGACCGGTGTCGACTACATCGCCGTCGGCGCCCTGACCCACTCGTCCCCCCACCTGGACATCGGCCTGGACCTGTGAGTCACCCGATCTGGACGAGGATGTGCTGGCCGGTGCCCAGGACGGTCTCGTAGGCGCTGAGCAGGCCGTGGAACTGCTCGGCCAGACCAGTCTTGAGACGGGCGGGGTCGTCGGTCCACACCGCGGGGTAGATCCCGTGGTCGGCGAAAGTCTGGAAGTCGACAGCACGCAACATCCCAGCCAGGTCCACCGCGCGCAGGGCGGCGACGCACAGGACCAGCTCGTCGGAGGTGACACAACCGATCCACGGGTCGTCGCAGACCTGGTGGATGCCGACGACAGCGTCGGACAGCGGGTCGTCGACCGGGGACCTCGCGGAGGTGCCGGTGAGCAAGAAGTGCAGCCCGTCCCACCCGGTGTCCATGTCGTAGTGCCCCGGCGTGCCGTACAGGTCGTCGTCGATCTGCACGAAACGGTCGTAGGCGTCGTCTGCCGGCAGACTCACCAGCTCGTCCAGAGTCTGGTCGTCCACCGGGACGTACAGCGCGGTCAACCCCACAAGTCCAGCCTATATCGGCCGGTGAATGTCCCGTCAGCTCAGTCGGGGAACGACCGGTCAGCAGGTGACCCGCTGGGGACCTCCTCAGGCCGGTCGACGGCGTGAGGCCAGCTGCTCACCGGCCCCATGGGGTAGTCGTACGGTGTCCACCGCACCGGCGGCACGACCGGCCGCTCAACCGGCTCCTCGGCCGCGTCGTCCTGGCGCCCCCGGCGCAACACCCCGAGCACGACAACCGCCACGACGAACCCCGCCGCGACCCAGTACCACCAGTCCACCCCCCGATCATCCCCCACGACCGACCCGCACACGCCTCCAACATCGTCCGGTATACCTGAATTGCACCAGACGGGTGAGTCAGCGAGCCTCCCCAGACATGAGGTTGAGCAGGACAGGCATGGCGGACGACGGGTTCGGCCCGGTACGGCCGGAAGCAAGGTTCGGGTCGGCTTGGCGCGCCCGGTTCGTCGCGTCGGGGTAGGCGGCGAACCGGAACCCGAGGGGCAGTGTCTTGTCGGTGATGCCGTACCTGCGGATGACGTCGCGTAGCGCACGCCGGTCGATATGTGCGTGGTGGTCGGCGTGGTGCCACAGCAGCCAGATCTCGAAGCAGGGGTTGGAGACGACGACGTGGACCCCGGCCTTGCGTGCGTCGGCCAAGCAGCGGTCGAGCGTGGCGTGGTCGTCGACATCGACGACGACGCAGCACCAGTCATACGGTTCGCCTGAGTTCTTGGCCTGGCGCAGCAAGAGTTCTGCTTTGGCCAGGACGCTGGCCGGGTCGCGCCCCACGCCGTGCGTCTTGACCTCCACGTGGGAGTCGCGGAACAGCTGTTTGGCGCCATCGACGTACTGCGGCTCAGACTTGACGCCTTCGGTCACCACGAGGCCACGTGTGCGCAGTGGACGCCGCGACCGGCGACGCCGGACGTCATGCCCCCTGTGTGCCATCATGCGCAGTCGTGCACTTCGGGAAGCAGAGAACGCACCAGGGACAGAGCCACGGAAGGTACTGCGCCGTAGCGGCCAGCGCTGTAGCGGCGGGCCATGTTGTCAGCCTCGCGGTGCGGGAAGTCAGCCAGGCAGAACAGTGATGTCGCTCCGTCGAGCCCTTTCTCGGTGAACCAGACCTCTTCGGCAGCCAGGGGTGTTGGCGACTGAGGCGACAACAGCTGCACGTCGTGGGTGGTGAAGACCAGCTGGGCGCCACGGGTGTTGATCTGTTGGTCGGTGAACATGCCGATCAGGGCTGCCGACAGCTGTGGGTGCAGGCTCGCGTCGAGCTCGTCCACCGCCAGGGCAGTGCCGTCGCGCAGCGCTTGGACCGCGGGCATCGCCAACGACAACCAGGCGATAGTGCCGTCGCTCTCGTCGTTGATGCGCAAGGGTTGGTCTTCTTGGCCTTCTTGGCCCCGGTGGTAGAACTCCAGGCTGCGTCGCACGTCCGGTTCGGTCAGAAGGTACAGGCCTGCGTTGTCGAGGTCGTCCATCTCCTTCTTGGCAGCGTGCTCGAGGCGGGAGATGGCCTGGCGGACCTGTTCGGGCATCTGGTCTTCACGGAGCTGCACTGTGGTGATCCCGATGTCGGCGACCTGGAGCAGGACGTTGATCTGCTCCGGGGTGACCGAACCGTCCACCAGGGCATCGATGACAGCAGACAGCCGGTGAGAGCGGTGGTGGTCACCGAACCGCACGATGTCGATACCCGAGATGATCGCGTTGTGCACGGCGACAACCCCTTCGTGCCCCATGCTCGCCGCACGTGACAAGAACAGCTCTCGAGATGTGGTGGCGCCGGAGATCTTCGCGGGCCGGGCCAGGCCGCGGCCGAACGTGTAGGTGTCACCAGAGCGTTCGAACAGCAGCCGGCGGCGGCCGTTGGGGTAATCGTTGAGCCACTCGGCGACGACACCCGACGGGCCGACCGAGAAGCCGTACTCGTTGCGGACACCGTCGATGACGAGGTCGAACTCGTAAGTGGACGGTGCGTGTGGGTGGTCAGTGTCGAGGCGGAAAGGGGCCCGCGGCACCTTGGGTTCCTTGAGCCACTGCGACGAGTACCCGACGGCGGTCTGCGCGTAGTGGAGGGCGTCGAGCACTGCCGACTTGCCCGAGGCGTTGGCGCCGAAGATCCCGGCGACCTGGTGGGTGACAGCCCTCCAGTCACCATCGGCTGGACGTTGGGTACGCAGGGCCGAGCTGACGAGCACGAGCTCGGCCCGGTCCCTGATGCTGCGGTGGTTCTGTACCGCAAACCTCAACAGTGTCACGGCACTAGTATGCATTTTAGATGGCCCATGATGCAAGTTCCGCCCGAGAGAGGGCCTCAAACGCAGTTCGTCAGCGAGTGCGGGCGTCGAGGAAGGTGATCATGGTGTCGACGAAGGACTCGCGGGCGGGGGAGGGGGACAGGGACAGGTCGTGGGCGCCGCGTTCGACCTGTTTGAAGGTGACGTCGGCGCCGAGGCGGGGGGCGAGGCGTTCGATGTCGGCGACGTCCAGGACGCAGTCGGTGGTGACGAGGTCGTCGTGGTGGCGGTCGTGGGGGCCGCTGGAGTCCGAGGCGAGCACCAGGACGGGGCAGGTGATGTCCAGGCCGTGGGCGACGCGGGTCTGGGCCTGGCGGACCGAGCGGACGAAACCGGCGGTGACCGGCGGTGACTCGTGGGACTTCCAGTCCAGGTTGTAGTCCCACTCTCCGCCGGTGTCGACGTGCAGGGCTTTGCCGTAGTGCTCGCCGAGGTGGGTGACGACGGTGCGGGGGGCGACGCGGCCGACGAGGTCAGAGCCCACGGAGGCGACAGTCTTGGCCCAGCGTCCGGCGCGCAGGTCCAGCCACGGGGAGTTCAGCACCAGCGCCGCCAGGGTGCCGCGCGAGACCAGGTACGGGCGGGCGTCGGCCCACAGCGCCGTGGTCAGCCCGCCGGTGGAGTGCGCCGCGACGACGACTTTGCCGTGCACCAGGCCCAGCTCGCGGACCGAGCGGTCGATCTCCTCGGTGTACCGGGCGAGGTTGTCGGTGTCGTTGATCGCCCGGCCTTCTTGGTACGACCGGCCGCAGTCGCGCAGGTCTAACCCGTACAGCTGGTACCCGGCCGCGGCGAGCGGAGCAGCCAGGTGGTCGTGGAAGAAATAGTCGACGAACCCGTGCACCCACAGCACGGCGACGCGACCAGGGTCGACGTCACGCTGGGAGACGAGGGTCGCGACCGGTTCGATCCCGGTGCGGCGGGTCGCCGGGTCGTCTTTGAGGTGGAGCGTGCGGCAGGTCCAGGCGTCGCCGAGCACATCGGTGGGTGTGTCCACGCCGCCATTGTGCATCGTCAGGACGCAGAATCCGAGTTGGCTCGTCGCGGGGATCGGGTCGGGTCGTCTCATGAGGCCTCGCCCAGGGGCCGCAGCATGACGAAGTCGTCGTGGACCTCGCCGCCCACGTCGAACGTCTTGGTCCCGACGACGGCGAAACCCTGTTTGGCGTAGAACCGTTGTGCGCGGACGTTGAGCTGGTTCACCCCCAGCCAGCAGGTGCGGGCCCCGTCGGCACGTGCCAGGTCCATGGCGGCGGCGACCAGGCGCGCGGCGACCCCGCTGCCGTGCACGTGCAGGTCGACATAGCACTTGGACAGCTCGGTGGTCGGACGGTCGGTGACGACCGCGGCCACGGCTGGGTCGCTCGGGTCGCCGGCGACCATCATGACGTAGCCCACCGCGCCGCCGCCGGACCGGGCCAGCAGCAGGCGCCGGGTGTTGTCGGCGAGGTAACCGGCGAACGCGTCGGCCGACAGGTGCCCAGCAATGAACTGGTCGATGTTCTCACGCGTCGTGCCGGGTGGGCAGGCCATGGGAAAGGTCCGCGCAGCGAGGCCAGCCAGCTCGCCCAGGTCGTCGGGGCGCACCACGGCCACGGTCACGGTCTTGTCGTCGGGGGGTCGGGCGTCGTCCATGGGTCCTCCTTTGTCCCACCGTAGTGGCTGCCCGGGCCGTGCTTGGAGCGGCGGGCCGTTGTCGGGCACCGTTATGACGCCGTGACTTATCACTGTTGCGCCCACCGACTATTCGGCGACGAGGTTCGACGACGTCCTTGACCATGCTGCGCGGAAGTGCTGACTGCCGAGCGTGATAATACTCGGCGTTTCGCCCTACGTCCCAGGTGGTTCTGTCAACGTCTGCGCCCTGGTGGCGGGCACCGCGCCCGGAGTTATCCTCCTAGGAAATAACGGACATTAGGGATACGCTGTGGTTATGTCTCGGACGGTGCGTGAGGCATCTGTCAGATCAGAGCTGATCGTCCACCCTCAAGCACCGAAATTATTTCTTACTGTTCTCTGAGTGTCGATCGGGAGAGGTTGTGACCACGAACCCGCACCTGGACGACGCCCTCGCCGTCTTCGCTGAGCTGGGATGGGCCGACGCGGACCCTGGTGACGTCCTGGAGCTGCCGTTGGGCACGCCCGAGCAGCGCCGGGCCGCCCTGGCGGGGCTGGGGACCGGGGACTGGGAGTCGCACCGCCCCAGGGACTGGGCGGGACACGACACGTCTTTCGTCGAGATGGGTGGGCGGCGCGTCCAGGCACAGGTCGTCCTGCGAGACTGTCGCGAGACGATGCTCGTGCTGTTCGCCGTGCGGCTCGGGGTCGACGGCCGCCGTGCGGCGAAGATGCTGGCTGGGGCCAGCCTGGACTTTGCGCTGAGGCGCGGGCCCCTCGGCGACACGCTCCGCAGTGCCGTCGGGGCCGTGGTCGAGCAGCGCGGGCCGCAGTTCGCCCAGGCGTTCCTCACCCGGGCGCTCGCCGAAGAGAGCTGGTGGTGGAGCTACCCGACGGTCCTCGTCGGCCTGGTCGGGCGGTGGGGCCTGGCGGTCCCGCGCCGGTTGTCGTACCTGGAAGCGTGGTTGGTGACCGTCACCGAGGTGATGTCAGGCCGCCTCGGCGAGCGCGGAGGGCTTGCCGTCTCGGGGGCCGACCGGTTCACCGAGCACATGCACGCTGCGGTTGCGGCGCGGCTGGGCGCGGACGCTCTCGTTCCTGTGATGGTCGGAGGTGTCGAACGCGGCTGGTTGGCCCGAGACGAGGCCGTCGACCTGTTCTCCAGGCTCGTCACGGCTCAGGTCTCGCGACCTGAGCCGACCTTGGGCAAGGTGCTGGCCGACGCGATCGCCCGCGGGTGGCTAGAGCGCGACGCGGCAGCGGACCTGGTCATGGTCGGCCTCAGCTTTGCCGCACGCCCGCTCGTGCGCGCGATGTGGCTGACGGCCTGGTTCGACGACCTGGACGCCACCGACGCTGACGTCGTCGCCTGCGCAGACGCCCTGGTCCCGGTCCTGGCCACCGGCGACAAACGCGTTATCGAGCACCTGGCCCCCATCCTCATCGCCGGAGTCCCCGACCAGCGCCTGCCCGCCGTCGCCGCCGCCGCTCTGACCGCTCCGACCAAGAAAGCCCTCCGGGTCGTCCTGGGTGCCCTCGCCGCACGCCCCCGCCCTGCCGACGCGGTCGTTGCCCTCATCACACCTCACCTCACAGCCCTAGACATCGCCTCAGACCGCCGTCTGGCCCGAGCGGTGGCCCAAGTCCTGGACCGCTGGGCTCCACTGCCAAGGCAACCGACCGCGCCCTCGTGATCCCCGGCTGAGCACGCCACGACCCGGCAGGGGCCGTATGGAGTGCCAAAAGGTAATGCTTTTTTCAAACGCACCTCTTGCTAGGTCGACATCTTCGTTCCGGAACGCGTTCAGAGGTTGGCGCCGGCTCCCTGCGGCACGGTTCGGGCTTTGTCTGTCTTTTCCGGCGCCGGTATGGCACCCACAGCCCAGACGGGGGATTTGTCTGGGTATGGGCGGTGGGTTCGGCGGCGGGTTTCTTCTAGCGCAGGCCAGGGCTGGGCGGCCTGCGGCGCTCGGCTGTGGAAGGGCCGGCTCCGGGGTTGCCACGCGCTGTGTGGCAGGGAGGTGCGCAGGTCGTCGCCGGTTTCGCCGACGGCGTGAGCCGAGCTGGACGGCCTAGCTGGGCGCGATGCTGCCCGACGATGTCACCCGTCCGGTTGACAGTGGGACTGACGGGCTGAGGCGCTGGTCAGCGAGAGGGCAATACCCGCACGGGGGATGGAGTCGTCGTCGGATGTGCCAGGCCGAAACACCTGTGACGAGATCCGTACAGCCAGATGGCCACTGGGGGTGGTCACGGTCAGGTACGCTCGCCAGCGTGACAGCTCACAGGACGAGCACCGTGGTCGTGGGCCGTGGTCAGCCGTTGTGTGCTGTCCAGTGGTCTACGAGTACGAACAGTTCGACGGGACGGTAGGGAAAGAAATTGGACGCTGCGCTGATCGGTACGCTCATGTACCTCGTTGAGCTCGTGGTGTCGTTGGGGATTTACGTCTGGTACAGCATGATGATGGCCAAGGTGTTCACCAAGCTTGGCGTCGAGGGGTGGAAGGCTTGGGTCCCGGTCATCAACTGGATGGAGATGATCAAGCTCACCAAGCGCACGACGATGGACCTCATCTTCATCATGGTCATCCCGGTGTACGGGTTGTGGATCTATTTCCTGCTGATGAAGGACATGACCAAGCTGTGCGGCGGCAACGAAGGTATCGCCTGGATGGGTGTGATCCTCCCGCCGATCTGGGCGACCAAGATGGCCAAGGCCACCCCCGCGGCTCGCGGTTCCGGACGCTCGTCGGCGGCGGCGACAGAGGCCCTGTTCGGCCCCCCATCCATGCCCGAGAGCTACCCGCCGGGGACCCCTGGTGCCGCACCAGGCCTGTACGGCAACCCGTACGCCGGTGGCGCCGGCGACCCGTACGCGGGAATCCAACCAGGCCAGGTTGCCTGGGACAACCCGCCCACCGGGGCCCAGTCGCCCTGGGACAGCGCAGCGTGGTCGGCCCAGGCCGTGGCCCCGCAGGACCCGGGCTCGCAGTACGGTGCCCAGCCCGGCCAGCCGTTCCAGTCCCCCCAGCCTGCGGCCGGGTACCCGGGCCAGCCGTCGTACCCGGGGGCAGCACCTGACGCGTTCGGGTTCGCCCCTTCAGCGGCCCAGCCCGGGCCGTACGGAGCGTCTCCGGACCCGTTCGCCATGAACCCCCAGGCCCCAGGCCAGCCGCAGCCGTCGTACCCGGGGGACCCGTTCGGGATGGGCCAGCCGTCGCAGCCGACCCCGTACCCGGGACCAGACCCGTTCGCGATGAACCCGCAAGCTCCTGGCCAGCCGTCGCAGCCGACCGCGTACCCGGGACCGGACCCGTTCGCGATGAACCCGCAAACCCCGGGCCAGCCGTCGTACCCGGGGGACCCGTTCGGGATGGGTCAGCCGTCGCAGCCGACCGCGTACCCGGGACCGGACCCGTTCGCGATGAACCCGCAAACCCCTGGGCAGCCATCGCCGTACCCGGGAGACCCGTTCGGGGTGGGTGCGTCAGGGCAGCCAGCGCAGCCGCAGGTGAGCCCGTACCCGGGCCCGACGGTCGATCCGTTCGGCCTGCAGGCTCCGGCCCCTGCTGCCCCTGCCGCGCAGAGCCCGCAAGGTTATCCCTCCGCCGTGCAGCCGCAGCCGCAGATGCAGCCGCAACCGCAGATGCAGCCGCAACCGTCGCCGTACCCGCCGCCCTCGCCCCAGCCGGTGAGCCCCCCGGCACAGGTCACGCCCCCTCCGGTCATGGCCGCTCCGGTGATGGCCCCTCCGGTGATGCTCCCAGGTACGTCGAGCGCTCCGGCCCAGCCCCAGGCCCCCCAGGCCGTGGCACCGGCCGCCCAGGCGGCACCGACGCAGGTCAGCCCACCTCCGAGCATGCCCTCAGCGCAGCCTGCCGAGGAACCGGCCGCCGAGTACACGGTGCTCGTCGACCGGGCGGCCTCGCAGCAGTGGTCGCTGGTCCTCGACGACGGGCGCAGGTTCGACCTGTGGGCACCGTCGGTGATGGTCGGCCGTGCACCGTCCGGCGGCGGACCAGGCACCCAGGTCCTGGCTATCGCTGACGAGACCTGCACCATCTCCAAGTCGCACGCCCGTCTGAGCCTCGTCGACGGCGTGTGGCAGGTGACCGACGCCGGCTCGACCAACGGCATCATCGTCACCCGTGGCGGCCGGGCCTTCACCGTCCCCTCCGGGACCACCGCCGCGGTCGGCGAACAGCTCGTCCTCGGTTCCGTCGGCATGCGTCTCATCCCCGGATCCGCCAGCTGACCCACCCCAGAGGGCAAGCCGTGCCCAAGAACCCCCACCTCGACGAAGCCGTCTCCATCTTCACAGAGCTGGGCTGGGCGGATGCCACGCACGACGACGTACCGACGTTGCCGTTAGGCACCCCTGCGCAGCGCAAGGCCGCGTTGGCGGGCCTGCGCAGCGGGGACTGGGTCGTCGATGGTGTCGAGCACGTCCGCGGCAGGCCCGTGTTCCGGGACTTGACGGGTGTGGACAACTCCATGCTCGCTTTGTTCGCCATCCGGCTCGGGGTGGGCCTGAGCCGCACGGTGGCCCTGCTCGACAAGGTGCGCACCAGTGACGTGCACCCCAAGGCGGGTGCCAGCGGCGCCGTGTTCGCCGAGGTGGTGGGCCAGCGAGGCCCGGTGTTCACGGAGAAGCTGGTCGAGCGGATGGCTCGTTCCGAGCGGTTGGTGTGGCAACACGGCCGGGCGTTGGTGTACCTGGTCGCTGCTCACCAGCTGCCTGTGCCGACCCACCTGCCGTATCTCACAGCGTGGATAGACGTCGCCGGCAGGGTACTGTCCGACGACCCGTGGGATGACGCCGACGACCGCAGCCGCTGGCCCATCACTGACTCAGGTCTTGACGGGGTCAAGCCGGCAGTGCCTGCAGCGGCCCCGGACAGTGTCGTCGCTGGTCGGTTCGCCGACCATGTGCAAGCCGCGTTGACGGTCGACGTGCGCGCCTCGCAGGTGCTTGCCAAAGGGGCAGCGCGGGGTTTGCTGGAGCGGGCCGAGGCGGTCGAGCTGGCGCTGGTCGGCATGGACGCCGCGACACGCCCGTCGACCCGCAAAGCGTGGATGGGAGTGTGGCTCGACGCTCTGGCAGCCACTGACGAGGAGGTTGTCGGCCGCGCAGACGTGCTGGTTCCAGTGCTGGCCACTGGTGACTCGACAGCCGTCGCACGGTTGGGGCCAGTGCTGGTCACGGGGGTCGATGACGACATGCTGGCTGACGTGGTCACCGCTGCTTTGTGTGGGCCGACGACGAAGAAGGCGCGTCGGGCGGTGCTGGAGGCCCTGGCGGCCCGGCCCCGGCCGAGCACCGCGGACGTGATCGAACCGCAGGTCACGCAGCTAGCCACCGACCAGTCGCTGGCAAAGGCGGTGACAGCCGTCGTCGAACGCTGGGGTCTGACAGCCTCGACGCCAGATGTCGTGCAGGGTTGGTGGCGTCCGCCACCACCGGTGTGGCAGCTGCCCCGGTTCGACCGTGGCGAGGTGTCGGTGGACGCGTTCGTCGCGCTCAACGCCGAGCTGTTCCGGCGTGCGTCGGCCACCTGGTCTGGTGGGGTGCGCCAGGCGGTGGACGTGGCAGTCGAGCAGTTTTTGGCTTTGGCCAACGAGCTGAGCCGTCGTGGGCAGGGCGCACGGCTACGGTCTGCGCTGGCGGGCGGGGCAGCGACGTCAGGTGCGGTGTCGTGGTCGCACGGTCGTGTCAGCGAGAAACGCAACGCCTACCTGCTGGAGGCCCGGGACCAGGCGGTGTTCGCCCACCTGGGCAAGGTGCCGTGCCTGCTGTCCGAACCGTCGTGGGTGGACCTGCGGATCGACCCGGCTGACCTGCTGACCCGGCTGCACCAGTACGCGCAGGAGGGCGCCAAGGTCGTCCACGCCGACCTGTTCCTTGCCCTGGCCAGGGCTGACGTGTCCACAGTCGATCCGGGCCTGCTTGCTGCTCTGGACGAGGTCCACGTCCCGGTCGTGCTCTGGGACGGCAAGGTGGCACCTACTGCGGCCGGCCCGGCTGTGCGCCGCTACTTGGTCGACCCGTACCGCGACCCGGGTGTGGAGCTCGCCGCTGACGGGAGGTGGACGTCGGGCAGACGGGCCCGGCCAGCGTCGCTGGACGAGCTCGGAGCCCGGCTTGGTTACGGCCTGGACAACGGCGCCTGGTTGTCGGTCTTCCCGGGGTGGGGTGACTCGGTCTGGGGCGTGGTCCGGGCTGGGGCTGACGACGACATCGGCGTGGTGTTGCGCCAAGCAGTTCGCCGGGCCGACCCGCTGCCGCCAGGAGCGGCGGTGAACTTGCTGGCCGTGCAACGTTCGCCGCACCCTGCTGCGGCGTCCGACGTCGGTGCCGCTCTGGTCGAGGCGTGGGAGCGTGGCCTGCTGCGTCCCGGCGTTCCTGACGCGCGCTATCTGGACTGGACCACTGCGCCCAAGACGTTCGCCGCGACCGCCCGCACCCTGGGTGAGCTGGCGGCCGAAGGCCTGCTAGCAGCGGTCTGGCCCGTCCTGGACGACATGCTCGTCCTCGCTGCCTCAGCCGCGCGGATGCCCGCCGGGACCGCGGAGGTCGTCCAGACAGTCCATACGCTCCTGCCTGAGGTGCTGGCAGCGGTGACCAGCGCGGTCGCCAGTCCTGATGCCCTGGACCTGCCCGGGATCCGGGCCATCGCTGGCCGCCCCGGTTCCTCCCAGGCGGTGACGACCGCCCGTCAGGTCGTCGCCCAGCTTCCCGACCAGACCACGATGGTCACTGTCAACGCACCGGTCGACGCAGCCCCGCTCCCACCGTTCGACGAGGTGTGGCCCAGCGGTCTTGGGGGTGGTGCTGCGGTGCAGTCCACCGAGGGTCTGACTGTGGTGGACGGGTTCGCGGTCCGTTACTACTGGGAGCACCCGCGGCTCGGGCCCGGTGCCCCGGTCGCCAGTGCGCTGGTCGCCACCGCGCTGATCGGCTTGCTCGAGCGCCCCCAGGAGTGGACGAAGTTCTGGGAAGCGGTCGCCCGGGGTCGCATCAGCGCCGCGACGGTGCAGGTCGCGGTCCGAACCGTGGTGGACGCCGGGGTGCCCACCCCAGCGCGCCTGGCCCGCCTTCTCGAACACAACCCCCAGGCCCTGCCGGTCCTCTGGCCTGTCCTCACCGAACCGGTCCGTGTTGCCAGCGTCGCCGACCCCCTTCCGCGCTGGCTCAACGGCGTCCTGGACGTGGCGGTCCACCACGCCCCGACCCTGCGTGAAGCGGCCCGTCGTGGCTTGCTCCCGTCCGACGCCTGGTCCACCCTGCCCGATCTGGCCTCTCGCGCCGGCAAGTCGGTCGCCCTCACCAAAGCGCGAGTCCTGCTGGCCGCGCTCGGCCTAGAGCCGTCGTGACCAAGGTGGCCCTTCCGGGCTGCGCGTGCTACGCCCGGCGTTCGGCTATCGCATGACGAGCCCACCGTCGACCATGATGTTCTGCCCGGTGATGTAGGACGAGTCGTTCACGAGGAAGTACAAGGCTTTGAAGACGTCTTCCGGAGTGCCGAGCCGTCCTTCTGGAACAGTGCCTACCGCCCGCTCAAGGTTTTCCTTGATGTGCAGGGCGTGCCTGGTCAACACCTCGTCGGTCGCGATGTAACCAGGGGTGACGGTGTTCACCTGGACTCTTGGGCTCAGCTCGAGCGCGAGGCATCGAGAAAAACTGAGGACCCCAGCCCGGGCCGTGCAGTAGTTGATCCCGTTCTTGCGGCCTTTCAACGCTGACACCGCGCCGATGTTGACGATGCGGCCGCACTCGCCCTGGTAGCGCGCCACGTACTCCTGACAGCACAAGAACGTCCCAGTCAGGATGGTGTCGAGCACCCGGTGCCAGTCCGCGTCTTCCATGGACGCGAAAGGACCGTCCCTGTTGGTGCCAGCCATGTTGATGAGTACGTCGCACCGTCCGAACTGGTCGTAGACGCTGTCGAACATCTCGCGCACCTGTTCCCGGTCTGCGACGTCGGCCTGGCACGCCAGGGCTGAACCTCCGTGCACTTCGGCGCCTATCTTCGTCACCAGGGCGTCTGCCTCAGCCTTGGAGCGAGAATGGTTCACCACGACGCGGTAGCCGTTCTCCGCGAACCGTAAGGCGGCATGGGCTCCCAGCCCTCGTGACGACCCAGTGATGAGCACGACCTTCTCGTCAACCACGTCCGGATGTTACCAGGGCGTGCGCTCGCAAGGAGGACGACAGTCGCAGCAGCGCTGCGGCCGAGGATCGACAACGCCGCGAGCGTGCGTGCCGGGCGTGCCGCAGCGCGCAGGGGGTTTCGTAACACGGCCTAGCTAGATGGGCCGATGCGTCAGACGGCTCGGTCAGCAGGTGGGCCCGCATCCCGCTCGACCCCCTGGACCTGTCGTGACCTGCGGGACCGGGACTCTCGACTGCCGCTACACTTGGTTCAATCAGCAGAACTGCCCGGCAGGAAAGGAATCAGGCCATGACGAGCGTGCAGCGCCCCATCCCTGAGCCGACACCAGTTCTTCGGTCTCCCAAGAAAGATGACAGGACGTGGCAACAGCGGGTGGGCAAGGCTCTGGAAGCACGCAGGCAGGGACAGGTTCTCCGGGAGGGGAAGCCGAAGAGCTTCAGGCAGATCGTGGGCAGGGCGTAGGAGCCCTTCCCCGCACTCCTCTGTTTCATGCGGAGCACGCAGCCCGCTACGAACGTCAGGGGATCATCGCAGAATACCAGCGGCTGACTGGGGTGAACCTGGTCGTGATGATCGACCAGATCACTCCGACGAATATGACCATCCTCGAGGATTTCCTATTCGACTGCGACCCGAGCGAAGACCTCCACCTTCTTCTGGCTTCTCCAGGTGGCGACGGCGAGACGGCTCTGCGCATGGTTCGATCGATGCAGCAGAGATGTCGTGAGCTGACTGTGGTCGTGCCCGACATGGCCAAGAGTGCAGCCACTATCCTCTGCCTCGGTGCCCACCACATCCTGATGGGCCCTGGCGGCGACCTGGGTCCCATCGACCCCCAGATGATCTCAATCACCGGCGATGGTCGGTCGAAGATGATGGCAAGCGCAAAGGAAATTGTCGCCGCGGTGGACGAGGCAGAGAAGAGGGTCACCACCAATCCCGACTCTTATCCACTCTTCGCGTCGTTGCTTTCGGACGTCAACATGCTCATGGTCGAGCAGGCGCGCTCGGCGCTCGACAGGTCTGCCGCCCTCATGTCAGAAGCGTTGAGCGCCCCGGGCTGTCGAACTGACGAAGACGTCCGTGCCTTGGCCGACCGGCTCCAGGACCCTCTCATCGAGGCTCCCACCAGCCACTCTGCCGTCGTCTCGGCGGACGATGCCATCCGCCTGGGACTTCCTGCGATCAAGGCAGACCCAGCCAGTGATCAATGGCGGCTGTTGTGGTCACTGTGGACCAGATACTTCGCCATGGGATGCTGGCCCGCCGGGCTCAATGCGGTCTATGAGGGAGTTCGAGCGTCTCATCGAGCGTAGCCGCACACTGGTATCTGCGCAGCGCCCGGGTCAGCCGTGTTTGAGCAGGTAGCGGGCGGACAGGGACTTGAAGACGGGGCGGCCGTCGAGGCCCTCCAGGCCCACGCCGTCACGGTGGGTCCACACGACGCCTTCGGCGCCGCGGCCAGGGACATGACCTTCTCCGTGGCGGCGATGGTCTCGGCGATGGTCGCAGGCAAGGCCATGTCGTACAGCGGGGCTGCCGAGTCCAGGGCCCAGGGAGGCCACTGGACGCGGGGGGTGCGGGTGGTGGTCGAGCGGGCGGGCTCTTCGGGGTCGAAGGTGCCGAAACCGAAGACGACGAGGCGGTTGGCGGTCAGGGCCAGGGGGTTGGCCTGGACGCTGGGGCCCACGACCTCGCCCTGGACCCACTGGCCAGGTTCTAGGTGGTCGGTCAGGTGCTTGCGTGCGACGTGCCAGTGGGCGTTGTCGTGGGCGGGGTCGAGCTCCCAGTTGCGGCCCGCGACGTGCAGCGAACCGTCGGCGGGGACGAAAGCGGTGAGGCTGGAGCCGTCAACCTTCTCCGTGGCGAGCCAGGCGTCGGGGTCGGACTGGATGAGCGCCCAGGTCGCCTCGTCGAGGTTCTGCACACGTTCGGCGTCGGTCTTGACCAGGAACGACGGGAACGGTCCCAGGGTGGCCATACCAGGCGGGGACGGTGGTTCCCACAAGGTGATGCCGAGGACCTCGTCGAGGCTCTGGCCTGGTGGCACCGCGCTGGCCTCGGGGAACTGGGCAAGGGGGAAGACGATGCCCTGGGAGTACACCCCCCGCAGCTTCGCGGTCTTCAGCACGTGCACCCGCCGGTCGCCGAACACCTTGGCGTTACGTGCTGCGAGGAACGCGAAACGCTCGTCGTCCAGAGGCAGGGCTGCGTCGACCTCGATGTACAGCACCGGGTCGCCGGGGGTGTGCTCGCCCTTCTTGACCACCACGGTCCAGCCGCGGATCGTCACCGCCTCGATAGCGTCGGCGCCGTCGATGGGGGTCACTGCTACGACTGGCTCCACTGATGCCAGCTGTCGTCCGCGTGGCGCGGTGTGGTCTGGGTCGCTGTTCGTCATCGCGCCTCCTCGGTGTGTGTGGGTCTCACTCTGTCTGCCGGGATGCTCCTTATCCAAACGCTTTTTGCCAGGTCACAGGCGTCCTCATTGTCCTGCGCCACAGGTGGTGGATCCACGCTCGGAGGGCTGCGAACCGTGTCGACATGACCTGCGAGCTGTCGAGCACCGACAGTCGGAAGGGTTTGCTGTGCTTGGGACGCTGTTGTCTTGGGGCCAGAGGCGGCTGCTGGCCCGTGCTGGGCACGGGGGCGGGACACGCCACGATAACGATGTGCCAGGCGGGGGTGGGTGTGTCTAGGATGACCAGCACAGGCGACGACCCGGCCATCACCGGCGAGCCTCCGGAAGAACAGGGCCCAGCGGGTCCCTAGTAGAACCGGACGGGGCAGGCCCGTCACAGCCGTCGACGAGAGGTCGGGTCATGGCCCGGCAACGTGGGGTGGTACCGCGGTGCCCCGGGGAGTCCGGGTGTGTCGTCCCTGCGGTCCTTCGCGTACGACCAGGAGAGCCCAACGTGGCCTACCCGCTGCACCGTGACACGTCCGTACCCGCATCGCCTGACCTGCCTGGGGTCGAGAACGACGTGCTGGCCTACTGGCAGGCGGACGACACGTTCGCCGCGTCCGTCGAAGCGCGTCCGGCAGGGCCCGACGGCCAGAACGAGTTCGTGTTCTACGACGGTCCGCCGTTCGCCAACGGGCTGCCGCACTACGGGCACCTGCTGACCGGGTACGTCAAGGACGTCGTGCCGCGCTACCAGACGATGCGCGGGCGGCGGGTCGAGAGAAGGTTCGGGTGGGACACCCACGGGCTGCCTGCCGAGCTGGAGGCCGAACGGGTGCTGGGTATCACCGACAAGACCCAGATCGACCAGATGGGTATCGCCGCGTTCAACGACGCGTGCCGCGAGTCGGTGCTCAAGTACACCCAAGAATGGCGTGAGTACGTCACCCGGCAGGCTCGCTGGGTCGATTTCGACAATGACTACAAAACCCTCGACCCAGGGTTCATGGAGTCGGTCGTCTGGTCGTTCAAACAGCTGTACGACAAAGGGCTGGCCTATGAAGGCTACCGGGTCCTGCCGTACTGCTGGCGTGACCAGACGCCGCTGTCTGCGCACGAGCTGAGCATGGACGCCGACGTGTACCTGGACCGCCAGGACCGCACGGTCACCGTGACGTTCCCGTTCGTCGGTGACGAGGCCGAGGCAAGGGGTCTGGCCGGAGTGCAGGCCCTGGCCTGGACGACCACCCCGTGGACCTTGCCGACCAACGAAGCCTTGGCCGTCGGGGCTGGTGTCGACTATGTCGTCGTACCCGCCGGGCCGCAGGGCACCCGGGCTGGCGACGGCCCGTTCCTGCTGGGTGCCGCGCTCTTGGCCGCGCACGCCAAAGACCTGGGCTATGCCACGCCCGAGGACGCCGCAGCGGCCGTGACCCGCACCGTGCGCGGCGAAGACCTGGCTGACGTGCGCTACACCCCCCTGTTCGGCTACTACACCGACACGCAGCGGTGGGGCACCGCCGACGCTTGGCGGGTCCTGGTCACCGACTTCGTCACCACCGAGGACGGTACCGGGATCGTCCACCTGGCTCCTGCCTACGGTGAGGTCGACAAAGACGCGTGCGACGCTGCTGGTATCCCCACGCTGCTGTCGGTCGACGACGGGGGAGTGTTCACCGCCGCCGTCACCGACTTCGCGTCGATGCAGGTGTTCGACGCGAACAAACCGATCATCGACCACCTGCGCGAGCACGGCCGCCTGCTGCGCGACGCGAGCTATTCGCACAGCTACCCGCACTGCTGGCGCTGCGGGAACCCGCTGATCTACAAAGCGGTCTCGTCATGGTTCGTCAAGGTCACCGCGTTCCGCGACCGGATGGTCGAGCTCAACCAGCAGATCGACTGGACCCCTGACCACCTCAAAGACGGCCAGTTCGGCAAGTGGCTCGTAGGGGCGCGCGACTGGTCCATCTCGCGCAACCGGTACTGGGGCACGCCGATCCCGGTATGGGTGTCCGACGACCCGGCGTACCCGCGCACCGAGGTGTACGGGTCGTTCGCCGAGCTCGAAGAAGCTTTCGGACGTCTGCCGCTCAACGCCGACGGCGAACCTGACTGGCACCGTCCGTGGATCGACGAGCTGACCCGTCCCAACCCCGACGACCCGACCGGCACGTCCACCATGCGCAGGATCACCGACATCCTCGACGTGTGGTTCGACTCCGGGTCGATGCCGTACGCGCAGGTGCACTACCCGTTCGAGAACCGCGACTGGTTCGAGCACCACTACCCGGGCGATTTCATCGTCGAGTACATCGGGCAGACCCGCGGGTGGTTCTACACCTTGCACGTCTTGGCCACGGCGCTGTTCGACCGTCCTGCATTCTCTTCGTGCGTGTCGCACGGGATCGTCTTGGGCAACGACGGCCGCAAGGCGTCCAAAAAGCTGCGCAACTTCCCCGACCCGAGACAAATGTACGACGCCTACGGTTCGGACGCTGTGCGTTGGGCTCTCATGAGCTCGTCGGTCCTGCGCGGCGGGAACCTGGTCGTCTCTGAGGAGAACATCCGCGACGGTGTGCGCATGGTGCTCTTGCCGTTGTGGAGCACCTACTACTTCTTCACCTTGTACGCCAACGCCGTCGGACGCGGCACCGGGTACCAGGCCAAAGAGATCACCGCCGACAGGGTCGCGACCTTGCCGCCGATGGACCGTTACCTCCTGGCCCGCACCCACGACCTGGGCACCACCCTGGTCGCCGCCATGGATGACTACGACGTCGCCAAGGCGTGCGCCGCCGTCCGCGAGCACCTGGACGTGCTGACCAACTGGTACGTGCGCACCCAGCGTGACCGTTTCTGGTCCGACGACCACGACGCTTTCGACACCCTGTGGACCGCCCTGGAGACCCTCACCCGCCTCGCCGCACCCCTGGCCCCCCTGGTGTGCGAAGAGGTCTGGCGCGGTCTGACCGGCGCACGTTCGGTGCACCTGAGCGACTACCCGGTGGGCCTGGGCTCCGACCCTGCGCTCACCTCGGTGATCGACCAGGTCCGCCAGTCCGTCTCCGTCGTGCTGTCGTTGCGCAAAGCGCACCAGATCCGGGTGCGCCAACCCCTGTCGAAGCTCACGGTGGCACTACCCGACCCGGACGCTGCCGGCGACTACGCCGACCTGCTCGCCAGCGAGCTCAACGTCAAGCAGGTCGAGCTGGTCGCCTGCGACGACGCCGCAGCCGCCCGCTACCACGTGGTCCAACAGCTCGCCGTGAACGCCCGCGCCGCTGGTCCGCGCCTGGGCCGGGCGGTCCAGGCTGTGATCCGTGCTGCCAAGGCCGCCGACTGGGCGGCGGTCGACGACGGCATCGTCGTGACCACCCCCGACGGCCCTGTGCCCCTGGAACCTGGAGAGTACGAGCTGGCCACGGTCGTGGCTGGTGGCTCCGGCGACGACCAGGCTGCAGCAGTCCTGCCCGGTGGCGGTTTCGTCGTCCTGGACCTGGCCCTCGACGCCGCCCTGCTCGCCGAGGGCTACGCCCGCGACGTGGTCCGCGCCGTGCAAGACGCCCGCAAAGCCGCTGGCCTGGACGTCAGCGACCGTATCGACCTCGTCCTCACGGTCCCGGCCGACCACGTCGCCGACGTCCAGGCCCACCGTGACTTCGTGGCCGCCGAGACCCTGGCGGTCAGTTTCGACGTCGTGCCCGGCGCTGCCCTCGGCGTCGAGCTCACGAAGGCGTGACCGTGGGTGGTGTAGGTGTGGAATCTGGCGTCCAGGCTGCTGCCGACCGGTCCGCCGCTGACGCTGTGTATACGCAGATCGTCTCGCGGGCACCGGAGCATGATGTCGACCCGACGGTGGACAGGGTGCTGGCCGTGTGCGACCTGCTGGGCAACCCTCAGCACACCTACCGGGTGGTGCACCTGACGGGTACGAACGGCAAGACGTCCACGGCACGGATGGTCGAGCGGCTGCTGCGCGAGCTGGGGCTGCGCACCGGCCGGTTCACCAGCCCCCACCTGACCCGCGCCAACGAGCGCATCGCGATCGACGGCGAGCCGATCAGCGACGCCCGGTTCGTCGAGGTGTGGCGCGACGTGTGCCCGTACGTGGAGATGGTCGACGCCAGCCACGGCCGGCTGTCGTTCTTCGAGGTGTTCACGGTCATGGCGTTCGCGGCGTTCGCCGACGCACCGGTGGACGTCGCGGTGGTCGAGGTCGGGATGGGTGGGGTGTGGGACGCGACGAACGTCGCCGACGGGCAGGTCGCGGTCATCACACCGGTCGCGGTGGACCACGAACGGTACCTCGGCACGTCGTTGGCCTCGATCGCTGCGGAGAAGGCAGGGATCGTCAAACCTGGGTCGACGTTGGTGCTGGCCACCCAGGACCCGGTCGTGGAGCAGGTGGTGCTCGAGCGTGCGGCGCAGGTGCACGGCACGGGTGGACGGGTGGTGCGCGAAGGGCTGGATATCGACGTCATCGACCGGGTCGCGGCGGTGGGGGGCCAGCTGCTGACCCTGCGCGGGTTGGGCGGGGTGTACTCGGAGGTGTTCGTCCCGCTGTTCGGCGAGCACCAGGCCCACAACGCGCTGCTTGCCCTTGTGGCGACAGAAGCGCTGGTCACCGGGGGTGGGGCGCTCGATGCTGGGGTGGTCGAGCAGGCGTTCGCGGATGTGTCGTCCCCAGGAAGGCTGGAGGTCGTGCGCTCGAGCCCCACAGTCCTGGTCGACGGAGCCCACAACCCCGCCAGCGCCCGGGCTCTGGTCGCCGCGGTCGACGACGCGTTCGCCCTGACCCGTGTTGTCGGCGTCGTCGGTGTCATGGCCGACAAAGACGTCGAGCAGATCCTCGGCGAGCTCGAACCTCTTCTCGCCGAAATCGTCGTCACCACGGCAGGTGGCCCCCGTGCCCTCGACCCCGACGACCTCGCTCAGGTGGCCAACGAGGTCTTCGGTCCTGACCGGGTCCACCTCGAACCGCGTCTCGACGACGCTCTCGACACTGCCGTCCAGCGCGCCGAAGGTGAAGCCGACCGGGGTTCAGCCGTTCTTGTCACCGGTTCCATCCACCTCGTCGCCCAGGCCCGGGTGCTCCTGGGCCGTCCCTGACCTGCCGTCCGACCTGGACAGTGGTCGGCCGCAGTGCCCGGTCGGGCGACGCACGGGCCTCCGGGCCGCGTTGTCGATCGTCGGCCGCGGCGCTGCGGCTCTCTTTATCGTCTTGTGCCGCATCCCGCCGCGCACCACATCTGTCGAGGCATACCGATGACGCTCCACTAGGGTGATCGGTATGAGCGAGCTGCGACGAACTTTGGTCCTGGTCAAACCTGATGGTGTGCGCAGGGGGTTGGTGGGCCAGGTGCTGGGCCGGATCGAGACCAAGGGCTACCACGTGGTCGCCGCCGAGCTGCGCACCGCTGAACCGGGGTTGCTCGCCGAGCACTACGCCGAACACGCTGGTAAGCCGTTCGTCGCCTCGCTCATCGAGTTCATGGCGTCCGGGCCGGTGCTGGCCGTGGTCGTGGAGGGGTACCGCGTCATCGAGGGTGTGCGGGCGTTGTGCGGGGCGACGGACCCGACGGTCGCTGCCCCCGGTTCCATCCGTGGTGACCTTGCCGCTGACACCGGCGCCGAAGCGATGGAGAACATTGTCCACGCCTCCGACTCACCGCAGTCTGCGGACCGCGAGATCGCCTTGTGGTTCCCGGCTCTCGGCTGACGACACCCGAGCACTGCCGCAGCCGATATTCGACACAGAGTGCGGGTTCGTCGATAGGCAGGCAGAACGGGCAGAATAGTCACCATGGCACAACGTACCGTCGTCACCACACACTCGGACTTCTCCGGCGAGCCGGGAGCAGTCACCGTTCGGTTCGCCTTCGAGGACACCCGTTGGGAGATCGACCTGACTCCGGCCGAACGTGAGGCCTTCGTCAGAGTGATCGCCCCCTACACAGAGAAGGCACGCCGCGCACCGCGGCGCTAAGCTCGCTTCGTGGCAAGCCGCTCCGCGGGCCGTCTCGTCGGCTGGTTGCGGCTGTTGTGGTGCCCTGAGGTCGCCTGAGCGGGGCCGAGAACCGGCGGGCTGGCCCGAGCTGGGTCTTCGGTCCTGCGGTAGCTGAGCTGTTCGGGGGTTCCGTCTCGTCCAAGGGGCGGAAGTAACCAGTCTGGACGGGTCATCTGGTAGGAAGACCCAAAGGTATGGTTCGCCACCTATGCTAAGCTCGGTCCGAACGCAGTCGGTGCAGTCCGGGCGTCGCCGTCCACATCGACGAGCGTTGTGGACGACCCGAGGGTCACCGAACCGACATCAAACGACAACGACAGAGAACGGTCAGCGATGAGCAAGCAGGTTCCGGCGCGCCCAACGTGGCGGTGGGTGCCGAGTCTGGCGCGAGCCGGGTCTCACCGACGCTCAGCGTCCAAGGGCGGCGCAGTCGTGGCAACGGTCGTCCTGCTCGTCCTGGGGGTGTCTGGGTGTGTCGAGTCTGGCGAGGCGTCCCGCCCGACCGAGTCGGTGACGACGCAGCAGCAGGCAGCGGAATCGTCGTCGGCCAGCGTCGCCTTCGCCGACTTCCCCATGACCTTTGGGTATGCCAACCCTGCCGAGGGATGGTCGACCACTCTCATGGTGAGCGCGAAGGGGCGTTTTACCGGCCACTACAACAAATGGGCGACGGGCGAGGTCGGCCCGGACTTCCCGAACGGCACCCAGTACGTGTGCGACTTTGCCGGGAAGTTTGTCGAGGTAAAGCCGGCCGGTGATTCTCAGTTCTCGATGCGCGTCGAAGGCCTGCGGATCACCTCCGACCCCGCCGACCCCAAGAACCCGACGACCGAGGGTGTTCGCACCCAATACTGCGAGATCGGTTCCGACCCGGTCGGTTTCACCAGTGCTGACGAGTTCCTCCTCTTCCGGCCCGCCAAGAAGGTCGCCGGTCTGCCCGAAGGGTACGTCGCCTGGGTTTTCCCCGCCGGTGCTCCCTCCGAGACCCTGGGTTTCTACGGCCTGTACAACGTCGCCGGGAACGAGTCGTTCCGCGGTGGAAACGGGCTGACGTCCGACGGCGAAGACACGGGTATGTGACCTCACGCCGTCGTCGGGTGCGCGTCGGGGCGTACGGCGGCTGCTCGCCGACGTAGGGGCCGACGGGGTACTGGTGCACCGGTGCACTAGGCTCTGCCCGTGCACCTCAAGACGTTGACCCTGCGCGGGTTCAAGTCGTTCGCCTCGGCGACGGCTCTGAGCTTCGAGCCTGGGATCACCTGCGTCGTGGGGCCCAACGGGTCGGGAAAGTCCAACGTGGTCGACGCGCTGGCCTGGGTGATGGGGGAGCAGGGCGCCAAGTCGTTGCGCGGCGGGTCCATGGAAGACGTGATCTTCGCCGGCACCGCCGGACGAGCGCCCCTGGGCCGCGCAGAGGTCGCGCTGACCATCGACAACACCGACGGGGCGCTGCCGATCGAGTACACCGAGGTGACGATCTCGCGCACCTTGTTCCGCAGCGGCGGGTCGGACTACGCGATCAACGGGCACGGGTGCCGGTTGCTGGACATCCAAGAGCTGCTCTCCGACTCTGGGCTCGGCCGGGAGATGCACGTCATCGTCGGGCAGGGGCGGCTCGACGCGATCTTGCGCGCCACCCCTGAGGAGCGGCGCGGGTTCGTCGAAGAGGCCGCAGGTGTCCTCAAGCACCGGCGCCGCAAGGAGAAAGCGCTGCGCAAGCTTGACGCCATGCAGGCCAACATGGTGCGCGTCGGCGACCTCACCGCCGAGCTGCGGCGCCAGATGGGACCGTTGGGACGCCAGGCCGAGATGGCCCGCAAGGCCGCTGTGGTGCAGGCCGACCTGCGTGACGCCAAAGCCCGCCTCCTGGCCGACGAGCTGGTCCAGCTCACCGCCCAGATGACCCAAGAGCTGGCCGACGAGACCGCCCTGCGCGAACGTCGTGACCAGGTCGAGGCCGGGCTCCACCAGGCCCGCGGCCACGTCGCCGACCTCGAGCTCGCTGCCGCGCAGGCCGCGCCGCACGCACGTGAGACCTCCGAGGTGTGGTACCGGCTGTCGGCTCTGCGCGAACGTCTGCGCGGCACGGTGTCCATGGCCGCCGACCGTGCCCGCCTGCTCGGCGAGGCGACCGAGCAGCGCACCGGTAGTGACCCTGACGACCTGGCCGCCCAGGCGGCCCGTGTCCGTTCCGCCGAGGCTGAGATCCTCTCCGAGGTGGACCTGGCCAAAGCCTCGCTCACCGGCGCGGTCACCGCGCGCGAACAGCTCGAAGATGGAGCTGGCGGCGCCGAACGCGACCTGGCGGCGCTGCTGCGGGCCGCCGCCGACCGTCGCGAAGGGGTGGCCAGGCTCGCTGGCCAGGTCGCTGCCCGGCGTTCGCGCCTGGAAGCCACCGCTGGCGAGATCGGCCGGCTCCGCGAGGGGTTGGAAGCCGCCGAACGACGCGGTCGGGAGGCAAGCGCCCAGTTCACCGCCATGGAAGCCCAGGCAGCAGGTGCCGAGGCGGGCGAGGTGGGTCTGGACGCCGCCCACGAAGCAGCGGTCGCGGCCCTCGACGCCGCCAGTGCGCAGGTCGCCTCGCTCGTGGCGGGGCTCGCCGAGGCGGAGAAAGAGCGCGACGCCCAGCGCAACCGCGCCGAGACCCTTGCGCTGTCCCTCCTGCGCAAAGACGGCGCCGGGGCGCTGCTGGCCGCCGACCGTCCGCTGGGAGCCCTCGGGTCGGTCGCTGCCATGCTCGCTGTGGCCCCCGACGACGAGGAGGCGATCGTCGCCGCGCTCGGCGCCCTGGCCGACGCTGTCGTCGTGGAGTCGGTCGACGCTGCTGTCGACGCCATCCGCTACCTGCGTGAGACCGACGCAGGGCGGGCCAGCCTCGTCGTCGCTCCAGCGTCCACCAGCCCGGCTGGCGCGGCGGCCGGTGCGCTGCCCGGTGGGGCGTCGTGGGCTGTCGACCTGGTGCTCACCCCTGAACGGCTCACCGGTTCGGCGCGGGCGCTGCTGTCGGGGGTGGTCGTCGTCGACGACCTGGCCACCGCCCGGGCGCTGCTGGCCGAACGCCCCGAGCTGACGGTCGCCACCCGCGCCGGGGACGTGCTGGCCACGCACCGTGCGTCCGGCGGGTCCGCCTCGGCCCCCAGCGCCCTGCACCTGCAGGCTGCTCTGGACGAAGCCCGTACCGCAGCCGACGCCGCCGCAGCACAGGCCGAGCAGACCACGTTCGCACTGGTCAACGCTCGTGAGGCCGAGCGCGAAGCCACAGCCCGCCACGACGAGACCCTCGCCCAGCTGCACGAGTCGGACGCAGCACTGGCTGCCGTCGCCGAACAGCTCGGGCACCTGGGGTCGGTCAGCCGCGCCGCCGCCGCCGAGGCCGAACGGGTCCGCGCCTCCCTCGACGCCGCAGCGAACACCGAAGCCGAAGACGCCGCCGCGCTGGCAGGGCTGACCGAACGCCTCGCCGCAGCCCAGGCCGAACCAGCCCAGCACGAGCACCTGGTTGCGCAAGCCACGACAGCGCGTGACGAAGCTGCCCAGGCCGCGTCTGCGGGCCGTGCACGCGAGACCGAAGCCCGCCTGACCCTGCGCACCGCCGAAGAACGCGCCAGGGCGATGGCCGGGCGTGCCCAGTCCCTCGAACGCGCCGCCGCCGCCGAACGCGAAGCCCGCGAACGTGCCGCCGCCCGCGAGCGCCAGCGTGCCGAGGACGCCAGGGTCGCCTGTGCGGTCCACGACGCCACCGTGCACACCCTGACCCTGGCCGAACAGGCCCTGGCAGCCGCCGGGGACGAACGCGCCGCCGCGGAGGCGGCCCGGGCTGCCCGCGAGACCGAGCTTGCTGCCGCCCGGGCAGCCGTCGAGACCCAGGCCCGTGAGCTGGCCGAGCTGACCGATGTCGCCCACCGCGACGAGGTGGCCCGGGCTGCGCAGGTCGCACGTGCCGAACAGCTGCACGAGCGCTGCACCGTCGAGCTGGGGATGGACCCGCAGGTCCTGGCCGACGAGTTCGGCCCCGACCAGATGGTCCCTGTGCTGCCCGAACCTGAAGACGGCCCTGCCACACGCCCGTACGTGCGGGCCGAGCAGGAAAAACGTCTGCGGGCTGCCGAACGTGCCCTGCACCAGCTCGGCAAGGTCAACCCTCTGGCCCTGGAGGAGTTCGCCGCGCTGGAAGAGCGGCACAAGTTCCTCGTCGACCAGCTGGCGGACCTGAAGAAGTCCAAGGCGGACCTGCTGCAGATCGTCGCGGATATCGACGAACGCGTCTTGGAGGTGTTCACCTCGGCCTTCACCGACACCCAGGCTGCGTTCGCGCAGATCTTCCCCCGGCTCTTCCCCGGCGGTGAGGGCAGGCTCGTCGCCACCGACCCCGACGACATGCTCACCACCGGTATCGAGGTCGAGGCGCGCCCGGCAGGCAAGAAAGTCAAACGGCTGTCCTTGCTCTCTGGTGGTGAGAGGTCCCTGGCGGCAGTGGCGATGCTCGTGGCGATCTTCAAAGCCCGGCCTAGTCCGTTCTACGTCCTCGACGAGGTCGAAGCCGCCCTGGACGACACGAACCTTGGCCGCCTCTTGGAAGTCCTGCGTGAGCTCCAGTCCGATTCTCAGCTCATTGTCGTCACCCACCAAAAACGCACGATGGAGATCGCCGACGCTCTTTACGGTGTTTCCATGCGCGACGACGGCATCAGCCAGATCATCTCCCAGCGTCTGCGCGAGTCCGCCACCGTGTGACTGGCTGGGTTCGTCCCTGCTGCTCGTGCCTGGTGGCAGTGTCTGGCCCGCGGCGCGCTGACCTGCCAGGTCGTGTTTCGAGAGGCGCGGACCGGGCCTGTCGGCGAGAATCGAGACGTGCTCTTGGTCGTCCTCGCAACCACTGTGACGATCGCGGCGGCATCGGTGTTCCGGGTTGCCTACCTCAGCTCCGAGAGAGCCCCCCGGCCGCAAGAGTCCAGGTTACGAGCGTTGCGCAACGGGTTCCAGAGGCGTCCTGCCCGTCGGACGTGGCAGGTCGACGTGCCGCTGGCCGACCTGATCGGCGACCGGTTCGACGACTACCAGGCCGAGGCCGCCCCGTTTGCCGCGTTCGACCGCGCGCGCCAGCGGGCCGTGGAACAGGCGGCCCGGACCTCCGGCTTTGCGGCGATGGCGGCGGACCACGATATCCCACCCGAGCCAGTCTTGGATCGTGGTGGGCAGCCGTCGGCCAGCGAGGTGTTTTTTGGCACGTCGTTCCCGCCTGCGGGGCTCGAGCCTGTCGAGTCGGTGTTTCCTGCGACGATGTTCTCCGAGCCAGAGCTGGCCGAACCATTTTTCCCCGCGACAGCTTTCGCAGGGCCAGAACCTGTCGAGTCGTTGTTCCCGACAACGTGGTTCGCCGAACCAGAACCGGTGGAGTCGTTGTTCCCTGCGACAATGTTCGAGCAGGTGGAGTCGCCGCAGGACGAAGACCGGTCGTACGCACCGACACCCGGCCAGGGGTCATTGTTCGGTGAGCCGGACCCGCGTTCGGCCGAGCTTGTGGTGCCGGACCCCCAACCGTCCTCCACGGCCACCCCGGCTGACGAGCAACCAGGCGCCGCGCTGGTGGCCGGACCTGCTGGTGAGGGCGGACCAGCCGCCGAGCCGACAGGCACATCCGCGCAGGCCGGACCCGCGGCGGGCGAACCCGTGCGCAAACCGAAGCAGACCCGCAAGTCTGGGCGGGTTCCCGCACCAAAACCCGCACCTGACGCGGACAAGCCCGCGACCACTGCCGGCAGATCACGCGCCTGACCCTGTGCAGGCGTGACCTGAGCCCCATGGCGCGCCGAGCTGGTCCCAACCCGGTTCCGCGGGTCAGACTGTGGGGGTGAACGAGATTGTGACCTGGGTGCTGGTCGTCGTCGTCCTCGCGGTCGGTGCGGTTGCGGGGCTGGTTCTGCTCCGCGGACGCAAGACGCCGCCCCCGCCCGTACCCGAAACGGTTCCCGCCGAGACAGCTGTCACCAAGACGTCCGCCGCTGAGGCTGTCGAGACCGTCGAGCCTGGACCTGAGGCGCCCGCCGAGCCTGAGGTACCTGCTGAGCCTGAAGCACCGGCCCTGGACAAGCCTGAACCCAGCGCAGGACGGTTCGTACGCCTGCGCCAGCGCCTGGCGCGTTCCGGGTCGCCGCTGGGCGCCAAGATGCTCGCCGTCTTGTCGCGCGACCACCTGAGCGACGACGACTGGGACGAGCTGGAAGAGACCCTGCTGCTCGCTGACGTCGGTGCCGGGCCGACCGGTGAGCTCATCGACGCTTTGCGTACCCAGGCGCGCGCTGACGGCCTGGCTGACGTCGGTGCGACACGTGCCGCGCTGCGCGACCAGCTCGTCGCCCTCGTCGACCCCACCCTCGACCGGTCCCTGGCCACCACCCCCACCACCGACGACGAGGGCACCAAACGCCCCGCCGTGGTCCTCGTCGTGGGGGTCAACGGCACCGGCAAGACCACGACCATCGGCAAGCTCGCGCGCCTGCTGGTCGCCGACGGGTCGACAGTGGTGCTCGGCGCAGCGGACACGTTCCGTGCCGCCGCCGCCGACCAGCTCGCGACCTGGGGGTCACGGGTCGGGGTGGCCACAGTCCGCGCCGACCGTGACGGTGCCGACCCGGCCTCGGTCGCGTTCGACGCGGTGCGCACCGGTAAGCAGGACGGCACCGACGTGGTGCTCCTGGACACCGCCGGACGGTTGCAGAACAAAGCCGGGCTCATGGACGAGCTGGGCAAGATCGTCAAGGTCGCCTCCCGCGAGGCGCCCCTCGACGAGGTGCTGCTCGTCCTGGACGCGACCACCGGCCAGAACGGCCTGACCCAGGCCCGGGTGTTCGCGCAGGTCGCAGGTGTCACCGGGATCGTGCTGACCAAGCTGGACGGTACTGCCAAAGGCGGGATCGTCATCGCTGTGCAGCGTGAGCTGGGTGTGCCGGTCAAGCTGGTCGGCCTCGGCGAGGGTCCCGACGACCTGGCCCCCTTCGACGCCGAGGCTTTCGTCGACGGCATCCTCGACGCCTGACCTCCAGCCTGGGCCCGATACTGTAGGTGGGTCTGCACACAACGTCTGGGAGGTCCGCGGTGTTCGCCACCTTGTCCGACAGGCTCACCGCCACGTTCCGCACCCTGCGCACGAGGGGACGGCTGTCCGAGGCCGATGTCGACACCACGGTGCGCGAGATCCGCCGTGCCCTGCTCGACGCCGACGTCGCGCTGCCTGTGGTCCGGTCGTTCACCGCGGCGGTGCGCGAACGGGCGCTGTCGGCGGAGGTGTCGCAGGCGCTGAACCCGGCCCAGCAGGTCGTCAAGATCGTCCACGACGAGCTCGTGACCGTCCTCGGCGGGGCCACCCGTGAATTGCAGTTCGCCAAGAACCCGCCCACCGTCGTCCTCCTCGCTGGCTTGCAGGGTGCTGGTAAGACGACGCTGGCCGGCAAGCTCGCCTTGTGGCTGCGCGAGGAGGGCCACACCCCGCTGCTCGTCGCCGCTGACCTCCAGCGGCCCAACGCTGTCACCCAGCTGCAGGTCGTCGGCGAGCAGGCGGGGGTGCCGGTGTTCGCCCCACACCCCGGCAACCAAGGCGGCGGCGACGCCATGCCTGTGGGTGCCGACCCGGTCGCGGTGGCCCGCGCCGGTGTGGTCCAGGCTCGCGAGAAGATGTACGACGTCGTCATCGTCGACACCGCCGGACGCCTGGGTGTCGACGAGGAGATGATGGCCCAGGCTGCGGCCATCCGTGACGCCACCACCCCTGACGAGGTCCTGTTCGTCGTCGACGCCATGATCGGCCAGGACGCGGTGAACACCGCCCGCGCGTTCGCCGACGGTGTGGGGTTCACCGGTGTCGTGCTGTCCAAGCTCGACGGTGACGCACGCGGTGGTGCGGCCCTGTCGGTCACCCAGGTCACCGGCGCGCCGGTGCTGTTCGCGTCCACCGGTGAGAAGCTCGCCGACCTGGAGGTGTTCCACCCCGACCGGATGGCCTCGCGGATCCTCGACATGGGTGACGTGCTCACCCTCATCGAGCAGGCCGAGAAGACGTTCGACGCCGAACAAGCCGAGAAGTTCGCCGAAAAGCTCGTCAAAGGCGAAGACTTCACCCTCGCGGACTTCCTGTCCCAGCTCCAGCAGATCCGCGGGGCCGGACCGTTGAAGAAGATGCTCGGGATGCTGCCCGGTATGGGCCAGATGCGTGAGGCTCTCGACTCGTTCGACGAGCGTGAGGTGGACCGGGTCGAAGCGATCATCCAGTCCATGACCCCCGCCGAACGGGCCAACCCGAAGATCCTCAACGGTTCACGCCGGTCGCGGATCGCCGCAGGGTCCGGCACCCGGGTCTCGGATATCAACGAGCTCATGACCAGGTTCGACGCCGCCCAGACCATGATGCGCCAGATGGCCCGCGGCGGGGGGATGCCAGGTATGCCTGGGATGGGCCGTATGCCCGGTTCGGGCAAGAAAGCCAAAGGCCGCAGCGCCCAGGCCCCCAGACGCGTCAAAGGAAAGTCCGGGAACCCCGCGAAGCGCGCCGAGCAAGAACGCGCCGCCCGCACCCGTGCCTCCGGTGGTCCCGCCGTGGCGCCCGGGTCGTCGTTCGGGCTTGGCGCCCAGCCTGACCCCAGCCAGTTCGAAGTCCCCGAAGGCCTTGACCGTTTCCTCAAAGGCTGACCGCACAGGAGCGCACCGTGGACGTCATCCACCTGACAGGCACCATCGTCGCTGACGACGAGCACGAGAGTGGTGAGGCGTGGGTCGTGGCAGGACGGTTGACCTACGAGCGTCCGAAGGCTCCTGTGGACCTGCACCTGCACGGTGTCGTCCTGCCTGGTCTGGTGGACGTGCACTGCCACGTCGGCCTGGACGCCAACGGTGCGACCGACCGTCCCACAGCCCGCCGCCAGGCCCTGGCCGACCGTGACACCGGGGTGCTGGCGATCCGCGACGCAGGTTCCCCGCTGGACACCTCGTGGATCGCCGAAGAACCCAACCTGCCGGTGCTGGTGCGCGCGGGCAACCACCTGGCCCGGCCCAAACGCTATATCCGCAGCTACGCCCGCGAGCTCGCCGACCCCGACGATCTGGCCATGGCTGTGTCCCAGGAGGCAGCCCGCGGTGACGGTTGGGTGAAGATCGTCGGCGACTGGATCGACCGCGACCTGGCAGGCGGGGGCGACCTGGCCCCGTTGTGGACCGGCTCGCAGCTGCGTGAGGCTATCGCCGCTGCGCACGAGGGAGGGGCGAAGGTCACTGTCCACACCTTCGGCACCGAGACGCTGCCCGACCTGCTCGACGCCGGAGTCGACTGCCTGGAGCACGCCACCGGCGCCAACCCGGACCAGATCGCGCAGATCGCCGCTGCCGGTATCCCTGTGACCGCGACGTTGCTGCAGGTCAGCCAGTTCGATGCTATTGCCGATGCCGCCGGTCGCTTCCCGCTGTTCGCCGCCCGTATGCGCGCTATGCACACCCGTCGCGCCGCCCAGGTCCGCGACCTGTACGACGCTGGCGTCCCGATCCTCGTCGGCACCGACGCTGGAGGCACGATCGACCACGGCAGGCTCCCCGACGAGGCTGCCGTCATGGTCGACGCTGGCCTCCCCGCGCCCTACGTCGTCGCCTCGTCGTCGTGGCGCACCCGGGCCTGGCTCGGCCTGCCCACCCTCACCGAAGGCGCCAGCGCCGACCTCGTCGTCTACCCCACCGACCCTCGCACCGACATCGCCGTCCTGGCGGCACCGTCCGCCATCGTCCTGCGAGGCGTCCGCGTCCGCTGACCTGCAGACAGCGGGCGGTGTGGAAGGCCACTGGTGCTGTGAGCAGGGTGCGTGCCCGCGGCACCAGCGACACAGCGGCAGGGATGAACCTGCTTGTCCAACGCTGGTCGCCCCCGTTCTCGTGGCCGCGGGGCTCATCTTCCGCGCGGACGAGTTGGCGGGTGGGGGGCGCCCTCTGGCATGATGGCGGCTGTCTGCGCACCGGGTGGCCCCTCTACCTGCCCGGCGTCGCGCCACCGGCCTTGGAGCGCCTGTCCCCACCAGAGCGCGCCAGACCACCGCACGCTTTGCATGGGAGTATCCACACACGTGGCAACCAAGATCCGTCTCAAGCGCCTGGGCAAGATCCGCGCACCGTACTACCGCATCGTCGTCGCCGACTCGCGCACCAAGCGCGACGGGCGCGTCATCGAAGAGATCGGCAAGTACCACCCGACCGAGGACCCGTCGTTCATCGAGGTGACCTCTGACCGGGCGCAGTACTGGCTTGGCGTCGGCGCCCAGCCGACCGCCCAGGTGCTGAACATCCTCAAGATCACTGGCGACTGGCAGAAGTTCAAGGGCCTGCCCGGGGCTGAGGGCACCCTGAAGACCAAAGCCGGGCGCGTGGACGCGAAAGCTGCCATCGACAAGGCCGCTGCTGAGGCTGAGAAGGTCAAGGCGAAGGCGTCCGAGGCCAAGGCCAAAGTTGCTGCCAAGGACGAGGCCGAGGCTGAGCCGGAACCGGCCGGCACGGCCGCTCCTGCTGAGGCTGAGCAGTCCTGATGCTGTCCGAGGCGCTCGAGCACCTGGTGCGCGGCATCGTCGACCATCCTGACGACGTCCACGTGCGGCGTGCGGCCCTGCGCCGCGGTGACCTGCTCGAGGTCCGGGTGCACCCCGACGACCTCGGCCGGGTCATCGGCCGGCACGGGCGTACCGCCCAGGCGCTGCGCAAGGTCATGAACGCGCTGTCGGCCGACGGGTCGGTGCGGGTCGACGTCGTGGACGTCGACGAACGCTGACCGTGCACGACGGCACCACTGCGGACGACGCTGCCGCAGCACACACGTCCTGGCTCACTGTCGCGCGTATCGGGCGCCCGCACGGGCTGCGCGGGGAGGTGGGGCTCGAGCTGCGCACTGACGACCCCACCACACGTCTGGCCGTCGGGATGGTGCTCGACACCGACCCGCCGTCGGCCGGGCCGTTGACCGTCGCCAGCACCCGTACGGCCCAGGGCCGCTGGTACGTGGTGTTCGACCAGGTCGGTGACCGTACCGCCGCCGAGGCCCTGCGGGGTGTCCTGCTCGTCGTGGACGACGGCGACGCAGCCAGCACCGACCCTGACTCGTGGTACCGCCACGAGCTCGTCGGCCTGCGTGCCGAACGGGTCGGCGACCATGTGCTGCTGGGGACTGTGGTCGACCTGGAGCACCCGCCTGGCCATGACCTGCTCGTCGTGCGCGAACCAGGCGGGACGGTCGCCCGGGTGCCGTTCGTCCGCCAGATCGTCCCCGTGGTCGACATCGACGGCGGGCGGGTCGTCCTCGACCCGCCCGGCGGTCTGCTGTCCGAGACGGAGCCGTGACATGCGTGTCGACGTGGTCACGATCTTCCCGGACTACCTGCAGCCCCTGACGTTGTCGCTGGTCGGCAAGGCCGTGCGTGACGGTCTGCTCGACCTGCACGTCCACGACCTGCGCACCTGGACCCACGACCGGCACCGCAGCGTGGACGACACCCCCGTCGGCGGAGGCGCTGGTATGGTCATGCGCCCCGACGTGTGGGGTGAGGCTCTCGACGACCTGGTCAGGCCCGACACCCACATCCTGCTGCCGTCGCCAGGCGGGCAGGTGCTGGACCAGGCCCTCGTCGCGGCGTTGGCTGCCGAGCAGCACCTGCTCATCGCCTGCGGACGTTACGAGGGCATCGACGCGCGGGTGGCCGAGCACTATGGCAATACTGCCCGTCTCACCGAGGTGTCGTTGGGCGACTACGTCGTCAACGGCGGGGAAGTCGCGGCACTGGTCATCGTCGAAGCCGTCGGCCGGCTGCTACCCGGCGTCGTCGGCAACCCCCAGTCCCTCGTCGAGGAGTCCCACGTCGACGGGCTCCTGGAGTACCCCGTGTACACCAGGCCACCAGTGTGGCGAGACCTCGAGGTGCCAGGCGTGCTCACCTCTGGCCACCACGCCCAGATCGCCCGCTGGCGTCGTGACCAGTCGTTGCGCCGCACAGCCGCCCGCCGCCCCGACCTGCTGTCCCGGCTCGACCCGAACGCTTTGGACGACGCCGACCGCCACGTCCTCGACACGCTGGACACCAGCCCGCCCCCTGCGGTCGAGGTGCCGCACAGCTAGTGTCCTGCACCGGAAATTCGCTGGAGGTCTCGTGACGGCCAGGGACAGCTGGCTGCTCAGGGTGCTCCGGTGGGCCTCCCCAGGGATTCTCGTGGTGGAGGGTGCCCTTGTGTGGACCGGAGCCATCAGCGTGCGGAGCGCGGTTGCAGTAGCGGTAGTCGCAGAGGTTGCGCTGGCAATCACTTTTTGGTCGTCGTCGTGTATGGCGGTCGGGTGTACCGCGGCGCACGCCCTGCGATTGGGCCCTCATGACACGGCTGTGGCACACTGGTCCACCGGCGCTGGCCTCGGTATCTCTGCCCCCGGGGAGCTATGGACCGGTTGTGACCGGTACTGGTCGGCGGCTACGACAACTCGGACTGCGGATGTGGGCACAGTGGTACCCGTCCGCCCAAGAACGCTCTGACCGGCGGCAGGGCGAGGAAGCGACTGCGTGATGCAGACCCTGGACCCCATTGACGCCGCATCCTTGCGCGACGACCTACCCGCCTTCCGGCCGGGCGACACCATCAAGGTGAACGTCAAGGTCGTCGAGGGCAGCCGGTCCCGTATCCAGGCTTTCCAGGGTGTGGTTATCGCCCGGCACGGCGGCGGGGTGCGTGAGACGTTCACCGTCCGCAAGATCAGCTTCGGCGTCGGTGTGGAGCGCACCTTCCCGGTGCACGCGCCGACGATCGACTCCATCGAGGTGGTCACCCGTGGTGACGTGCGGCGCGCCAAGCTGTACTACCTGCGTAACCTGCGGGGCAAGAAGGCCAAGATCAAGGAGAAGCGGGACCACGTTCCAGCCGCGGGCTGAGCCCAGGGCCGTGGCACCGTCGGGCCCGGGGGAGGGAGCGCTGTGACCGAGACCCCCGGCTCGGCCCACCCCATACCCTCCGGCCCGGCCGGCCCTCCCGCAGACCCACCGCCGGTACCCACCCGGCGGTCGCTGCGTGCTGCACAGTCCACGAACGGCGGGCAGTCCTCTCGGCACCCAGACGCGGCCGAACGGGGGACCCCAAGCCTTCCGGTGGCCTCCGGTCTCCCAGAGGTGTCGGACCTTCCGGAGGTACCAGACCCGCCGCGGGCCCCAGGTCCTTCGGTGCTCCCAGATCCGCAGGTAGTCCCAGACACGGCGGCGTGCGAGCCGTCGGTATCTGGGCGGCACGCCCAGGAGCCGGGTTCGTCCACCGAGCACCGCGCGCGGTCCCGGGGCGGACGCCACCAGCTGCGTCGGCCGTCCGGTCCCCTGGCCTGGTTGCGCGAGACCGCCATCATCATGGCCAGCGCCCTGGTGCTGTCGTGGGTCGTCAAGACGTTCCTCGTCCAGGCGTTCTACATCCCGTCGGAGTCGATGTACGACACGCTGGTCCTCAACGACCGCATCCTGGTGTCCAAGCTCACCCCCGGGCCGTTCGACCTGTCGCGCGGCGACATCGTCGTCTTCGCCGACCCGGGCGGGTGGCTGGGTTCGGACGACACCACGACCCCCACGGGGCTGAACAAGGTGCTCAGCACCGTCGGGTTGGCCCCAGCGAACTCCAACCACCTGGTCAAACGTGTGATCGGTCTGCCTGGTGACGTCGTGCGGTGCGACGAGGCGTGCAAGGACAAAGGTGGCCCGGTCACGGTCAACGGTGTGGCGATCGACGAGTCGGCGTACATCAAACCTGGGTCGACCCCCTCCGGCGGCAAGGCGTTCTGCGCTGTCGTGCCCGAGGGGCACGTGTGGGTGATGGGCGACAACCGGCAGCACTCGTCGGACTCGCGCTGGAACCAGAACAAGCCTGGCGGCGGGGCGGTGCCGGTCTCCAACGTCGTCGGGGTGGTGTTCGTCACCATCTGGCCGCTGGACCGTGTCTCGGCGCACAAGAACCCAGGGTCGACGTTCGCTGACGTGCCGCCCGCCACAACCTTGTCGTGCCCTGCCGGCGAGTGAGCGTGGACCGTCCCACCCTGCGTACCGAGCGCCAGCTGTTGCGCGCCGGGGCCGACCTTGTGGCGGGGATGGACGAGGTGGGCCGTGGTGCCCTCGCCGGACCGGTCAGTGTCGGCGTGGTCGTCGTCGACGACCAGACCCCCACCGCCCCTCAGGGCCTGGCCGACTCCAAGCTGTTGTCGCCCGCGGCACGCGAGGGCCTGGTACCGCACCTGGTGCGCTGGGGACGGGCGCACGGCGTCGGCCACGCCAGTGCCGCAGAGATCGACGAGGTGGGGATCGTCGCCGCGCTGCGCCTGGCCGGCACCCGTGCCCTCGAACAGGTCGAGCAGGTTCTCGGGCCGGTCACCACGGTGCTCCTCGACGGTTCGCACGACTGGCTCACACCGCCCGCCGACCTGTTCTCGCAGGAGGTGGACACGCCGCGCACGGTGCACATGCGGGTCAGAGCCGACCAGACCTGCGCCTGTGTCGCCGCGGCGTCCGTCGTGGCCAAAGTCACCCGAGACGCGCTCATGACCGACCTGGACGCGCAGCACCCGGCGTACTGCTGGGCGCAGAACAAGGGGTACGCCGCCCCGGCGCACGTGGCGGCGTTGGCCCAGCACGGCCCGACCACCTGGCACAGGCGTTCGTGGCGGCTCCCAGGCGCCCCGCATGGCGCCGTGAACCCGGCGGTCGGGGTCCACCAGGGCACGAGATTGCCCGACGCATAGGGGATGATGGAGCAGTGAGCACCGAGGACCTGGAGAACTACGAGACCGAGGCTGAGCTCGCGCTGTTCCGCGAGTACCGCGACGTGGTCGGGCTGTTCAGCTACGTCGTGGAGACCGAGCGCCGGTTCTACCTGGCCAACCAGGTCGACCTCCAGGTCCGGTCCGCGGCGGGCGAGGTCTACTTCGAGCTCACCCTCACCGACGCCTGGGTGTGGGACGTGTACCGGTCGGCACGTTTCGTCCGGTCGGTGCGTGTCGTGACGTTCAAGGACGTCAACGTCGAAGAGCTCGCCAAGACCGAGCTGGACCTGCGCGACGTCGCACGGTGACAAATACGCAACGCCCGCGGTGATAGTCCCAGGAACTCTCCTGAAAAAGGGCGTGGTCACAATCCGGTAACGGCTTGTGGACAACCTTGGGCGAACCGTCCCCAGCTGATGGTCGTGACGTGTGCGTCCCCAGATTTGGTCGTTCGTTCCCCACAACGGCTTGACGGTGCTCCACGGTAGGTATATGCGAGTCACAGATGCAGTAGGAAAGTTCGGTGAACAGGTGGCGGCCGACCACCTGGAGGCGGCGGGGCTCGAGGTCCTGGACCGCAACTGGCGGTGCACCCACGGCGAGCTCGACCTGGTCGCGTCCGACGGTTGCGAGCTCGTCGTCGTGGAGGTCAAGACCCGGCGGTCGACCGCCTTCGGCACCCCTGCCGAAGCGGTGACGTGGCGCAAGCTGGCACGGTTGCGGCGCCTGGCCGCAGCCTGGCTGTCGGCCCACGACGAGCACCCACAGTCGGTGCGTATCGACGTGGTCGCCGTCACGGTCCCGCGCCGCGGAGGCCCCCAGGTCGAGCACCTCAAGGGGGTGGCGTGATGGCGCTGGGACGTACCTACGCGGTCGCGCTGGTGGGTATGCGTGCCCACCTGGTCGAGGTCGAAGCCCACCTGGCCGCGTCCATCCCCGCGTTCAGCCTGGTCGGGCTGCCCGACACCGCCTTGTCGGAGGCCCGCGACCGGGTCCGGGCGGCCGTGGTCTGCGCAGGGCTGACCTGGCCCAACCGACGGATCACGGTGAACCTGTCACCAGCGACGCTGCCGAAGTCCGGGTCCGGGTTCGACCTGGCGGTAGCGGTGTCGGTCCTGGCCGGGGCTGGGCTGCTGGAAGCCGGACGGGCCGCACCTGTGGTGCACCTGGGCGAGCTGGGGCTGGACGGACGGCTGCGGCCTGTGCGCGGGGTCCTGCCAGCGGTGGCGGGGGCTGTGGCAGCCGGGCGCAGCTGTGTGGTCGTGCCCAGCGCCAACGCTGACGAAGCACGGCTGGTCCCCGGTGCGGACATCCGCCCCGCCGACCACCTGGCCCAGGTCGCCGCCTGGTACGGCGCTGAGGTGGAGGTGCCTGACGTGATGGCTGTCGCGGACACCACCGTGTCACCGGTGACCCTGCCTGAGGCTGACCTCGCCGACGTCCTCGGCCAGGACGAGGCCCGCCGCGGGCTGGAGGTCGCTGCCGCCGGGGGACACCACCTGCTGCTCGTCGGGCCGCCCGGCACCGGCAAGACCATGCTCGCCCAACGTCTGCCCGGGTTGCTGCCCGACCTGGACGCCGACGCGTCGATCGAGGTCACAGCGGTTCATTCGGTCGCCGGGACGTTCGACGCTGCGCAGGGGCTTGTGCGCCGTCCGCCGTTCGAAGACCCGCACCACACAGCGACACCAGCGGCGATCGTCGGCGGAGGCTCTGGTGTGGCCCGCCCAGGAGCAGCCTCGCGCGCCCACCACGGGGTGCTGTTCTTGGACGAGGCGCCGCACTTTGCCGCGGCAGTCCTGCAGTCCTTGCGCCAGCCTCTGGAGCACGGAGAGCTCGTCCTGCACCGCTCAGCGGGCGCCGCGCGCTACCCGGCCCGGTTCCAGCTGGTGATGGCGGCCAACCCGTGCCCGTGCGGACGGTTCGCCGGCAAAGGCGTGGACTGTACTTGCCGGGCCGAAGCCCGGCGGCGGTACTTTGCCCGGCTGTCTGGACCGCTGCTGGACCGTGTCGACCTGCAGTTAGAGGTCCCGCTGCCGCGCAGCGCCGTGGCACCAGGTGAGAGCAGCCGCCAGGTCGCTGGGCGTGTGTGCGCAGCCCGCGACCGGGCCCGCGCACGTCTGGGCGGCACACGCTGGCGGACCAACTCCGAGGTGCCCGGTCCGTGGTTGCGCGGCCACATGGGCCGCAAGGACCCGGTGGCCACCGAGCTGGCCCACGCGGTGGACCGCCAGTGGCTGTCCCTGCGTGGCGCGGACCGTGTGCTACGTGTGGCCTGGACGATCGCCGACCTCGCCGGAGCCGAGCACCCCAGCGCAGAGCACCTGGGCGAGGCCATGGTGCTACGGACCCGGGCAGGTGTGCTGTGAACGCCGAACGCCAGGCCAGGGCTGTGTGGACGGTGATCGCCGAACCTGGCGACCTGGTGGCTGGCGAGCTGGTGTCATGGGTCGGCGGTGACCGTGCGCTGCGCTGGGTGCGTTCGGTGCGCGCCGGGCGTACCGACTGGTCGCTGCTGGTCGACGAGAGCGGACTGACGCTCAGCCCGCAGGTCCGCCGGGGTCTGGTCACCCGGGCCCAGACGTGGGCGCAGCGGCTCGAGGCTGCGTCTGCGGCGCTCGACGTCGCTGTCGCGATGGGTGTCGACGTGGTGGTCCCCGGCGACCCGCACTGGCCAGCAGGTCTGGACGACCTGGCCACGGCAGCTCCCCACGCGCTGTGGCTGCGTGGCAGCCTCGGACCGCCGCCGGTCACCACCGCGGGGTCGGTGGCGTTGGTGGGGTCGCGCTCGTGCACCGCCTACGGCGAGCGCACAGCCACCGAGCTGGCCGACGCTTTGGCGGCGCGCGGGGCGGTGGTCGTCTCTGGCGGGGCGTACGGGATCGACGCAGCTGTGCACCGCGGTGCGTTGTCCAGCGGTGTGACCTGGGCCGTCGTCGCTGGTGGGCCCGACCGCGACTACCCAGCCGGTCACCGCAGGCTGTTCAGGCAGGTCGTGGACGACGGGGGAGCCCTGCTCGGAGAGGCCCCACCGGGCGCAGTCCCGGCCAGGCACCGGTTCTTGCAGCGCAACCGGCTTATCGCGGCGCTCACAGCGGGAACGGTCGTCGTGGAGGCGGCCTGGCGGTCCGGGGCGCTTTCTACGGCGAACCACGCCGCGGGATTGTTGCGTCCTGTCGGTGCGGTACCCGGACCGGTGACGTCGCCTGCTTCGGCCGGGTGCCACAGGCTCATGCGCGAAGGCGCTGCGGTGTGCGTCACAGACGCCGACGAGGTCGTCGAGCTGATCGGGCTGGCCGACGTTCGCGTTGGCGACCAGAGGGCAGTGGCGACCACACCTGCCGACGGCCTGGACACCGTGGCCCGGGCCGTCCACCAGGCCCTGTCGGCCCGTACCACCCGGACCCCCGCTGAGCTGGTCGAGCGCACCGGGGGCAGTCTCAGCGCCGTCCGTGCGAGCCTGGGACGGCTGGACCTCGCCGGTCTGGTGGTGCGCGACGGCGAAGGCTGGAGAGCCGTCGCTATCGGCGCCGCCCCAGGGGCTCAGAGGCACTCGGCGGGAGCAGCCCAGCATTGAATCTATCAGGGGGTGAAAAAAGCGGACGGAACGGATTCGTGCCGCTAGTATTTTCGGACAAGGTCGGCAAAACAAGCGTGAGCTACATGGATGTCATTTGTCAGGCCCTTGCTCCGGGGCGCCGGAACGTTCATGGTTGATGCGTGGCGATGATCCAGGTGAGCAAAGACCGGGACCGAGAGGTCCTGAGGAGTGACTACGCGACCCATCTCGGGGTGGAACGTGGGCTTTCACCGCATACGGTGCGTGCGTACCTGGGCGACCTTGACCATATGCTCGACCACGCCGTGGGTATCGGGCTGACCCGCCTCGACCAGGTCGACGTGGCGGTCCTGCGCTCGTGGCTGGGTGCGATGGCCAAGGAGAACCGGTCCCGTGCGACCCTCGCCCGCCGCACCGCTGCGGCCCGCACCTTCTTCGCATGGGCCGTGCACACCCACCGTGTGGACTCCGACCCGACGATCCGCCTGGCAAGCCCGCGCGTGACCCGGCCGCTGCCCACCGTGCTGCCCCAGGACGCGGCCAAGAGGCTGCTGGACACCGCCAGGGTCAACGCCGAGGACGAAGAACCGATGCGGCTGCGTGACTGGGCCGTCGCCGAGACCCTGTACGCCACCGGTGTGCGCGTGGGCGAGCTGTGCGCCGCAGACGTGGCCGACGTGGACCTGTCCGAGCTGACGCTGCGGGTCCAGGGCAAGGGTGAAAAGTCTCGCGTCGTGCCGATCGGCCGTCCCGCCGCTGACGCGCTGACCGCGTGGATCGAGAAGGGCCGCCCCCGCCTGGCCTCGTCGCGCACCGGCGACGAGCTGTTCCTCGGCGCCCGCGGCGGACGTCTCGACCAGCGCCAGGCCCGCACCGCCGTGCACCGGCTGGCCACTGACGCTGGGGTGCCCGACATCGCGCCCCACGCCCTGCGGCACTCGGCCGCGACACACCTGCTGGAGGGTGGCTCTGACTTGCGCAGCGTCCAAGAGCTGTTGGGCCACGCGAGCCTGAACACCACCCAGCGCTACACCCACGTCTCGGCCGAACGTCTGCGCTCGGCCTTCGACCTGGCACACCCGCGCGCATGAAAGAGGAGCAAGGACACCCAGGCCACGCTAGCTCGGCCGGCAGCGCCGTCATGGAACGCGGTGCAGCGAACGAACACACAGTGATGGAACGGAGCGACGTCATGGAGACAGTCGAACGAATCGGGGCGACGCTGGTCCGGCGCTACCCCGCCCGCCGGGCCACGGTGGGGCGCGTCCCCACCCAGCGCCTGGCACCAGATATCGACACCGTCGAGAGCCTGTGGGCCGCGTACAAGTTCGAGGGGTCGTCGTGGGCCCGCGAACAGCTGATCGTGCACTACCTGCCGCTGGTGACCGCGGTGGCCAACCGGATCGCCTCACGCCTGCCCAGCTCAGTGGACAGCGCTGACCTGGTCTCTTACGGCACGTTCGGTTTGATCGACGCGATCGAGAAGTACGAGACCGACCGCGAGGTGCGGTTCGAGTCGTACGCGTCGTCGCGTATCCGCGGGGCGATCCTCGACGAGCTGCGTGCCCTGGACTGGGTACCGCGGTCGGTACGTTCCAAGTCCCGGGCCATCGAAAGGGCGTACTCCGAGCTGGAGGCCGAGCTGTCCCGCCGCCCCACCCAGGCCGAGGTCGCCGACCACATGGGTCTGACCAGTGCTGAGCTCTCCGGCGCTCTGGCCCAGGTGGCCACCGGTTCTGTGGCAGCCCTCGACGAGGTCATGACGACCGACAGCTCGGTGGGCGGCCAGCCGCTGAGCGAACGTCTCGCCGACGACGACGCCCTCGACCCCCTCGGCGAGGTCGAGTCCCAAGAGACCTCCCACCTGCTGGCCCGCGCCATCGAAAAGCTCACCGAACGCGAACGTCTCGTCGTGGTCCTCTACTACTTCGAACGCCGCACCCTCGCCCAGATCGGCCGCGTCCTCGGCGTCACCGAGTCCCGGGTCTCCCAGATCCACAACGCCGCCGTAGGCCGCCTCCGCGCCTACATGTACGAGGCCGAAGCCGCCTGACACCGTGCCCCATCAGGGCTCAGGCAGCAGCACGATCGGTCCGCCCAGCAACAACAGCGGGTCGATGTACTGCGTACCGCGCCGCACACCCCAGTGCAAGCACGTGGTCGGCGCGCAGTGCGACGCCGCCGACTCCACGACCACCCCCACCGGCTCGCCGGGCACCACCTCGTCACCCACAGCGACGGAACCGACCACAGGCTCCACCGACGACTTCAACCCGTCCCAGCACTCCACAGTCAGCAATGGCCGGTCCACCACCACCCCCACGAACGTCACCGTCCCGGCGCACGGCGCCAGCACAACCGTCCCCGCCCCACCGACCAGGTCAACCCCCCGGTGCCCCGCCAACCACACCTGCGCAGGCGGGTCGAACGCCCGCACGAGCCTGAGCTCGGCCACCGGCGCCACCCACCCACCAGGACCAGGCGGATCATCCACAGGCGCCCCAACACCCCCCAGCACGACAGGCACAACAAGCACCGGCACAAGAGCAGACAGAACAACAGGCACAAGAGCCGAAAGAGTCCTCACACCCCCACCCTGCCCCGAGACCCCCCACCCCAAACATCCCACCACTCCAACCCCATCACCCCCCTGGACTGTGGACGGTTCGCCTCCACCCCACCCCTACTAAACATCCCATCACTGAAAGCTGACCTTTCCGGTGAGAGCTGACCTTGCGACGTCAGCTCTCACCGCCTGGCTCAGCTCTCAGTAATGGGATGTTTAGTAGGGGGCGGGCGTTGGGGTGGTGGGGGAGAGGGGGTGGGGTTCGTGGGGTAGACTCGCGGGCGCGACTGGGGAGATCCGGTCGACTTCGCGCGTCTTGGCCGACTACCTCGGTGGTCGGGTCGCTGTCGCTGTGGTCTGGGGCTTGCCCTGGCGCGGTGGCGTCGGACGCCAGGGGTGGCGGTCACCTGACCGGCACCGACAACCCGGATGCGGGCCGATGTGCCCGCTGAGCAGTGCGCACCGCTGTGGCCGTGCGCACCGGAAGGACGAGCCATGGCCGTGGTGACCATGCGCCAGCTGCTGACCAGTGGGGTCCACTTCGGACACCAGACCCGGCGCTGGAACCCCAAGATGCGGCGCTTCATCCTCACTGAGCGCAACGGTATCTACATCGTCGACCTTGCCAAGTCGCTGTCGTTCATCGACGAGGCGTACGACTTCGTGGCCCAGACGGTGGCCCACGGCGGGACGATCTTGTTCGTCGGTACGAAGAAGCAGGCCCAAGAAGCGGTGGCCGAGCAGGCCACCCGGGTCGGTATGCCGTACGTCAACCAGCGGTGGCTGGGTGGGATGCTCACGAACTTCCAGACCGTCCACAAGAGGCTCCAGCGCCTCAAGGAGCTCGAGCAGATCGACTTCGACGACGTGGCCGGCTCTGGTCTGACGAAGAAAGAGCTGTTGGTCCTGCGCCGCGAGAAGGACAAGCTGGCCAAGACCCTCGGTGGCATCCGCGACATGAACAAGGTGCCGTCGGCGGTGTGGGTGATCGACACCAACAAAGAGCACCTGGCCGTCGACGAGGCCCGCAAGCTTGGCCTGCCGGTCATCGCGATCCTCGACACCAACTGCGACCCCGACCAGGTGGATTACCCCATCCCGGGCAACGACGACGCGATCCGCGCCGTCGGCCTGCTCACCCGGGTGATCGCCGACGCCGTGGCTGACGGCCTGCTGCGCCGCCACGCCTCGCGTACCGGCGAACCCGACGGTGAGCAGACCCCCGCTGAGGCCGAGCCGCTGGCCGAGTGGGAACGTGAGCTCCTGGCTGGTGACGTCAGTGCCACCCCAGCCGAAGCCCCGGCTGACGCGCCCGCCGAAGCCCCCGCTGCCGAAGCCCCGGCCGCTGAAGCTCTGGCGGAAACCCCGGCCGCTGAGACTCCGGCCGCTGAAGCTCCCGCCGAGGCCCCGGCCGAGCCGGTCGCCCCTGCGCAGGCTCCTGCCGAGGTTCCTGCTGAAGCCCCCGCTGCCGACGCCGCTGCCGAGACGGCTGCCGCCTCCTGAACCCCCTGCACACCCCGACGAACGACGAAGGACTACTGATGGCGAACTATTCGATGGAAGACATCAAGGTGCTGCGCGAGAAGACCGGCGCCGGGATCGTCAACGTCAAACGTGCACTCGAAGAGGCTGACGGCGACCGTGCCAAGGCGATCGAGCTGCTGCGGATCAAGGGCCTGGAAGGTGTGGCCAACCGCGAAGGACGTTCGGCGTCCGACGGTCTGGTCGTCGCTCACGCCGGCCCCGCCGATGGTGGCCAGGCTGGCGTGCTCGTCGAGCTCAACTGCGAGACCGACTTCGTGGCGAAGAACGCCGCGTTCATCGCCCTGGCCGACACGGTGCTGGCCGCTGCGGTAGCCTCCGGCGCCGCCGACGCCGAAGCGCTGGCCGCAGTCAAGACCGACGAGGGCACAGTGTCCGACGCGGTCGACACCGCCGCGGCGACCCTGCGCGAAAAGCTCGTCCTGCGCCGTGTGGCCCGGGTGGCTGGCGACCACGTCGAGGTCTACCTGCACAAGACCGCCCCCGGGCTGCCGCCCAAGGTCGGCGTCATCGTGGCCACCGACGCCAAGGGTGCGTCCGTGGCGCACGACGTCGCCATGCATATCGCGGCCAAGACCCCGCTGTGGGTCACCCGCGAAGAGGTTCCCGAGGACGTCGTGGCCACCGAGCTGCGCGTCGCTGAGGAGAAGGCCCGCGCTGAGGGCAAGCCCGACAAGATCTTGCCGAAGATCGTCGAGGGCCGTCTCAACGCGTTCTACAAGGAGAACGTGCTGGTCGACCAGGAGTTCGCCAAGGACCCGAGCAAGTCGGTCGCCAAGCTCCTCGCGGAATCTGGCGGCACGGTCGTGGCCATGGCGTCCTACCGCGTCGGGGTCTGAGCCGTGACGGCCGGGTCGGCACCACGCCGTGTGCTCCTCAAGCTCTCGGGTGAGACGTTCGGGGGTGGTGGTGTCGGCCTTGCCGTGGATGTCGTGCGGCGTATCGCTGACGAGGTCGCCGCTGCTGTGCGCAGCGGGGTCCAGGTGGCCATCGTCGTCGGTGGTGGGAACTTCTTCCGCGGTGCCGAGCTGTCGTCCGAGGGCATGGACCGTGCCCGCGCCGACTACATGGGCATGCTCGGGACGGTGATGAACTGCCTGGCCCTGCAAGACTTCCTGGAGCAGGCAGGTGTCACCACCCGGGTGCAGACCGCGATCACCATGGGCCAGGTCGCCGAGCCGTACATTCCTCTGCGCGCTATCCAGCACCTGCAAAAAGGCCGTGTGGTGATCTTCGGCGCAGGTGCCGGGATGCCGTATTTCTCCACCGACACCGTCAGCGTGCAGCGTGCCCTGGAGGTGCACTGCCAGGTGGTGCTCATGGGCAAGAACGGCGTGGACGGTGTGTACACCGCCGACCCGCGCACCGACCCCGATGCCCAGTTCCTCGAGCACCTGACCTACACGCGGGCGCTGGTCGAGGGCCTGGCCGTCATGGACGCCACGGCACTGTCGATGTGCCGCGACAACGACGTCCCGATGCGGGTTTTCGGGCTCGAAGAGTCCGGTAACGTCACCAGGGCTCTCGAAGGTGAGAAGATCGGGACGTTGGTGACGTCATCATGAGCGGTATGCCCGCAATACTGGGACATCCATCAGTGACGAAGGAGCAACCGTGATCGACGAGATCCTCTTCGAAGCCGAAGAGAAGATGGACAAGACGGTCGAGCACGCCAAGGAGGAGTTCGCCGCGATCCGCACAGGCCGGGCGAACGCGGCGATGTTCGCCAAGATCGCAGCCGACTACTACGGCGCACCGACCCCTCTGCAACAGCTGGCGTCGTTCAACGTGGTCGAGGCGCGCACGGTGCTCATCACGCCGTACGACAAGTCCGCCGGCTCGGCGATCGAGAAGGCGATCCGCAACTCCGACCTGGGGGTGAACCCGACCTCCGACGGCGAGGTGATCCGTGTGTCGCTGCCTATGCTCACCGAGGAGCGGCGCAAGGAGTACGTCAAGCTCGCCAAGCACAAGGCCGAGGACGCCAGGATCGCGGTGCGCGCCGTGCGTCGGCACACCAAGGATTCCCTGGACAAGCTGGTCCGTGACGGCAAGTGCGGCGAGGACGAGGTCACGCGCGCCGAGAAAGAGCTCGACGCGCTGACCAAGAAGCACGTCGAGCTCGTCGACCACCTGCTGTCCGGCAAGGAATCTGAGCTGCTCGAGGTCTAGGGGTATGTCGACGACCACCACGACCCAGACCGGCCGTGACCTCCCGGTCGCGATCACCGTCGGCGTCGGTCTGCTCGTGCTGATCGGGGCGTCGCTGTACATCGTCAAGGAAGTTTTCGCCCTCGTCGCCATCATCGGGGTGTGCGCGGCGATGTGGGAGCTGGCTCTGGCGCTGCGCCGCAAAGACATCCACATCCCGGTGGTGCCGTTGCTCGTCGGGTCGGTCGGCATGATCGTCTCGTCGTACATCGCTGGGGCTGAGGCGCTGTTCGTGGCGTTCTTGCTCACCGTCGGCGGGGCGGTGGTGTGGCGGGTGCTCGACGGCAGCGGTGAACCTGCCCTGCGTGACGCCACCGCGTCGGTGTTCGCCGCAGCCTGGCTGCCGTTCCTCGCTGGGTTCGCCATGCTCATGCTCCAGCCGTTGGACGGGGCGGACCGGGTCATGTTGTTCATCCTGGTCACCGTCGCCTCCGACACCGGCGGCTATGCCGTGGGGAGCCTGCTGGGCTCGCACCCGCTGGCCCCGAAGGTCAGCCCGGGCAAGACCTGGGAAGGGCTGGCCGGGTCGTTGGTCTTGGCATGTGTCATCGGTGTCGTGGGCACCAGCCCAGGTATCCCTGGCCTGATGAGCACCGAGCCGCAGGTCGGGGTGTTCCTCGGTGTCGCTGTGGTGATCACCGCGACGCTCGGTGACCTGGCCGAGTCCATGCTCAAACGTGACCTGGGTCTCAAAGACATGGGCCGGTTGGTGCCAGGGCACGGCGGGCTGCTGGACCGGCTGGACTCGTTGCTGCTCGCCGCCCCGGCGGCCTACCTGGTGCTCCACCAGCTTGTTCCGCCCGTGCTATGAGCGGACCTGGAGTTCGCGAGGGCCTGCTACCAGGTGTGCCGTTGCACTTGGCAGACCTGACACCGCAGGGCCTGGTCGAGGTTGTCGCCGGGCTCGGCCAGCCAGCGTTCCGCGCCCGCCAGCTGGCCCGGCACTACTACGTCCACCTGACCTGCCAGCCGACGGACATGACCGATATCCCGCTGCCGGTGCGCCAGGTGCTCGCCGACGAGCTGGCGCCCACGCTGCTGACCGAGGTGCGCCAGAGCACCACCGACCGCGGCCGCACGCTCAAGACGTTGTGGAGCCTGGCTGACGGCGCCCGGATCGAGTCGGTGGTCATGCGCTGGCCGCGCCGTGCCACCGTGTGCGTGTCCACCCAGGTCGGCTGTGGTCTGGGCTGCACGTTGTGTGCCACGGGCGCTCTGGGGCTGACACGCAACCTGTCGACCGCCGAGATCGTCGAGCAGGTGCGTGCGGCAGCCCACGCGTTGGACGCCGGGGCGCTGGCCGGTGGTCCAGGGCGGCTGTCGCACGTGGTGTTCATGGGGATGGGTGAACCGCTGGCGAACTACGCCCGGACGCTCGCGGCGGTGCGCGCCATCGTCTCGCCCGACGGGTTCGACATGGCCGCACGGCAGGTCACAGTGTCGACTGTCGGCCTGGTGCCCCAGATCGACCGGCTCGCCGACGAGGGCGTACCGGTGACCCTCGCCTTGTCGCTGCACGCCCCCGACGACGAGCTGCGAACCGAGCTGGTGCCGGTCAACACCCGCTGGGACGTGGGGCAGGTGCTCGACGCTGGTCTGCGGTACTTCGAGGCGACCGGCCGACGGGTGTCGGTGGAGTACGCGCTCATCGGCGGCGTCAACGACCAGCCAGCCCGTGCGGACCTGCTCGGCACACAGCTGACGCGGCGCGGGCGTGGCTGGGCGCACGTCAACCTCATCCCCGTCAACCCTGTGCGCGGATCAGCGTGGACCGCCCCCGACGCCAGCGCACAGGCACAGTTCGTGGCACGCTTACGTTCACGTGGTGTGCCCGCGACGGTGCGCGACACCCGTGGCAGCGACATCGACGGTGCGTGCGGCCAGCTGGCCGGATCGGAGGACGAGTGAGCGGCACGATGTTCGCGACCGTACGCGGGTTCAAGCGCGGGTACGACCGTGACGAGGTCGACGAGTACTTCGCCCACGCTCGCCAGCAGTACGAGCACGCCCCGGCTGACGCGCTGAACAGCACCGACGTGCGGCGTGTGGGGTTCGACCTGGTCCGCGGCGGGTACGTCACCGGTGCGGTCGACGCTGCCCTCGACCGTCTGGAGCAGGCGTTCTTGGCCCGCACCCGCGCCGAGTTCGTCAACCGGTACGGCCAGAAGGCATGGATGGACCAGCTCGGCGAACAGGCTGGCACGTTGTACGGGCGGTTGCGCCGGCCCGACGGTGACCGCTTCTCACCGCCCCGCTACCGTGGCCAAGGTTACGAGCCAGCCGACGTGGACGCTTTGTGCCACCGTCTCATCGCCTACTTCGACAACGGCGCCAAGCTCAGCGCGGGGGAGGTGCGGTCGGCGACGTTCCGTGCGCGGCGCGGCCAGAACGCCTACGACGAAGACTCGGTGGACGCATTCTTGGCGAGGGCAGTCGACGTGCTCCTCGGCGTGGAATGATGGCTAGGTGAGCCGCCGCAGCGTCGTCCTCCTTGGTTCGACCGGGTCCGTGGGGACCCAGGCCGTCGAGGTGGTGCTGGCCAACCCTGGACGTTTTGTCGTCACTGGTCTTGCGGCAGGTGGAAGCGACCCCCTGCGCCTGGCCATGCAGGCCGCCGCGCTGGGCGTGGGCTCCCTGGCCGTGGCCGACCCGACAGCTGTGGACGCGGTCCGTGACGCCCTCGAGCTGGTCAGCTCGCGCCACCACGGCTGGTCAGCCAAGTCCGTGGAGGTTCTCGCCGGTGCTGACGCCGCTTCCGAGCTTGCTGGTCGTCCTGCCGATGTGGTGCTCAACGCCGTCACTGGTGCCCGCGGCCTGGCCCCGACGCTGGCGGCGCTGGCCGCTGGTACGGTCCTGGCGCTGGCGAACAAGGAGTCGTTGGTCGTCGGTGGTCCACTGGTCCAGAGGGCCAGGGCCCGGCCCGGGCAGATCGTCCCGGTGGACTCCGAGCACTCGGCTATCGCCCAGTGCATGCGCGCAGGCACCCACTCGGAGGTGCGCCGGCTGGTCCTGACAGCCTCCGGCGGCCCGTTCCGCGGGTGGTCGACCCGTCAGCTGGCCGCCGTCACCCCCGCCCAAGCGTTGGACCACCCCACGTGGTCCATGGGTCCGGTTGTGTCGGTCAACGCTGCGACCATGGTGAACAAAGCGCTCGAGCTCATCGAGGCCCACCTGCTGTTCGACGTGCCGATCGAGAACATCGTGGTCGTCGTGCACCCCCAGTCCATCGTGCACTCGATGGTCGAGTTCGTCGACGGGGCGACGATCGCGCAGGCGTCCCCGCCGGACATGCACCTGCCGATCGCCCTGGCGCTGGGCTGGCCAGACCGCGTCGACGACTCTGTGCCGCCGTGTGTGTGGTCTGAACCGACCTCGTGGACTTTCGAACCCCTCGACGAGGAGGTCTTCAGCGCCGTGCGCCTGGGCCGTGCCGCCGCCGCTGCTTCGGCCACCCACCCTGCTGTGCTCAACGCGTCGAACGAGGTCTGCGTGGACGCGTTCCTCGCAGGGAAGATCGCTTTCTTGGACATCGTCGCGACGGTCGAACGGGTCCTGGCTGAGCACAACGGCACCTCAGCGCGCTGGGTCACCCTCGACGACGTGCTCGGCGCCGACGCTTGGGCGCGGGCCCGGACTGCTGAGATCTTCGACCTGTGAGCCGGTCGTCAGGGCGAGCTGGTCGGACGGTGGGTGCGGGTCGACATGGGGGTCGGTGTCGGTGTCGGCGACGGGGATGACGACGACTCTTCGGCCAGCTTGGCGGCGTCGGACTCTTCGATGACACCGTACTTGTCGCGGGTCTCGGGGGTGGTGACGATGCAGTACGGGACGTCTTTGTAGCAGTAGGTGGTCTTGCCGTCTTCGGTGTAGACCGTGCCCCGCTCGACACCGTCGACCGTCCAGGTAGTGGTCTCGGACTCTGGGCCCAGGCTCTCGGCGGCGGCCTCAGCGCTGGGGAAGCGCAGGATGACGCTGCCGTCGTCGTCGGCGGTGCAGGCAAACCGCTCGATATCGCCCTTGGAACCAGCAGCCGTCTCGGTGCAGGTCGGCTTGGCAGCGCCAGGCACAGGGGGGAAGGCCCTCATCACTCCGTCGAGGCCTGTGAGCTTGGGATAGCTGACGTCGTGCATCGGCCCGTCCGAGGGGTCGACCATCGCCGGGGCGGTGGCGATCTGCGTGCCACCGCGAGGGTTGGCGTCGTAGTACCAGCTCGTACCGACAACACCCATGACCACGAGCGCCGCCGCAGCAGCCACAGGCACGCCCATGTGGTCGAACAGGGACGCGCGCCGCACGGGGCGAGGCTGCGCCCGCACGATCCGCAGGGTGGGGTCACCGGCCTCAGGGTCGGCCAACAGCATCGTGTCGGGGGTGCGCAGGGCGCCGGTGGCCACGACGAACTGGGGGTCGCGCAGGCAGGTCACGTCAGTCCCAGCAGCGTCGCGCACAGCGGCGACGACCGCGGGGGTGGCTGTTGCGCCGCCGGTGAGGTACACAGCGGCCGGCTCGTCGGTCCCTGCGGCAACCATGGTGTTGGTGACCAGGGCGGCGATACGGCGCGCAAGACCAGCGACGAGGGTCTCGAACTCCTCGACGGTGATGGTGATGGTGATCTCGTCCCCGCCAGCAGGGGCGACACCGATCTGGGCGCTGGGCTCGGTCGACAGGGCGTGGCGGGCAGCGCGTACCGCGGCGCGTACGGTGATGGCCGTGCCCAGGTTCTGCGGCTGGCGCAGCTGGCGGACCAGGTCGGTGTGGCCTGAGGTGACCAGCCGGTCGGTGGTCCACGAGTACAGCAGGTCGTCGAGGCGGTCACCGCCGACCCCGTCGTCAGACCCGTGGGCGATGACGACCGGTTCGTCGGCGACGGTGTCCACCACTGCCACGTCAGCGCTGCCAGCACCGACGTCCACAACCACCACAGGTGCGCCAGGCGTCAGCGGCGCAACACCCTGCGCATGCAGGACCGCCACCGGCTCGGAGAGCACGAAGACCTGCTCAGGGGCGAGCCCTGCCAGGCGTGCGGCGTGCGTCAGCCCCCACACCTGCGCCCTGTTCCACCCCTGCGGGTGGGTGAGCACGACACACTTGGGGTTGGTGCCCCCCGCGGCGCGCATCGACCGTACGCACACGACGTCGAGCACCTGCGCGGCGATCTGCTCGGGGGTGACCAGGTGTTCACCGAGCACCAGCGGTTCTTGGCCCAGCCGGGCTTTGGGCGAACCGACGAAGGTGTTCGGGTGGAGCGCATGGGCGTCCAGAGACACCTGCCCGGCTTCCCACTGCCCTTCGGCCAGGAGCACCGCTGACGGCATCGTCTGCGACTCTACGTCGAGCTTGACCTTGTCCACGTCCCCTGAGGGCCACCGGATCGCTGCCGCGGTGGTGGCCGTCCCGAGGTCGACCGCGAGGACCCAGTCCGCGGACTCGTCGAGCTCCGCAGCCAAGCCGTCGTACGGTCCCGGTCGTGCACCTGCGTCCACGACTGGACCAGGAGACTTCTTCACGTCTGTCCTTCGGTGGTGGCCAGTCTTCGAAACTGAGCCTACCTCGTGTATCAGGTCGTTGAAACGAGTTCGAAGGTCCTGTTTTCCCCAGTTACCCTTTCGTGTGATGCCGCAGGCCTGCGCAGAGCTTCGGGAGCAGGAGCTCTCCACTAGCGTGACCACGTGGACACTCAGCTCAAGGTTGGCGACACCGACGAAGACACGCTGGTGGCCTTGCTCACCGCGCACCTGCCACCAGGTGACAGCACTCTGGTCGGGCCAGGCGACGACGCGGCGGTCGTCGCCACCAGCGACGGGCGGTTTGTGGTGACCACCGACGTCTTGGTCGAGGGCCAGCACTTTCGCCGCCAGTGGTCTTCAGGCGCCGACGTGGGGGTGCGCGCCGGTGTGCAGAACCTGGCCGACGTCGCGGCGATGGGCGCCCGTCCGACGGCCCTCGTCGTCGCTGTGACGTTGCCGGGCGACCTGCCGCTGGAGTTCGTCACAGGTCTGGCCGACGGTCTGGCTCAGGTGTGCAGGCCGCTGGGGGTTGGTGTCGTCGGCGGGGACCTGTCAGCCGGCCCGGTGGTCACCGTGGCCGTGACCGCCCACGGTGACCTCGAAGGACGCGGACCTGTCCTGCGCAGCGGCGCCCGCGCCGGCGACGCCGTCGCCCACGCAGGTGTCGCAGGGTGGTCGGCCGCTGGCCTGGCTCTGCTCACCGCTGACCTCGCCGGACACGACCGTGAGCTGGTGGCGGCCTACCTGCGCCCGTCGTCGCCTCTGGCAGCCGGCCCCGCAGCAGCCAGGGGCAGTGCCACCTCCATGCTTGACGTGTCCGACGGCCTGGTCCGTGACGCACGCCGGATCGCCACCGCGTCGGGAGTCTGCCTCGAGCTCGACGACCCCGCAGATGTCTTCGCCGACGACCTGGCCCGCCTTGCCCCAGCCGCGACCAGGTTGAGTACCACCGCCACGACCTGGGTCCTCGGAGGCGGAGAAGACCACGGCCTCCTGGCCACTTTCCCTCCCGGTCCGCTCCCTGACGGTTTCCGGAAGGTCGGGCGCGTCGTCACCGGCTCAGGTGTCACGGTCGCAGGCGCGCCGCCACCACCGTCAACTGCTGGCTGGGACCACTTCTCGCGCTGAACGTCACCCGCTGTGGTGGGTGCGGGCGGTGACCGTCGGACCACAAACCCGGTATCGCTCTCGGACAGCAGGTGAAAACGTCGTAGAAGACCGCTCGTGTCGGCCAGGGGCCAGGGGCCAGGTGGACAGGCGTCGGCTCAGCCTGCCCGCTGGACCTTCCCGGCCTTGAGGCACGAGGTGCACACGTTCATACGCTTGCGGGTGCCGCCGACGATGACACGGACGCGCTGGATGTTGGGGTTCCAACGGCGCTTGGTCTTGACGTGCGAGTGCGAGACGTTGTTCCCGAAGGACGGGCGCTTGGCGCAGACGTCGCAGACGGCGGCCATGATTACTCTCCAGTCTGTGCGCGCCACGTGTGCACGCGGCGGCGCGGCGCACGACGGCTCGCGCTGACGATTCGGATGCTGCCACGACGATGCTACGGGGCTGCGGACAACTGGGCGAGTCTAGCCCACCGGCGCGGGTACGCTCAAATGTGGGTGGTATGCGGCACAGTAGCCTCTGCCAGCGCAACCAACGAGCACCGGGAGGGACGGGGTGGGTCGCGAGACACGGCTCGACGGTGCCCTGGTGCACGCCTGGGCCGACGCGTGCGTGCACCGGCTGCGCGAGGTCGCGCCGCGGATCGACGCGCTCAACGTCTTCCCCGTCGCCGACGCCGACACCGGGCAGAACGTCACCTGCACCTTCGCCGGGGGCCTGGCTGCTGTCGCCGCGTCGCCAGGTGACTTAGCTACTGCGGCGCGTGTGCTGGCCTCCGGTGCCCTGCGCCAGGCGCGGGGGAGCTCGGGGGTCATCATGTCGGGCTGGTTGGCCGGGCTCGCCGCCGGACTGGCACAGACCGCCCCCAGTGACGTCGCCCGCCTGGGCGCCGCGCTGGGGTCAGCAGCCGTCGGCGCGCGCAGGGCTGTGGCCGACCCCTGGGAGGGCACCATCCTGGAGGTCGCCGAACAGGTCGCCGCAGCGGTCGCCCAGCGCGCCCAGGACCCGCAGGTGGTGCTCGCAGACCTGTTGCCCGGCCCCCTGGACGAGGTCCGCACAGCCTTGCCCGCCACATCTGCGCACCACCCGGTGCTGGCATCGGCCGGGGTCGTCGACGCCGGTGCGTGCGCACTGCTCGTCGTGCTGGAGGTGCTCGCCGCCCTGCTCGCCGGCGAACCGTGCGACCAGGCAGGGCAGTGGTTGCCGCCGCCAGCAGCGGTGCGCACCGACCACCACGACGAGTCCAGCGCGGCCTTCGAAGTCATGCTGCACGTCACGGTGGAGGTGGACTGCACCGAGCTTGCCACCACGGGGTCGGCCGCGGCCGTGACGGGGATGGGTGACGAGTGGCGCACCCACGTCCACACCGACGACCCGGCCACGGCGCTGGGGCTCGTCGCTCCCGACGAGCTGCGTCTTGGTGTGGTCAGGGCGATGACCACCGACGGCACCGGGCTCGTCGTCGTGACGTCTGATGCTGGCCTGGCGGGTTGGTACGCCGACGCTGGGGCGGTCGTCGTCGTCCCCGGTGGGGCAGCCGTCCCTGGCCAGCTACGTACCTTGCTACGTGCCGCCGGACGCCACGTCCTGGCCACCGACCCGGGGCTCGCCGAAGCGGTCGGCGCCCGCACTGCCGACCCGGTACGTGCCGCTGTCGCGTGTCTTGCCGCCGACACCGCCGAGGACGTCGCCGCCGTGCTGGACCGGGTGCGCACCACCATGACCGACGACCCCGACCCGACCGCCGCGCTGGCGGCCCTGTGCGGCGCGACCCCTGACGCTGAGGTGCTCACCGTCGTCCCGCGTGACGGGGCCGAGCTGGACCTGGTCCGTGACCTGGCTGACGGCTATGCGATGGAGCTGGTGCTCGTCGGCCCTGCGACCACCGGCGCGTTGTGGCGCCTAGGGGTCGATTGATGGTCCGCGCGTCCGACGGTGTGGGGACGGCCGACCTGCTGGACGAGCCGCTGACCAAACACCTCGCTCCTGGCACGGCCAGGGCGTTGGCGGCCCTGGGTCCCGTCACTGTCGGTGACCTGTTGCGCTTCTACCCACGCCGGTACGTCGACCCAGGCGTCGTGACCCCGCTGGCCGACCTCAAAGAAGGCGACCGGGTCATGGTCGTGGGGGAGGTGAAACGGGCCTCGATGCGCCGTACCGCCGCCCAGGGCAAGACGTTGTTCGAAGTGGTGATCGCCGACGCGCACGACGAGATGCGGATGGTGTTCTTCGCCAACAGCTCCCGGGCGCTGGGCTACCACCACAAGGTGCTCCAGCGCGGGTGCCGGGCGTGGTTCTCCGGCGTCGTCCACGCCCGCAGGGGTGCCATGGAGCTACGCCACCCCAAGTTCGAGGAGATGGGTGACCGCGACCTGGACCCGCGTGACACCTGGCCCAAACCGGTGTACCCGGCCAGCGCGGCCATCGACTCAGGCGCGGTCGGCAAGGCTGTGGCCACCGTGCTCGGGCCGTTGCACCCCGGGGAGGTCGACGACCCGCTGCCCGATGACGTGCGCACCGCTCGCGGTCTGATACCCCTGGTCCAGGCCCTGCGCCAGGTGCACGAACCGCACTGTGAGGCTGACTGGCGTACCGCCCGCGCACGTCTGCGCTTCGAAGAGGCGTTCGTCTTGCAGGCCGAGCTGGTCCGGCGTCGTGCGCAAGCCGCCGACCATGTCGCGACCGCCCGCCCAGCACGTGCTGGTGGTCTGCTCGACGCGTTCGACGCCCGGCTGCCCTTCACGCTCACCGACGGGCAGCGCCAGGTCGGTGCCGAGCTGGCCCACGAGCTGGGCCTGGCCACCCCCATGCAACGGCTGCTGCAAGGCGAGGTCGGCTCGGGCAAGACCGTCGTGGCCCTGCGCGCCATGCTCCAGGTCGTCGACGCCGGTGGCCAGGCTGCCTTGCTGGCACCCACGGAGGTGCTCGCAGCCCAGCACCTGGCCACGCTGCGCACCATGCTCGGCGACCTGGCCCAGGCCGGTGAGCTGGGCGCCGCGGAGCACGCCACTTCTGTGACCTTGCTCACTGGCTCTTTGTCGGCAGCCGCACGCAGGCAGGTGCTCGCCGACGCTGCTGGCGGTGCCGCGGGGATCGTCGTGGGCACCCACGCCCTGCTCGGTGACCAGGTGCAGTTCGCCGACCTGGGCCTGGTCGTCGTCGACGAGCAGCACCGGTTCGGTGTCGAACAACGTGACGCGTTGCGCACCAAAGCCGCAACCGTCCCGCACACCTTGGTCATGACCGCCACCCCCATCCCGCGGACTGTGGCCATGACCGTCTTCGGAGACCTGGAGACCTCGACGTTGCGCGAGGTCCCCGCAGGCCGGTCAGCAGTCGTCACGCATGCGGTGCACGCCGAGCGCCCCGCATGGATGGCCCGCACCTGGCAACGCGTGGCCGAGGCGGCACGTACAGGGGGCCGGGCGTACGTCGTCGCCCCCCGGATCGACGCGACCGACGAACCTGAGGACCTGGTGGCCATCGACGAGGAGACCGCTGAGACGCGCCCCCCGCTGTGCAGCGTCTTGGACGTGGCGGCCCAGCTCGCCGACGAACCCGCCCTGGACGGGGTGGGTATCGGTGTCCTGCACGGCCGTATAACCGGCGAGGCCAAGGAACGCGCTTTCGCCGACTTCGCCTCAGGCCGTGTCCCTGTGCTCGTCGCGACCACTGTCGTGGAGGTCGGCGTGGACGTCCCGGAGGCCACGGTCATGGTCGTGCTGGACGCCGACCGTTTCGGAATCTCCCAGCTGCACCAGCTGCGTGGCCGGGTCGGCCGAGGCACGACACCGGGTCTGTGCCTCCTGGTCTCCCCGGTCCTCGACGACACCCCCGTCGTGGTGGACGCCAACCTCGACACCACCGACCCCGAACGCACCGTCTCTCCCATCCCTGCGGTCGCGCGCCTGCGGGCCCTGGAACGCACCACCGACGGTTTCGAGCTCGCCCGCCTGGACCTGGAACAACGCCGTGAGGGCGACGTCCTGGGTGCCGCCCAGTCCGGCACCGCCAACTCGTTGCGCCTGCTGCGTGTCACCCGCGACGAAGCCGTCATCATCGCCGCCCGCACCCAAGCCCAGCGCATCCTCGCCGCCGACCCCGCCCTGTGCGCCCACCCCGCCCTGGCCAAAGCCATCGCCGACCGCCTGGCCCAAGCCGACGACGAGTTCCTCGACCGCGCCTGACCTCTCGCGACGCTGCCGATCCATCCCCGCTGTTGTGCTCCACATACCCAACGCCAGGCGTTTCCGCAGGTCAAGACGGGGTTGACCAGGTTGCCGTTTATCGATATTATCGAAGAACGATGTTACCGTAGAACGAGAACCTGGAGGTCGTCGTGCCGTTAGTGTTGATCATCGTTGCGTTACTCATCTTTGGCGGCGTCATCGGCGTCGCGTGGCGGTACAGGTCTGCTGGGAGCAAGGCGGTCGGGATCGTCCTTGAAGCCGTGGCCTGGTTGTTCATCGTGGTCCTGGTCGTGGCGCAAGTGGTGTCGCCGCTGCTCCGGCTGGTCAACCGCACCTACAACGAGTCGAGGGCCGAAGAAAAGCTCACCTGGCAGGTCGACGACCTCCCGGTCACGTTGAACGAGGCCGGGGTGGATGCGGTCTACGGCAAGGGTGTGACGCAGCAGGCCGAGGTCAACGGCTGGGCCGACGTGCACGGCGCCTACCTCACCGAGCCGCAGACCGCTGCACTGGTGAAGCTCCAGCACCCCAGCCCCGTCGACTTCATGGCGACGACGGGGTCGACCATCATCGGCGGGCTGATCGTCGTCGCGGGTGTCGTCTTCCTGCTGCGTGTGCTCCGCACTGTCCGCCGGGGCACTCCCTTCGACCCCGCCAACGTCAAGTGGCTCTACAGCGCCGGTATCTGCTTCCTCGGCGCCGGCGCGTTCGTCTGGGTGAGCGCGTTCTTCACCTTCTTCTCCCTCGATCGCCTGTCAGACCACGTGTTCTGGGCTGTCGAGATCCCGCTGACCCCGTTGATCCTCGGGCTCGTGGTGATCGTGGTCGCCGAGGTCTTCCGCCAGGGTCTCAAGCTCAGCCGTGACACGGAGGGTCTGGTATGACGCCGCGCGGAGACCAGGCCGATCCCGTCGAGGAATTCCCTCACGGCCGGATCCGGGTCCGCCTGGACCAGCTGCTCGAAGACCGGTCGATGACCATGACCGAGCTCGCCGAACGCGTCGACATCACCCTGGCCAACATGTCCGTCCTCAAGAACGGCCACGCCCGGGCTGTCCGCTTCTCCACCCTGACCGCCATCTGCCACATCCTCGACTGCCAACCCGGCGACATCCTCACCTGGGACCCTCCCGACCCGTGACCTATCCTCACCTTCACCCTTTCGTGATGGCACTCTCACCGAGGTGCGAACAAGAACGCGTCGTGCGAACCAACACGTTCGCACGACGCAATCTTGTTCGCACGGCGCAAAAAAGGGGTTGGTGAGTGTGTGCTTCGTCCCAACCGGGAGCGCCGGGTCCGGGGGAAGAATCCTGGGTGCCGCACGGGGGCACCTTGGGGGGCTGGCCGTGGGGGGTTTAGGATGCTGCCCATGAGCGCCGCACCCGAGGGGCCGCCCTACGGACAGCCCCCGGCCGAGGTGCTGCCGCACGCTGCCGGTGGTACCCAGGACGTTCCCGAGGTGCCGGCGTGGGGTACCCCCGAGGACACCCTGGGAGTTCCCACCGAACCTCTTCGGCCGATACGCAGCTCTCCTGGCTGGGACGAAGTGCGCAGCCGTAACTTGCTTCTCGCTTTCGACGGCCGGGTCTTGGAGATATTCGGAGAATTGTCCTGTGCCACCGAGGGCAAATTCAGCGATATTGAGTCGATGCGCTTCCACGTGGGGGTCCTCGCGCTGACGGTGCTGGAGGACGAGAAGACAGGCCGCTATCGGGTCGAGCTGGGTATCTCAAATGCTCGATATAGCTCACGCCGTGCGACGAACGAGCGGAAAGCTCCGGCGACTGGTAACCTCCTGTCTTTCAACGCCGAGGAGTGGGTCACCGTGGGTCCGTTCTTCTCCCGGGTCGCCGCTGCGGCCCTGCGTTGGGATGCCCGGCAAAACCGGGCTACCTAGTGTCCTGCGCCGGAAATTCGGTGGAGAAGTCGACGCCAGCCGCGGCACCTCGCGGCGTTGTCGTCAGTTGCGATAGCGCTGCTATCGCGCCTTCCTCCGCCTTGCGATGCACCACGTCTGACGCCGCCTTCTTATCCACCGAATTTCCGGCGCAGGACACTAGGCCGTGTTGCGACCCGGTGGCATCCTCCCACTCACCCTTTCGTGATGGCGTTCTTGTTCGCACGGCGTAAAAGGGGGTTGGGTTGGTGAGGCTCTGACGGCGCTGCTACGGGGTGTGGGGGGTCAAGGTGTTGACGGCGGCGATGACGCGCTGGAGGAGGGGGCCGACGGACGCCGGGAGGAGTGCCGTATGCGGGTACCGCAGACGGGGGCTGGTGGGAAATGGGCACAAGGCTCATGACCTCAGCGTAGAGCGCAGGTTGCGTGGGTGTTAGCGCAGGTGAGAAAGGGGATCTGCTGCAACGGACGACGGTTGGTGTTGGTGGGTGGGATCAATGCCGGTTGCCGACCAGGCGACGCGGGTCGAGGCTAAGAGTCATGGGATGATACCTGGGCGGCGAGGTTGCCGGGCGGTCGCCGATGAAAGGGGAGGTCCGACATGGGTAGGGTCCTGACGAGCCCCATTGTGCTTCTGCTGCTGGTCGTTGTTGTTGCGGTCGCTGTTGTGGTGGTTGTCCTTGTGCGATCGGGCCGACGTGGGTCCAGCACCGTTTCTGCTGAGCCGCTGGCCGCCGGGGACGTCACAGACGCCCAGCCAGGTGGCCACCACACCAACGTCCTGGCGGTTGTGTCGCTGGTGTGCGGGCTTGTGGCCATGGGTCTTGTTGCGGTGGTGCTCGGGCATATCGCCCGGTCGCAGATCCGTCGCCACGGTGGAGAAGGTTCCGCGATGGCGCTGGCAGGGATCATCCTCGGGTACGTGCAGATCGGCGTGAGCGTCGTCGTCCTGGTTGTCACTGCGGTCCTGAGCATCGCCGCGTCCTGACCGGCCTTGGCTGTGGTCCCGTGCGGACCTCCACGTTCGTACGACGCGTTCTTCGCACGCGACGTTGGATGCCCGTGTGTGTGGACGAGGCACCGGGTGTCCCCGCCGATGGGGTGTTCGAGAAGCCGGGAGGTGCCCAGGTTGGGGTCGTCGCAGGATCGCTGGGCGGGCCGAGGTCCGTGGTGGGAGCGGATCTGACGTAGGATCGAGCGTCGCCAGTGTGCGCAGGCACGAACTGATGTCCCACCCGGCCCGCGACCGTCCCCGACCTTGCAGGAGAACGTGAAGTGAAGAGCGCCATCGAGACTCTCGAGCCGACCAAGGTGCGGTTGACCGTCGAGGTGACCCTCGACGAGCTCAAACCGAGCATCGACCATGCTTACAAGCACATCGCCGGGCAGATCCAGGTGCCTGGGTTCCGCAAGGGGAAGGTGCCGCCGCGGATCATCGACCAGCGCGTGGGCCGCGCTGCGGTGCTGGAGCACGCGGTGAACGAGGCTCTGCCGGGGCTCTACGCCGATGCGGTGCGTGAGAACGGGCTGCACCCGCTGGCTCCGCCGGAGGTGGATGTCACCGCGGTGCCTGGTCTGCCCGGCGACGACGAGACCGTCGCCGACGAGCTGCGGTTCTCCGCCGAGATCATGGTCCGTCCTGCCATCGAGCTGCCGGACCTGAGCACGTGGACCATCGACGTGGACGGGACCGAGGTCACCGACGGCGACGTCAACACCCGGCTCGACGCGCTGCGCGAACGGTTCGGCACCCTGGCCGCCGTGGACCGGCCCGCCGCCACTGGTGACTTCGTCACGCTGGACCTCGTCGCGAAGATCGACGACGAGCAGGTCGACCAGGTCTCAGGGGTCTCCTACCAGATCGGGTCGGGCACCATGCTCGAGGGGATGGACGAGGCGTTGGCCGACCTGTCCGCGGGGGAGGCCACGACGTTCGAGACCACTCTCGCCGGTGGGGAGCGGGCGGGGGAGAAGGCGCAGGTGACCCTGACCGCCACTGCCGTCAAAGAACGCCAGCTGCCTGAGGCCGACGACGACTTCGCCGAAGAGGCTTCCGAGTTCGACACGATGGACGAGCTGCGTGCCCACCTGCGCGAACAAGCCGCGGCGGGCAAAGGCGGCGAGCAGGCGGCCCAGGCCCGTGACCGGCTGCTGGACCGGCTGCTGGCCGAGGTGGACGTCCCTGTGCCGGCAGACCTCGTCGAAGCCGAGGTTGCCGAGCACCTGTCCGGCGAAGACCGCGACGACGACGACGAGCACCGCGCGGAGGTCGTCGCCGAGTCGACCGCAGCCCTGCGCCGCCAGATCCTGCTCGACACCCTGGCAGAGTCGTTGAAGGTCAAGGTCTCCCAGGACGACATGCTGGAGTACATGCTCACCATGTCCCAGGGGTACGGCATGGACCCGACCACCTTCATCTCCACCATGTCTGAGCGTGGGCAGCTGCCGGTCGTCGCGGCCGAGGTCGCCCGGGGCAAGTCCGTGGCAGTGGCCCTGCGCCAGGTCAAGGTCGTCGGGCCGGACGGGCAGGTCGTCGACCTGACCAAGTACGTCGGGACTGACGCTGACGACGCGCCTGAGGAGAAGGCCGCCACCGTCGCGCCGATCGACGTCGAACCCGACTCCGACTCCGACGAAGGTGCTGGGGCCCCGCCGCTGGCCCCCTCGGGCAACTCGGCCTCGGATATCTCGTCGATCTTCTGACGACGGGCCCGACAGCTCTCCTGAGGCCGGCCTGACAGTTCTCCGCGGCTCACCGGCCCGCCACGTGCACCAAGCGTGCCGCTTCGCCCTGCGTGCCAGGTGCCGGCGTGAGGGGCCCGGTTGGTGCGCCCATAGCGAAACGGGGTGTGGTGGGACGGCGAGGCCCGGACCTGCGGGTTAGGGTGCTTAAGGCATCACTGTCGCACGCTGGGAGGCGCCTTGAACACGCAGCATGCCAACACCCGGACCGAGGGTCCAGGGTTCGGGCTCAACGACCACATCTACACCCGGTTGCTGCGCGAACGGATCATCTGGCTGGGTGCGGAGGTCCGTGACGAGAACGCCAGCGCCATCGCCTCGCAGATGATGCTGCTGGCTGCCGAAGACCCTGACAAGGACATCTGGCTGTACATCAACTCCCCGGGCGGTTCGATCACCGCGGGGATGGTGATCTACGACGCCATGCAGTACATCGAGCCGGACGTGGCGACGATCGCCATGGGGATGGCCGCGTCGATGGGCCAGTTCCTGCTGTCGTCGGGCGCCAAGGGCAAGCGGTACGCCACACCCCACGCGCGGGTGATGATGCACCAGCCGTCCGGGGGGATCTCCGGGACGGCCACGGACGTGCGGATCAACGCCCAGCTGATCATGCACATGAAACGCACCTTGGCCGAGCTCACCGCTGAGCAGACCGGCCAGCCGTTGGACAAGGTCTTGTCCGACGCCGACCGTGACCGGTGGTTCACCGCCAACGAGGCGATGGAGTACGGGTTCATCGACCATGTGGTCACCCAGGCCACGTCGGTCGCCGGTGGTGGGGGCACCAGCGGGTCGACCAAGGGCAACGGACCGGCCAAGGGCTGAGGAGACACCGATGAGCACCAGCGCCCAGTACGCGCGCACCGCAGCCCGCCTCGCAGGGGGCCTCGCCCCGGCGTCCCCGGCCGGACGCTACGTCCTGCCCCAGTTCGAAGAGCGCACCGCCTACGGGTTCAAACGCCAAGACCCGTACACCAAGCTGTTCGAAGACCGGATCGTCTTCCTCGGTGTCCAGGTCGACGACGCGTCGGCCGACGACGTCATGGCCCAGCTGCTCGTGCTGGAGAGCACCGACCCGGACCGCGACATCATCATCTACATCAACTCTCCCGGTGGTTCGTTCACCGCGTTGACGGCGATCTACGACACGATGCTGTACATCAAGCCGCAGATCCAGACCGTGTGCCTGGGCCAGGCGGCCTCGGCCGCTGCGGTGCTGCTCGCCGCAGGTTCGCCGGGCAAACGCCTGGCCCTGCCCAACGCCCGGGTGCTCATCCACCAGCCGGCCATGGAGGGCGGGTACGCCCAGGCGTCGGATATCGAGATCCACGCCAACGAGATGATCCGTATGCGCGAGTGGCTGGAAGAGACCATCGCCCACCACACCGGGCAGGAGGTGGACCAGGTGCGCAAGGACATCGAGCGCGACAAGATCCTCACTGCTCAGCAGGCGCTGGCGTACGGGATGGTCGACCAGGTCCTGACCAGCCGCAAAGGCGCTGCGCCGACAGTCGTGCCCGAGCAGCCGTCGTGAGACTGCCGCGACACGCGTGCCGCAGTGCTCAGATCGGGCCCGGCTGCGGCAGACTCCTGGTGTGGGTACCCGGCGTGCCGATCGGTACGACAGGAACTCTCACCGCTGACCAGCACGCATCTGCGGGTGCAGTGTGCCATGGTTGGTACAGGGTTTGACCACAGAAGGGACACGAGCGCGTGGCACGGATCGGTGACGGGGCTGACCTGCTCAAGTGCTCGTTCTGCGGCAAGTCCCAGAAGCAGGTCAAAAAGCTCATCGCAGGGCCGGGGGTCTACATCTGCGACGAGTGCATCGACCTGTGCAACGAGATCATCGAAGAAGAGCTGGAGACGCCTGAGGGCGCTGCGGTCACCGAGCTGCCCAAACCCCGGCAGATCTTCGCCTTCCTCGAGGACTACATCATCGGCCAGGAGCCGGCCAAGCGGTCGCTGGCGGTGGCGGTCTACAACCACTACAAGCGGATCGGTGCCGACAAGACCTCCGGCGAAGAGAAGGTCGAGATCTCCAAGTCGAACATCTTGCTCATCGGGCCAACAGGGTGCGGCAAGACGTACCTGGCCCAGACCCTGGCCAAGATGCTCAACGTCCCGTTCGCCATGGCCGACGCCACTGCCCTGACCGAGGCGGGTTACGTCGGCGAGGATGTGGAGAACATCCTGCTCAAGCTCATACAGGCCGCCGACTACGACGTGAAGAAGGCCGAGACGGGCATCATCTACATCGACGAGGTCGACAAGATCGCCCGCAAGTCCGAGAACCCGTCCATCACACGCGACGTGTCCGGCGAAGGTGTGCAGCAGGCGCTGCTGAAGATCGTCGAGGGCACGACCGCTTCGGTCCCGCCGCAGGGTGGACGCAAACACCCGCACCAAGAGTTCATCCAGATCGACACGACGAACGTGCTGTTCATCGTGGCAGGGGCGTTCGCTGGTCTGGACGACATCATCGCCAACCGCTCCGGGCGCCACGGCATCGGTTTCGGCGCACCCCTGCACGCCGCCGACGACGCCGACCTGCTGTCCGACGTCATGCCTGAGGACCTGCTGAAGTTCGGCCTCATCCCCGAGTTCGTCGGGCGGCTGCCAGTGATCACCACAGTGTCGCCGCTGGACCGCGAAGCCCTGGTGCGTATCCTCACCGAACCGCGTAACGCCTTGGTCAAGCAGTACCAGCGTATGTTCCAGATCGACGGGGTCGAGCTGGAGCTCACGCACGAGGCCGTGGAGGCTGTCGCCGAGCAGGCCCTGCTGCGCGGCACTGGTGCGCGGGGGCTGCGGGCCATCCTCGAAGAGGTCCTCCAGCAGGTGATGTTCGAGGTGCCCAGCCGTGACGACGTCGCCAAGGTCGTCGTGGACCGTGAGACGGTGCTGCAGAACGTCTACCCGACGCTGGTACCACGCACGATCGTGCGACCCGCGTCCAAACGGGCTCCCCGGGAGAAGTCGGCGTAGTGGACAACGTCCCCGCCGAGCTGCGCCGGCTGCGCGACTCTATCGACAATATCGACTCTGCGGTCGTCCACCTGCTCGCCGAACGTTTCAAGCACACCCAGCAGGTCGGGCTCCTCAAAGCCCGCACCGGTATGCCTCCGGCCGACCCGGAGCGCGAGGCCGAGCAGGTCGCCCGTCTGCGCGCCCTGGCCGACCAGGCCGGGCTCGACCCCGAGTTCGCCGAGAAGTTCCTGGCTTTCCTCGTCGCCGAGGTGATCCAGCACCATACCCGGTTGAGGCGAGAGGCGGACGAACTTGTTCGTCCGACTGAGCAGCTGTCGTAGACGAGGCAGCCGGTGTTGGTGGCACGGAAGCTGGTGGAGAGGAGATCAGTGGGTGTCGCGGTCGTGCTCTGGACGGGTGTCGATATAGAGCTCGTCGACCTGGGCAGCGAAATCGCGCAGGACGAGGCCGCGTTTGACCTTCGTCGACGGGGTGAGGTAGCCGTTGGCCTCGGTAAAATCGGTGTCGAGGACTTTGATCTTGCGGATCGACTCGGCCCGGGAGACCACCTCGTTGGTACGTTCCACGGCAGCGTCCAGGGCCGCGAGCACCCTCGGGTGGCGTGAGGCGACGGTCATGTCCATGGGCGGCAGGTCGTGTGTGGCCAACCAACCGGGCAGCATCTCGGCGTCGAGGGTGACCAGGGCGCCGATGAACGGACGTTTGTCGCCCACGACGACGACCTGGCTGACCAACGGGTGGCCGCGCAGACGGTCTTCGAGCACGGCGGGGGCGACGTTCTTGCCGCCGGCGGTCACGATGATCTCTTTCTTGCGGCCGGTGATCGACAGGTAGCCGTCGTCGTCGAGGGTGCCCAGGTCACCGGTGGCGAACCAGCCGTCGACGAGGACTTTCTTCGTCGCCTCGACCTCGTTGCGGTACCCGCGGAAGATATGCGGGCCTTTGGCCCAGACCTCGCCGTGCTCGTCCACACGCACCCAGCACCCGGGGAACGCCGGGCCGACCGACCCGACCTTGGTCAGCCCCGGCAGGTTCACCGAGGTCGGGGCCATGGTCTCGGTCAGGCCGTACCCTTCCATGATCGTCACGCCGATCCCACGGAAGTAGTGCCCGAGACGTTCGCCCAGAGGCGCCCCACCCGAGATCGCGTACTCCAGCTGGCCGCCGAACGCCGCCCGCACCTTGCGGTACACCAACCGGTCGGCGATCTGGCGTGCGGCGCGCAGCCGTGCGTTCGGCCCGCGTTTGGTGTCCAGGGCGCGTGAGTAGGTGATGGCGACTTTCGCCGACCACCGGAAGATCCGCCGCGACATCCCGTGCCCGGCTTTCTGGTCCGCCGAGTTGTAGACCTTCTCGAACACCCGCGGCACAGCCAGGATGAATGTCGGGCGCACGGCGGCGAGGTCTTCGAGCAGGTGGTGGGTGTCGGGGCAGTGCGTGAGCACCGCGCGGCCCACGAAAGAGACGATCTGGATGTACCGGGCGAACACGTGCGCCAGCGGCAAGAACAAGATCGTGCGTGCCTGCGGCTCGACCTCCAGCAGCACGCGCATGGCCGAACGTGCGCCGTTGTAGGCGTGGGTGACGAGGTTGCCGTGCGTGAGCTCGACACCTTTGGGGCGGCCGGTCGTCCCCGAGGTGTAGATCACGGTCGCGAGGGTGTCGGACTGGGTCAGTGCCGAACGCCCGGCGATCTCGGCGTCGTCGACCTGTGCGCCACGGGCCTCGAGGGTGGCTACCGCGCCTTCGTCGATCGTCAGGACCTCGAGCAGGCCGGGCAGGTCGTCGCGGACCTCGTCGACACGTGCGGCGTGCGCAGGTGTTTCGACGACGACGAGCCGCGCACCAGCGTCGGCGCAGATCCAGCGGACCTGCTCAGCCGACGACGTCTCGTACACCGGCACGCCGACTCCACCAGCCGCCCAGATGGCGAAGTCCAGCAGCGTCCACTCCCAGCGGGTGGGGCACAGGATCGCCACACGGTCACCGACGTTGATCCCTGAGGCCACCAGGCCTTTGGCGACGGCTCTGACGCGGCGGTCGAACTCGCCGGTGGTCATCTCGTGCCAGACGCCTTCGGTGTCCTTGTGCTCGATACACACCCGGTCGGGGTTTTCGGCGAGCAGGTCGGCCAAGAGCTGGGGGCCGCAGCGGGTCGGGTCGTCGGGGATCGGTGCCGGGGTGTGCACCGGGTCGCGTCTCATGACGTGACCAGCTCGGCTTCTGCGACCGCAGTGGCCACATCGCCAGGGAGCAGCTCCAGCTCGCCGACGACACGCCCGGCGGACCGCACGTCGGCGACAGCAGTGCGCACCGCGTCAACGGTGCCGGTAGGGACGGTCAGTCGCACACAGCTCACCTGGGTACGCATCGACACTTTCGCCTCGGACTTGACCTTTCGCAGGGCAGCGAGCGCTTGGCCTGCCGCAGTGACGACCGCCGCGGGGGTGTCGCCTGCCGCTGCGCGCAACGGTTGTGCGTCGGGCCACCCCTGGCGGTGCACCGAGCCTTCACGCCACCACGACCACACCTCTTCGGTCGCGAACGGCAGCACCGGTGCGAACAGGCGCAGCAGCACGTCCAGCGCCATGGCCAGGGCTGTGCGGGCTGAGGCTGCCCCTTGCGGGTCGGTGTCCACGGCGTAGGCGCGGTCTTTGACGAGCTCGAGGTAGTCGTCGCAGAACGTCCAGAAGAACGTCTCGGTGACTTCCAGGGCCCGGGTGTGGTCGTAGGCCTCCAACGCAGTGGTGGCCTGGTCCACGACGGTGGCCAGCCCCGCCAGGACCGCCCGGTCCAGCTCGGTGGTCACCGCCGACGGGTCCAGGCTCACCTGCGAGCCTTCGTGGAACGACAAGGCGAACTTGGACGCGTTGAGGATCTTGATCGCCAGGCGGCGGCCGATCTTCATCTGCCCTTCTTCGAACGCCGCGTCGGTGCCGAGCTTGGCCGACGCCGCCCAGTACCGCACCCCGTCAGCCCCGAACTTGTCCAACGAACCGCTGGGTGTCACCGCGTTGCCGGTGGACTTGCCGATCTTCTTGTGGTCCCGGTCCACGATCCACCCGGAGATCGCCGCGTCGGACCACGGCAGCGACCCGTGCTCGAGGTGGGAGCGCAAGACGGTGGAGAACAGCCAGGTGCGGATGATGTCTTGGCCCTGGGGCCGCAACGACATGGGGAACAGCTTGGCGAACAGCTGTGGGTCTTCACGCCACCCGGCAGCGACCTGCGGGGTCAGCGAGCTCGTCGCCCAGGTGTCCATGATGTCGGGGTCGCCGACGAACCCGCCGGGAACGCCGCGCTGGTCAGCGGTGTAACCCTCGGGCACGTCAGCCGAAGGGTCGACGGGCAAGGCGTCTTCGGAGGGTGTCAGCGCAGCGTCGTAGCGTGGGTTGCCGTCGCCGTCCAGCGGGTACCACACGGGGAACGGCACCCCGAAGAACCGCTGGCGGGAGATGAGCCAGTCACCGTTGAGCCCGCCGACCCAGTTCTCGTACCGCACCCGCATGAAGTCGGGGTGGAACCCCAGTTGTTCGCCGCGCCGCAGCAGGGCTTCGCGCAGCGCCTCGTCTTTGCCGCCGTTGCGGATGTACCACTGGCGCGAAGAGACGATCTCCAGAGGTTTGTCGCCCTTTTCGTAGAACCCGACGGTGCGGCCAGGCTCGGTGGGTCTGGGGTCGCCCACCAGGTCGCCGGAGGTACGCAGGGCGTCGACGACGGCTGCCCGCGCCGAGAACGTCGTCTTGCCCGCCAAGGTGGCGTACAGCTCGGCACCAGGGCCGACCAGCCATTGCGGTGTCGTGCGTTCCAGACGCCCGTCACGGCCCACCACCGACCGGTTGGGCAGGTCCAGCTCACGCCACCAGGTCACGTCGGTGAGGTCACCGAACGTGCAGCACATGGCGATACCCGCGCCTTTGTCTTTCTCTGCGGCCCAGTGTGACATTACCGGCAGCTCGACGTCGAAGAGCGGCGAACGCACCGTCGTGCCGAACAGCGGTTGGTAGCGCTCGTCGTCGGGGTGGGCGACCAGGGCCACGCACGCAGGCAACAGCTCGGGACGGGTGGTCTCGATATGCACCGGTCCGTCAGGGCCGTGGAAGGCGACGCGGTGGTAGCTGCCCGGCGACTCTTTGGCCACGACCTCGGCCTGGGCGACGGCGGTCTGGTAGGTCACGTCCCACAGGCCCGGGGCGAGCTGTTGGTACGCCTCACCGCGGGCCAGGTTGCGCAAGAACGCCTGCTGGGCCACCGCACGGGCTGAGGCGGAGATGGTCTGGTAGGTGCGGGACCAATCGACTGACAACCCCAGCTGGCGCCACAGCTGCTCGAACTGCGCCTCGTCGGCCACGGACAGCTTCTCGCACAGCTCGATGAAGTTCGGACGTGAGACGGGCACCTGGTCAGCGGGTTTGACCGCCTTGCCGCCACTGTGCGGGGGCACGAAGGCCGGGTCGTAGGCCAGCGTCGGGTCGCAGCGCACCCCGTAGTAGTACTGGACGCGCCGTTCGGTGGGCAGGCCGTTGTCGTCCCAGCCCATGGGGTAGAACACCTCGTGCCCGCGCATACGCCTGTAACGGGCCACCACGTCGGTGTGGGTGTAGCTGAACACGTGCCCCACGTGCAGCGAACCAGACACTGTCGGCGGTGGTGTGTCGATGGAGTACATACGCTCGGCGGGAGCGGACGGGTCGAAGCGGTACGTGCCGTCCGCCTCCCAGACTGCTCCCCAGCGGTCCTCCAGACCGTCGAGCGTGGGGTTCTCCGGGACCTGTCCGGTGGTGGTCGGCGATGCGGTGCTCATGACCACACATCTTGGCAGAACCTTGCCGGTGGGGCGGACACGATGGTGGGACGTGCCTGCGAGGCACGTCCGCCTGCGCTACCTGCGGTCCTTTTTGGCGATCACGTCGGACACCGGTGTGTCGTCGCGCAGCGCCGTCCACACGGCGTCGGCCTCGTCAGCCCAGCGCACCCGGTTGGGGTTGGACGGGTCCGGGCGCCAGGGGATGGTGGCGAAAACCACGTCGGAACGAGAGACCGACCGCAGGGAGTAGGCCAGGGCTGTCGTCGTGCTCGCCGACAGGTCTTTGTCGACGGTCAACGAGGCCGACACCGCGCCGACCAGCTTGGTCAGCTTGGCTGCGTCCGACAATCCCGAGTCCATGACCTTCTCGGCCAGGGCCCGCAAGAGCATCTGCTGGTGGGTGATACGGGTGATATCTGAACCGTTGGTGCCGGTCACGTGCCGGGCGCGGACGAAATCGAGCGCCTGGCGCCCGTTGAGGTGGTTCTTGCCGGCGGGCAGGTCCAGCGCTGTGGACTTGCCGGTGTCGCGCATCGGTTCGTCCAGGTAGATATCCACCCCGTTGACAGCGTTGACCATCTGCTCGAACCCCGCGAAGTCGATGAGAGCGACGTGGTCGATATGCAGACCGGTCGCCGAGGCGACGGTGGTCCACGCACAGGCCGCAGCCGAGGCGAGGTCGCCGCCTTGGGTCCACCCCCGGGAGAACGCCGCGTTGATCATGGTGTCCGGCGACGGTGGGATGGTCTTTCCGCTGGTGGTCTTGCACGCCGGGATATCGACCAGGGAATCGCGGGGGATCGAGACCAGCTCGACCCGGCCGCGGTCGGCTGACACGTGCACGACGATCGTGGTGTCCGTGCGCATCCCGTCGTTCTTGCCGCCCAGACGCTGGTTGTCGTCGCCGAGCCGGCTGTCAGAACCGAGCAGCAAGACATTCACCGCTCGTCCACCGTTGGGGTCTGCGGGGGGCCGTGGACCCTGCTCGACGAGCCCGTCGACGTCGATCTGGGTCATGGCCCGCTGGTTGTAGGCCAGCACCGCGCCGACCGCCGAGGCCATCGTCAGCACCGTCACCACCATGACCGTGACCACCACCGGCACGACCCATCCCGCGGCGGGTGGACGCCCGTGCCGGGTGAGCCCAGGTGTGACGTCGGGACCGTGGCACAGCTCGTCGAGGTCCAGGCGCACGGGAGCGTCGGTCTCGGTCGGCCCGGTCGGGGTGGTCATATTTCCACGGTACGACCGCTGTGTCCGGGTTTGGTGGTGTGTGCCCGAATGGCGGTGCAGTATTCCCCGGGGGCTGCGCCGTTAGGGTGTATGGAATTACGGCAGCCCGTTCTCCGGTGTCTTGGCAGGACGCTCGGTCCCGTCGTACCACGCGGCCAGCAGGCCGGTCAGGTCGACGGGGGAGTACTGCTGGGCCATCGCACGGAAGTCGTCCAGGGAGTGTGGACCCTTCTGGGCTGCCCACGCCTTGATGAAGGTATAGAACGCCTCGTCGCCCATACGGTTGCGCAGGGCTTGCACAGCAGCCCCGCCACCGTCGTAGACCTTGGTGGAGAACGTGTCCATACCCGGCCCCGGGTCAGACAGCTTCTGCTTCCACACGATGCCGTAACCGTCGTAGACCACGTCGAGGTATTCGCCGGGCAACATAGACCGCCCGGTGATGTCGGCCTCGTATTCGCAGTACGAGGCCAGTCCTTCGTTGATGACGATGTCGCGCTGGCGGGCCAACGTGATGGTGTCGCCGAACCAGAAGTGCGCCAGCTCGTGCGTCAGCACTGAGTCTTGGTATCCGATGAACCCCGGGTCGTAGATAGGCCGGCCGTGCGTCTCCAGGGCCCAGCCTGTCGCCATGGGTGGCACCAGGCCCCCGAGGGAGGACATCGGGTAGTCCCCGACGAACTTCGTCAGCTCGTCAGCCGCCTTGACGGAATTGGCGAGCCAGGCGAGCGTGGCCTGCGGGTCGCGGTGTGACTGCGACGCGGCGGCCAGGTACTGCACTGTGCGCCCGCCGACCGTCACGTCCCGGGGGCCGTCGATCTCGTACTGGCCGACGGCGAGCATGATCGTGTAGCCGATGACCGGCTCGTCCGGCTGCCAGACCCACAGGTCACGGTTGGGGTCGTTGGGGTCTTGGCCCTGGGAGACCAACCGTCCGACGCTGATGGCCTCTACACCGTGGGGAGCCGAGACCTCAGCGCGGAACTTCGCTGGGTCAGACGGGTGGCCGTTGAGCGGCACCCAGGTCACTGCTCCGGCCGGCTGGTCGGCCAGCACCAGCTCGTCGCCGACGTGGTGCACGGCGTTGCCCATGTCTGACTCCAGGCTCGGGATCCCGGCGTAGTCCACGCCGATGGTCACCGTCTGGCCGACCGTGGCGTTCGTGCGAACGGCCAGGTCCATCTTGTCGTGCACGAACTGCGCCGGACGGCCGTCGACGGTGACAGCGCTCGCAGGCAGGACCAGGTCGAGGTGGACAGCCTCGATGGCCTCGGTGATCGCCACAGTCACGTCCGCGTGGGCGCTGATGTACGCCGTGGACGGTTCGACGCTCGCCTTGACGTCGTAGGACAACGCGTCGTACCCCGAACCCCCAGCCCAGCACAGGTAGGGGTCACCTGCTGAGGCCTCCCCGGTGTTGGGCCCGGTCTCCCGCTCGTCGCACGGGTCGAGCACGGACAAGGCCGTCGTGCGGGCGGTGGTTGCCGGTGCGCTGGTGCTCGTCGAGCGGCTCGCCGTCCCGTGGTTGCGCACCAGGGCCCACACCCCGACCACGACGAGGCACACCGCCACCACCGCGGCGATGAGGCTCGCAGCCACCACAGGGCTGCGGCGGCGTGTCGGCCGTGGGTGCGGCGGTGGGGACGGGGGCTGGTACGGCGGCGCGACAGACATGGCTCCTATTGTCCAGGTTCCGCGCCTCGATGTGTCGAAGGTCGGCCTGTGGCACCAGATCGGCGTGCCACCCGGGGGCAGCAAAAGGAGGACGACACCGGTGCACGGACCTCCGGGCGGCACCGCAACCACTAGGATCCGAGTCAGGCGGTGCCGTCCTTCTGCCCGCTTCGTTCGGGTTGGTCTCGGGAGGTGCGTCATGGGCTGGGCCCTGACGATCGACTTCGGGACGGTCAACACTGCTGCGGCCTGGCGCCGCGACGGACAGGTCGAGAAGGTCGTCCTCGAACCCGGGTCGGACACCATGCCGTCGGCAGTGGTGCGTACCGGCTCGTTGTGGCGGGTCGGCCAGGCGGCGGTCAACGCCCGTCGCGGTAATCCCGACACGTTCGTCGCCTCGCCCAAAGCCCACCTCGGCCAAGAGCCGGTCGTCCTGGGCGACGAGACGGTCACCCCTGCCGAGCTGGTCTCGCACGTGCTCAAGGCTGCGCGGGAGCGGGCGGTGCGGTCAGTCGACGGGACCGAACCAGACCAGCTGGTCTTGACCCACCCTGAGCACTGGGAGCCGACCCGTCTGGCCGCCCTGCACGAGGCCGCCCGGCTCGCCGGGTTCCGCGACGAGCAGGTCCTCACGCTCCCCGAGCCGGTCGCGGCGGTGCACGGGCACACTGTTCCTGCGTCGCTGCCTGCAGGGTCTCGGATGGCGGTCGTCGATGTCGGTGGAGGTACGTGTGACGTGGCCGTCGTCGAGACCACCCACGACGCTGTGGTGGTCGTGGCGCGCGAGGGCGACGAGCAGCTGGGCGGCAACGACCTGGACGCGTTGCTGTACCGGTGGGTCACCGACCAGCTGAGCCAGGCTGGCCGTGACGACATCCTCGAGGCGCTCGACGAGCCCAAGAACCTCGCCATGGTCTTGACCTTGATGGATATCATCAACGGTGCCAAGCACGACCTGTCCGACCACGTCGACGCACCGATCGCGGTCTCGGCGGGCCCTGGTCGCGAGGTGGCTCTGACCATCACCCGTACCGAGTACGAGGAGGTCATCGCCGAGCCGGTCGGGCGTGTCGCCGCGCTCGTGACGTCGGCCCTGCGGTCTTCTGGCACCGAAAAGATCACCCACCTCTTCCTGGCTGGTGGTACCGCCTACACCCCCGTCCTCGCCCGCGCTCTGGAACCTGTGACAGGTATCCTCGCAACCTCGTACGGCAACCCGAAGCTCGTCACCGCCCTCGGTGCCCTGCGCGCCACCGACACCCGCGCCGTCCCCCCGGCCACCGTGGCACCACCTCCCGTGGCACCACCACCCGCAGATGCCCCGCTGGAGGCACTCCCGCAGGAGGGGTTCCCGCAGGAGGGGTTCGGTCAGGAGGGGTTTCGGCAAGAGGCGCCTTTTCAGGTGTCCCCGCCGCCACCGGACCTGCCGCCACAGCCGCCCTCACCGCCTGCGCAAGAACAGACGGAGCCGCAGGTCGCTCCTGCGGGGGCACCGTTGGCGTACGGGTACCAGCTCGTGCCTGCTGGCGCCGTCGCCGTGGTGGATGGCCAGTATGTCGTCGCAGGTCAGTACGGTATGTATCCGGCGCCACCGCCCAAGCGGCGGTCACCGGTCGTGGCGGTGGCTGTGGTGCTCATCGTCGTGGTGCTCGTCGCCACGGGTCTTTTCGCCCTGCGTGGCCGCCTGTCCGGCAACGACGGTGCTGGTGTTGTCGCCACGGGGTCCGAGGATGTGCGCACTTCTCCGGACACCGACGTCGACCAGGTGCGTCGCCTGGTCGACGTCCTCACCGAGTCGTCGTCGGCGCGTGCGAGCCTCGGCCCGGCTGTCACCGCGGTGCGCGAGTGCAACGACGTTTCTGCCCAGATCCTTGTCATCTCGTCCGTGGCGGACAACCGCCGCGAGCTCCTCGCCACCCTGGACGCCGTGCTAGTCGACCAGATCCCCGGCGGCACGGCCCTGCTCTTAGAGCTCCAGGACGCCCTACGTGCAGCTCTCGGCTCGGACGAGGCGTACCTGGAATGGGCCCGTGAGATGGTCTCCACCGGTTGCGCCGTCGGCACCACCAGCACCCACTGGGCCGACGGCCAGTACTACGACGAGCTGTCCGGGACGACCAAGAGGACCTTCGTCAACAACTGGAACACGAATATCGCCCCCCGGTACGACGTCCCCACTTTCACCCGCGACCAGATCTGAACCTGGGTCCAGGTGTCAGTGCGCCACAGCCAGGTTGCCGTGGACAAAGCTGTGATAGCTGTCGGTGAGCCATGGTTCGACGGTCTCGGCCTGCGAGGTCGGGTACAGCCACCACATGGCGTTGAGCGAACCGGTCCCGACCCAGCAGGCGAGGTAGAACACCTGACCGTCGCTCTGGTACCCCGAGACGACGTAGAACGTGTCCGTCGAACGTTGGTACGTGACGTCCTCGCCTGCGGCGGTGCGTTCGGCGACATCCTGCTCGAGCATCTGCTTGGCAGTCGCACCGCTGGTGTTGTTCGACCCGTAGACGGCCAGGTGCACCTGCCCGTCCGGCGACGTCCACATCCGTCCGTCACCGTTGTCAGACTCCGGCTGCGCCACGAGGGCTGTGGGTACGTCCAGCGCGAACCCGAACCGACCGTTCGAGTACGGCTCCCATTCGCGCTGCGCAGGTGTCACCGCCTGGGCAGGTCGCGTCCCCTGCTCGACAGTGCGGTAGGTACCGGCCGGCGCCACGGCCGGCGTCGTGCCGACCTCCCCAGAAGCAGTCCCCGAGCCACCTGACAAGAGCACCCAGGCCACCAGCCCTGCGATGCACACCAGCGCCACGACACCGGCCACCACAGGCAGCACCGGCGTGCGCGCAGGCTGCGGGTACACCGGCTGCCCCACCACCACCATCGCCGGCCCCACGCCCTGGGCTGGTGGCTCCGGTGGTTGCTCGCTGGGCGCAGGTGGAGAAGGTGGCATGGACGCCGCTGGCGCGGACCCGGCCTCAGGCGTGGCCCTCGGACGCGTCTTGTCTCGTGTGCGCCGGGCCGCCGCCGCGACCGCAGGGTCGCCAAAGGCCTCCAGCCAGTCCAGCAGCCCTGGGTAGACGTTGGGGTGTGCGACCACCAAGACCTGCAAGCTCGGGTGCTGGTGCGCGATAGCAGCCAGGTCGGAAGCCGACGTCGTGGGGTCGAGCACCGCCTGCCCCGCCACCGTAGGGTCCGAATGGTCTGCCATGGCAAGCACTCTCCTCGCCCGCCTCCCCCCGGTCAACAGCCACCCGTCGGCCCCAACCTCTTTCACCCCTGCCTAAGGCAGGACAGTGGGCCAGCGAAGGCAGGACAGTGGAGACGGTTCCTTGCAGGGCAGCAGGACAGTGGGTCAGCGGCCGGGTTCGGCGCGCCAGCCTGCGTGTTTGCGGGCGGCGACCCAGGCGGCGACCTGGGTACGGCGCTGCAGGCCCATCTTCGCCAGCAGTGACGTTATGTGGTTCTTGACCGTCTTCTCGGCGACGCCGAGACGTTCGGCGATCTCCCGGTTGGACATGCCTTCGCCGATGAGGTCGAGGACCTTCAGCTCGCTGGGGGTGAGGTTCTCGGTGGGGTCTTCGTGCCCGGCGCGACGACGGGTGACAGTGCGGTCGTCGAGCAGGGTCCGCCCGACGGCGACCGCACGGATGACGTCGGTGATCTCGGCCCCTCGGACCGATTTCAGCAGGTAGGCGGAAGCACCGGCGTCCAGGGCGGCAGCCAGGGCGTCGTCGTCGTCGAAGGATGTGAGCACGATGGCCCGGGCGCTGGGCAGCGCTTCACGTACCGCGTGCATGAGGTCGATACCGGTGCCGTCGGGCAGCTGCAGGTCGACGAGCATGACTTTGGGGCGTACCAGCGAGGCGCGACGGATCCCGTCGGCCACCGAACCCGCTTCGGCGACGACGGTCATCCCGTCAGCGCGTTCGACAACTTCGGCGATGCCCCGGCGGACCACCTCGTGGTCGTCGACGATCATCACGGAGATGGGGCCGGGCCGCTCAGCGGCGGGTGTCTGGCCGGTGTGGGTCATTTCCGCATAGTAACGACTTCTCTGTGTTCAATGATCCATGTCCCCCTTGTGGCGCACCGTGAATCTTGCTCAAATTTCCGTCATGGGTCAGTCGTCCTCGGCGAGCCTGCGGTAGGCGTCCTCGGCGGCGCGCTGCTCGGCGACCTTCTTGGCAGGGCCGACACCTGAGCCGTACGGCTTGCCTGACAGCAGCACCTGGGCTGTGAACACCCGCTGGTGGTCAGGACCTTCGCCGGTGACGTGGTACGACGGAGACCCCAGGTCGTGGCTGGCCGCCAGCTCTTGCAGCGACGTCTTCCAGTCCAGGGCTGCGCCCATGTCCGTGGCGGCACGGACCTTCTCGCCGACGAGGCGCAGCACCAGCTCGCGCGAGGTGCCCAGCCCGTGGGCGAGGTAGACCGCTCCGAGCACCGCTTCGAGGGTGTCGGACAAGATCGAGTCCTTGTCAGGACCGCCCGTGCTCAGCTCACCTTTGCCGAGCAGCACAAACGACCCGAGGTCCAGGTCGCGCGCCACCTGCGCCAACGCGCGCTGCGAGACTGTGGCGGCCCGCATCTTCGCCAGGTCGCCCTCAGTGTTGGTCGGCAAGATCGTGTACAGGTACTCGGTGACCACCAGCCCCAGCACCTGGTCACCGAGGAACTCCAGACGTTCGTTGGTCGGCAGGCCGCCAGCCTCGTGCGCGAACGACCGGTGGGTCAGGGCGAGCACCATCAGCTCGGGGTCGAGGTCGACCCCGAGCCGGTCCAGCAACACCGCGCTGCCAGGACCCATGACAACCCGGTTCAGTAGGTCTCGTGTCCGCTGCGCACAGCCTGGGGCACGGTGCGGGCGCCGTAGGCACCGCACGCCGGGCACGCCACATGCGGGCGACGGGCCGCACCGCAGCGCGGGCAGGTGCTCAGGGCGACCGGGGTGGTCTTCCACTGCGAGCGGCGCGCACGGGTGTTGGCTCGTGACATCCTCCGCTTGGGAACCGCCATGTCAGCCTTCTTCCTTGTTCTCGTCAGGTGCCGTTGTCGGGACCAGCCCCGACAACGCCGCCCAACGCGGGTCTGTCGTCTCATGCGCGTGGCCCGGGTCGTCCGCCAGCCTCACCCCGCACTGGGCGCACAGGCCCGGGCAGTCGGTTCGGCACAACGGACGGAACGGCAACGCCGGGACGACTTCGTCCCGCAGGGCGGGTTCGAGGTCGGCCAGGTCACCGTCGAGCTCACGCAAGCCCTCGTCGTCGTCACCGTCGGCGACCGCTGCCGCCTGGCGTTCGGGGTACACGTACAGCTCCTGCAACCGGACGACGACGTTCTCGTCGACCCGGTCCAAGCAGCGCACGCACTCTCCGACCGCCCGGCCACGGACGTCGCCGGTGACCAAGACGCCCTCCGTGACTGCCTCGAGCCGCAAGTCCAGCTCGAGGTCCGTCCCGGCGGGGATACCGATGACATCCGTCCCGAAATCGTCAGGGGTGGCCACGACCCGTCGTACCAGCCTCGTCGACCCCGGCTGACGCCCCAGGTCGTGCATGTCCAGCACCAGGGGCGAGCGATGATCGAGGTGGACCGGGCGCACGTCAGGCTCTCCTCATCGATCTCGGTCCGCACCTCGCTCGGCAGGACCAGCGCACGAGTCTACGCGACCGCGCCCCACGTGAACAATCTGCCCGTCTTGTGTACCAGCCCGTCTCACCGCCGTGGCCCTGTTGACCGACGGGCCGGCGAGCAACATCACCCCGTCGAGGTGAAGCCCCGCATGACAATGGCGGCTCGCCCCCTGGTAGCGTCACGGTAGGCAGTGATGTTTGGCAGGCACCGTCGCCGACGATGCCTCGGGGCAAGGGGTGAGGGTCCGTGGACGACAGAGGGGACAAGGGGACGACCGCAGCCAAGAGATTGGTGGTCTTGGGCATTCTTGGGGCGTTGGTGCTCGTGGGGTGCAAGCATGACGTGCAGCCCACTGGGGCCATGAGCACGAACAGTCCCAGTGCCGGGTTGTGCGACACCTTCGTGGTCCCGCCGACGCCCACCCCGGCACCCACCTCGGCAGGGACGTACGAGACGACCAGCCACACTTTCACTGTGAGGGGCCTGAACCCAGACCCAGGGTATGGCTGGACGTGGTGGGACGTGACCATCACGGTGGGGCCCTGGTTGCCCGGTTCAGAACCGGCAGCGCTGGACGACGCCTGGCAGCAGGTGTCCCGACGAACCCCAGTGCCGCTGACCAGCGGGAAGCACCAAGAACTGGGACGCTCGACGAGAGGTTTCGACCCGCTCGACCATCTTCCGTCCCAGTGCCTGGACTCCTCACAGGCGGCCTTCCTGTTCGGCACCATCGCGTTCGACAGGTCCGAACGTGGTGAGGTGTCGCCAGAACGCCGCGAGAACCCTCCACACTGGCTGAGTGAAGAAGTGCCACAGGCGTCCTTGCTCATCGATCCCGACACACCAGGAAGGGTGGTGTTCGTGTGCTACACCGACGACCTGTGTGGCTACACCGAGACTGGTCCTGGAGACAAACGCGAACCGTTCGAGCCGGGCATCATTCTGGGTGATTCGGTTTTTCACCTGTCTGTCTCTGCGGTGCATCCGTTCGTCGTTGCGGTTCCTGACGTCATGCGGTCTCCCGACGGGTACGCCCAGCTGTCGGGTTTCACCTTCCTCCTGGAAGCTTTCGCTGGGATCGAACCGTGTGAACCCACAGGTTGGTGCGGAAAAACCCGTGCGCCCATCCCGACCCAGGTCGGCTGGGAGCAGCCGTAGCGCAAGGTCAGGGGCGTAGGGGGGCTTGCCAGGCCAGGAGGGTGCCCAGGCCGTCGGGGGAGGGGGTGAGGGAGAAGGAGCCGCCGTGCTTGTGGGCGCGGGAGGCGAGGTTGCCGGTGCCGGAGCGGCGGGCGTTGTCGGGGGGAAGACCACGGCCGTCGTCGCGCACCTCGATGCTCACGGTGCCCCAGGGGCACAGGCCGGTGACCGAGACGCGGACTGTCACCGACGAGGCGTTGGCGTGGCGGGCAGCGTTGGCCAGCCCTTCGCGGACGACCGCCACGACGTCGTCGTTGAGGCTGGAGGAGATGCGGTCGTCGAGGATCTCCTCGTCGATGACCAGACCCTCGCCAGACTCGCGTTCGTCGACGACTTCGCCGTCGAGCTCGAGCACCAAAGACGGGGCAAAACCCAGGCCGGTGCGCGCCAAGGACGCTTCCCTGCGCAGGCGTTCGACCAAGGATGTCGCCTCGTCGGGGTCGCGCAGGGCGTGGACGATCCCGCGGATCTCGCGCACCGACTCGTCGACGTTGTCCAGGGCCTGGTCGAGGATGTCGCAGACCTCTGCAGGGTCCAGCCCCCCGACGACTGCCTTCAGGCGCGCAGACTCCAGCTGCATACCGGTGGCGAACAGCTGTTGGATCGCCAGGTCGTGCAGGTCACGGGCGATACGTTCGCGTTCGTCGAGCAGGGCGGCGATGTCCTGGGCGTGACGGGCCTCGGCCAGGACGAACGCCATGGCAGCCTGGGCGGCGAACGACTCGGCAGTGACCAGGTCGTCGTCGTCGAACGGCTGCTGCCCGAGCCGGCGCAACAAGACGAGCACCCCCACCCCGCGTGCACCGGTCTGCATCGGTGCGTACATGGCCGGGCCGAACGGGCGCAGGGCGTCGACCGGCGAGTCCGACAACGACCGCAGCAGAATGCCGCGCTGTTCGGTCAGCACCGCAGAGGTCCGCCCGTCGGCGGGCATGACCTGGCCCAGCAGGGTGTCGGCCGCGTGACCGTCCGCGAGCTCGACGAGCAGCTCGCCGTCCACGCCTGGCATGACCAGGGCGACAGTGTCGGCCAGGGCGACCTCACGGGCTTTGCGGCCGATGTAGGACAGGGCCTCCTCTTCGTCGAGGCCCTCCAGCAGCATGGTCGCGATCTCTTGGGCGGCTTTTTGCCAGCGTTCGCGGCGTTCAGCCTCGGCGTACAGCCGTGCGTTGGCCACCGCCACGCCGGTCGTGGCTGCCAGGCGCAGCACCCGCTGCTCGTCGCGTTCGGTGAACCCGCCAGGTTTGTCGGCGAGGTACACCTGGCCGAACACGTGGTCGTCGACCCGCACAGAAGCCCCCAGGAACGTGCCCATATGCGGGTGGTGGTCGGGCCATCCGCCGAACGAGGGATGGTCCTCGACCCTGTCGAGGCGCATCGCTCCCACCGCGGGGATCTGCGACAGGACCCCGTTGCCCCGGGGAGCCTTGGTGACAGCACCGGGAGGCTGGCCGATACGTATGGCGGTCTCGGCGTCGACCCCGCTCTGCACGAAAGCGATCGAGTGGTCGTCGTCGAGGATGTTGATCGCCGCGTACTGGGCGCCGGTCAACGTGGTCGACGCTTGGACGAGACGGTCAAGCACCGCGGGCAGCTCCAGCTGTCCGGCGATGGCCAAGATGGCGGTCATGAGCTCGTCGAAATCGTCTTGGCTCATCAGTCTTCCTCTGGTTCGACCAGCTCGCGGCGTGCAGCGGCGGCGTATCCCGGCGCGGTCGCCAGGAGGTCATCGTGGTGGCCGCGTGCGGCGACGGTGCCGTGCTCGATCCACAGGACCTCGTCGGCGGCGGCCAGGGGGGTGATGCGGTGGGTGACGACCAGCACACCACGGTCCGCACGGGCGGTGAGCAGGTCGGTGATGACGTGGTCGGCGGAAGCAGGGTCGAGGTGCTCGCCGGGTTCGTCGACCAGCAGCAGGGGGGCGTGGACCAGCAGCGCCCTGGCCAGCAGCAACCTGCGTCGTTCGCCGCCGGAGACGGTACGTGCGTCGGGGCCCAGCAAGGTGTCGAGGCCGTCGGGCAGCGAGGCCAACCATGGGGCGAGTCCGACGTCGGCCAGGGCTGAGCGGGCCTCGTCGGCGGTGACGTCCCCACGGGCTACCCGCAGGTTCTCCAGGACGGTCGTGCCGAACACGTGCGCGTCCTCGGTGGTGGCGACCACAGCCCGCACCACGTCGGCACGGTCGAGGGCAGCCAGGTCGTCGTCGCCGAGCCTCAGGTCCCCGTCGCGCACAGGCAGCAGTCCGGCGAGGGTGAGCAGCAGCGTCGTCTTGCCCGCGCCCGACGGTCCGGCGACCGCCAGTGTGCGGCCCACCGCCAGCTCCAGGTCGACCCCGGTGACTGCTGGGTCCCGACCGGTCCACCCGCACACCAGCCCCGTGGCACGCAACGACGGCGCAGGGTGGGTCTGGTCGTCCTCGTCGGGCCCGGCGTCCGTCGTCGCGTCGGTCGCGCCCTGCGTCGTCCCCCGGGGCGCCGTGGGGGAGACGACAGCAGCGGAGTCCAGGAGGGTGAGGATACGGGCGGCAGCAGCGCGGGAGCGCTGGAGCTGGATGGCTGCGTTCGGCAATGCCTGGGTGGCCTCGAAGGCTGCCAGCGGGGTCAGGACGACCACAGCGAGGGTGGTGGGGGCCAAGATGCCCTGCTGGACCGCGGGGACACCGGTGACCAGAGCGACGACGACTGCGGCGGCCTGGGCGAGCAGGCCCAGCCCGGAGGCCAGGGCAGCGGACAGAGCCGACGCGTCCACGGCGCGGGCGATGTCGTCGTCGGCGTCTTTGAGCCTGGTCGTCTCGGTGCCGGTGCGCCCGGCGACGGTCATGGGCCCGGCGTCGTCGAGCATGCCCAAGGCGATGGCGTTCATACGGGCGCGGGCGGCCGAAGCCCGTTGCTCGGCGCGGCGCACCGACATGGCGGTGAGCATCGGGGCCACCCACCCGGCGACCAGCAGGCACACCGCCAAGGCGACACCCGCCGGGAGCCACAAGATGGCGACGACGACACTTGTGCCCACACCGAGGGTGATCGCCACGCCGAGGGGGACCAGAGCCCGTACGACCAGGTACCCGACCTCGTCCACGTCGGCGCCCACACGGGCGAGCAGGTCGCCGCGGCGCACTCGCAGCACAGCCTCAGGGGCACCTTCGGCGAGCCGGGCGTAGACCTGCGTCCGCAGGGTCGTCATCCCGCCCAGAGCGGTGTTGTGCGAGACCAGACGTTCGAGGTACCGGAACACCCCGCGGCCCAGGCCAAAAGCCCGCACCCCGGTCGCCGCCACGGTCAGCGCGGCAGCGACCGGCTGTTGCGAGGCCCGGGCGATGAGCCAGGCCGAGACTCCTCCGAGGGCGACCGCGCACCCCAGGGCGAGCGTCCCCAGGCTGACCGACGCAGCCACCTGCGTCGGTTTCACCCCGGTCAGCCGCACGGCCCGGACGAGGGTGCTGCGGGCCGCCGGGTTGGTCCGCGTGGACGTCTGCGCGCTCATGCGAGCTCCTCGGCAGCGTCGGGTGCGGTGGCTTCGGGGTCGGTACCTGCGTCGTCGGCACCTGCGTCGGCCGGGGCGCCGGTGACGGTGACCACCTCGTCGGCGGTCGCCACCAAAGAGGCACGGTGGGCCACGAGCAGGACCGCTGAACCTGCCTCACGCAGGGCGGCGACAGTGTCCAGCACCACGGACTCGCCGTGGGCGTCCAGGTGGGCGGTCGGCTCGTCCAGGACGACCAGCGGGGCGTGCGTCAGCAGGGCCCGGGTCAGGGCGACGCGTTGGCGCTGGCCGACTGACAACCCGGAGCCGCCACGGCCCAGGTCGGTGTCCCACCCGTCGGGCAGGCCCGCGACGACGGTGTCCAGACCGGTCAGCGCTGCGGCCCGGTCACGGTCGGCAGGCTCGGGGTCACCTAGCAGAGCCTGGAGAGGGCCAGGTTCCAGGAAAGGCCGCTGGGGGAGCCAGGAGACCTGGTCCCAGTAGGAGCGCAGGTCGACATCGGCCAGCGGGTACGTCTGGTCGCACTGGATGGTCGCTGTGCCGCGGTCGGGGCGCAGCAGGCCCAGCACCACGTCGACAGTGGTGGACTTGCCGGTGCCCGACGGCCCCACGAGGGCGGTGACCCGTCCAGGGGCCAAGGTCAGGCTCACCGCGTCGGGGGTCCAGCCCCCGACGGACCGCACACCGACCCCTGCCAGCACCACAGCCGCCGTGCGCAGGTCGGGGCACGGTGTGGTCCCTGGTTCGCCGACAGGGGTCTCGAGCACGGCGAAGGCTGCCTCCGCGGCGGCCACACCGTCGGTCGACGCGTGGAACTGGGTGCCCACCTGGCGCAACGGCACGAACACCTCGGGGGCCAAGATGAGCACTGTCAGCGCGGTGACCAGGTCCGTGTTCCCGGCCTGCAGCTTGAACCCGATGAACACCGCGACGAGCGCCACGCCGAACGTCGCGAGGAGCTCCAGGACCATTCCGGACAAGAACGCCACCCGTAGGGTCGACATCGTAGCTGAGCGGTGGGCGTCGCCGAGCTGGCGGACCCGTCCGGCCGGACCTGCCTGGCGGCCGAACATCCGCAGGGTGGGCAGCCCGGCGACGAGGTCGAGCATCTGGGCACCGAGCCGTTTCATCACGGCCAGGCCTTTGGCCGCGCGTCCTTCGGTCATCTTGCCGATGAGGATCATGAACACCGGGATGAGCGGTACGGCGACAGCCACGAGCAGGGCGGAGAACCAGTCGACGGACAGCACGACGATCCACGTCAAGGGGGTGAGGGTCGCGGCGAGCACCAGCTGGGGAAGGTAGCGCACGAAGTATGGTTCGAGGCTGTCCAGCCCCCGGGTGGCCAACGTCACCAGCCCTGGGCCTTCGCCGGAGGCGAGCCAGCGCGGCCCCAGCGCGGTCCCGTGGGTGACCAGACGTTCGCGCAGCTCGTTGACCGCGGCGGTGGCAGCACGGTGCGCGAAACGTTCCTGCACGGTGATGACGGCGGCACGGACGACCATGACGACCGCCAGCCACACGACCATGGTGACGACCGCAGACAACGGGACCGGGTCGGGTGCCCGGAAGATACCGGGCTCGTCGGTCCCGGCGGCGAAGATGACCTGGCCCAGGACGTGCCCGAGCAGGACGGCCTGTGCGATGACGAGGCCAGCGGTGACCAACCCCGTCGCGACGGTCAAGGCCAAGTACCCGCGGGCTGCCCGCGCGTACGTGAGCAGCCGGGGATCGAGTGGCTTCACGTCGTCAGTATCCCAGGTGGATCAGGTGGGTATGGACACGAAGGACAAAGACAAGACCCCCCGCTCCGGTCGGGAGCGGGGGGCCTTGGCTCAGACGTCCTACTTGGCGGGCTCCAGGCCAGCTTCGGCAGGGATCCGCTCGGCGCTGATGCGCTTGCGGAACGTCCAGATGCTCCAAGCCTGGTAGGCGAGGACGATCGGGGTGAGCAGGACCGCAACCCAGGTCATGAGAGTCAGCGTCAAGTTGCTCGACGCGGAGGTCATCATGGTCTGGCCGGTAACCACATCGCCCTTGTTGAACGGCTCAAGCGGCGTGAAGGTACCGTCGAGGAAGCCGAGGACGTGCAGCGCCTGGAGGGCGCCGTTGGCGTTCTCGATCCTCGGGTTGAGGTTGGCCAGGCCGAGGTCGGAGTCCCAACCCTTGACCTCGCCGATGAGGATGTCGGTCAGGTCCATACCGGTGTCGAAGACCACGACATCAGTGGTGGGGACCGCGTTCAGCGTGGCAGGCAGGGAGTCCACGACAACCTGGACCGACAGGTACAGCTGGCCGATGGCCGCCTGGACGGTCTTCTCGACTTCGCCGACCACGGCGTTCTTGGACAGACCGGCCACTGGCCAGCTGTCGTTCTGGATGGCTGCCACCACGGCGCCGACGGTGTCGGCGTCGGTGGGCAGGTCGTTGCGGGCCAGCGTGATCTGCACAGCCGTCACGACGTTCTCGTACGAGACGACCCCGGCGACCGGGTTGGTCTCGGTGAGGGACTTGTCAGCGATCGCACCGACGATGGCTGCGGTGAGCGCCTTCGCCTCGGGCCCAGGCTCCGCGGTGATGTCGGTGTAGTTGACAGCGCCACTGGCCAGCAGGGCGCCGACACGCGCGAACGTGACGTCGACTGCTGCCTTCGTGCTGGACATCGAGCACGGCCCGTAGGCTTCTCGCTGCTCTTGGGAGGTTGGTTCGGTCCCAAGGACAGCCGCGGAGCCAGCCGGCCAGTTCCCGGCGAGCACGTCGCCGAGGACCGCGTCGGTCAGTGCGACGGTCACCGGGCCGGCTTCGACGCCTTCCACAGCCTCCGGCTTGGTCAGGCCTTCGCCGAACAACGTCACTGTGGCGTCCACGACGCTCGACACCGTGGGAGCCCTGCCGCCTTCTTTGACAGGGATACCGGTGGTGTCGTCGACGTTGGTCAGGACGAAGTAGCCCACGATCGGGTCGGAGAGGTCGACGACGGTCTTGCCGTCCGCGTCCGCCACGACACCGTTCTTGAGCGTCACAGCCGAACCGTTGATGACGTTCGGGAACAGGGCCCCGAAGATGATCACAACGGCTGCGATGAGTGCCACCGTGGTGCCGGTGAAGGCGACCCCGAACTTCTTGCGGGCCGAGGAGAACAACGAGAGCACCAGGGCGAGGGCTGCCACGACGATACCGCCCCACACCAAGATGGTGAGGTGGTTGTGACCAGCGAACTTGAAGCCGAGCCAGACCACCCAGACGGCGGCGACGACAGTGGCGACACCAGTGAGGAACGGAGCCGCCTTCTCGGCGCGCTCGCGCACGATGCCGTCAGTCTTGAGCGACAAGAAGTGCGAGCCGTGGGCCATGAACAGCACCGCGGTGGTCAGGCCACCGAGGAGCAAGAACCCGTTGTGGTCGAGCACGAGGTTCCAGAAGTTGCCGTCGTAGACGATCTTCGACGGGCCGATCTGGTTCACGTCCAGGGCCGCACGGGCACCGGCGACGAGGTTGGCGAACGCCACACCCCACAGGACCGCGGGGATCCACGAGCCGAGGATGATGCACCAGTCCCAGACCGAACGCCATCCAGGGCTGTTGACCTTGCCGCGGTACTCGAAGCCCACTGCACGGACGATGAGGCCGAGCAGGATCAGGAACAGGGCCAGGTAGGCCGCGGGGAACAACGTGGCGTACCACTCGGGGAACGCTGCGAAGGTGGCGCCACCAGCGGTGAGCAGCCAGACCTCGTTACCGTCCCACAGCGGGCCGATGGTGGACAGCGCAGCCCGGCGCTCTTCGTTCTTCTTCCCGACGAACGGCAAGAGCATGCCGACGCCGAAGTCGAAGCCTTCGAGCACCAGGTACCCAGACCACAGAACGCCGATGAGGCAGAACCATACGATCTGCAGCGCGCTGGGGCTGGCGGTCATGTTGTGCAGCAGGCCGACCAGGGCCTGGGCGGTTCCCTCGGTGACGGCGGGGTCAACGTCCGCAGCCAGAGGGGCGATGATTGTGTCAATCAACATAGGAGTTGGTCCTCATGTTCCTGACTCAGTAGGAGAAGGTCAACGGCTTGGACTCGTCCAAGTCGGCCTTTTCCTCGGGGACGGACTCTTCAATGTTCAGGCCCTTGGCCGTGTAGCGCTTCATCAGGTAGAACCACGCGATGGCCAGGATCAGGTAGACGAGCGTGAGCCCGATGACGGTGATCGCCACCGAGGGGACGCCGACGACCGAATCGGGAGAGACAGCGATGTTGGTCGGCAGTGCCAGACCGTTCGGGGCCAGCCCTCCTGTACCCAGAGCAGGGTCTGTGTCACTCTGCGGGTACAAAGGAGCGACGATCCACGGCTGACGGCCGAGCTCGGTGAACAGCCACCCGGCTGCAGCGCCGAGGAACGGCATGGGCAGCGACAGCACGGCGAACTTCGCCAGGCCCGGCGACGTCGCGATCCTTCCGCCACGCAGGGACCACAGGCCCCACAGCGCCAGGAGGAAGGAGAAGCAGCCGAACACGATCATCAGGCGGAAGGTCCAGAACACTGGCATCACCGGCGGGACGTAGTCGTCGACCGTGTCAGCGCCGAACGCTTCTTCGAACTCTGTACGCAGAGTGTCCGCGCCCTTGACCGTGGCTGAGGTGTCACCCTCGGCCAGGAAGGACAGCATGCCGGGGATCGTCACGATGTGCGAGACCCCGTCGTTGCCCTTGCCCGGTGCGCAGTTGCCGAACGCTGCGATGGTGAAGCCAGCGCCATCGCCTTCTGGCGGCGTGACGCACAGCGCCTCTGCAGCGGCCATCTTGGCCGGCTGGATCCTCGTCATGAGGACGGCCTGGTTGTGACCAGAAGCCAGGATCGAGATGGAGGCGACGGCCAGAGCCACGAGGCCGACCATGGCACCCCTGCGCCACACACCGCGAGCCTGGTCTTCGTCGCCAGCCTTCGATGCCTTGACCATCCACCAGATGGAGATGCCAGCCATGAAGGTACCGGCCACCAAGAAGGCGGTCGAGATCGTGTGCCACAAGGTCGACATCGAGAGCTCGGAGAACAGCACCGAGGGGAGGCTGTCCATCTCGGCCCGAGCAGTCTCGGGGTTGATCTTGGCGCCGACCGGGTACTGCATGAAGCTGTTGGCGGCGAGGATGAAGAAGGCAGACATGTTCGTGGCGATACCGACCAACCAGACGGTCAGGAGGTGGACTCCTCTGCTGAGGCGACCCCAGCCGAAGATCCAGATGCCGAGGAACGTCGACTCGATGAAGAAGGCGGCGAGCGCCTCCATCGCGAGCGGCGCACCGAAGATGTCACCGACGAAGCGGGAGTATTCAGACCAGTTCATTCCGAACTGGAACTCCTGCACGATACCGGTGACGATTCCGAGAGCGAAGTTAATCAGGAGAAGTTTCCCGAAGAACCTCGTCAGGCGGAACCACTCGTCCTTGCCGGTCTTGTACCAGAATGTCTGGAGTACAGCGACCAGCAAGGAGAGGCCGATGGTGAGGGGCACGAAGATGAAGTGGTAGACGGTGGTGATTCCGAACTGCCACCGTGCCAAGGTGAGGTTGTCCACGCGGTTCTCCGTGGTCTACGAGGCGTTGACTGGGCGACATGCGCTCCCAGCGGGCACCGCCTGCTGCCGAGGCAAGACAGTCGGAGTGCTGGTCGCACAGGGAAAACCTAGGCTGGCAGGTGCCGAAGGCCGGGGACCTTCGTCCCGAGTTCTGACACAGCGTGCGCATCGTGGCAGGTCGCAGCCTCGGCGCGAACGCCAAGGTCGCGAGCCGTTTCACGCACAGGCAGCAGTCCGGTCACGCACAGTCAGTGTCTTGCGACAAAAATCCGCCGGAGAAGCTGGCGCGCCCGCGGGCCCGCTCGTGCCCCGTCGTGCTCGTGTGAGATACTGACAACTGGCTCCGGTCGACCACACCGGCCGGACCCCGAGGGCCAGCAGGTGCCGCGCAGCGAGACCGCCGGTCGCCGCCCGAACCAGGTCGTCCACGACGCCCAGGTCAGCCGGGCTGGTGACGGGCTCCGCCGACCGGTATCGCGGCCCACGACTGACGACTTCCGTCGCCGCTGACGTACCTGTCTATGCACCGGTGGTGACGAACGGACTACGAGCGGACCTGTGGTGCGTGTGGGATCCGGGCTCCGCCATTCAGGAGCGCTCAGTGAGCACATCAGGTGACAACGCCCCCGACAAGGGCCTCGACACACCTCTCGACGAATCGGTCGCTGACACGGCCCCACGCGACGAAGCCCCGCGCGACGAATCCCCGCGCAGGCGTCGCAGGTCCGTCACCGACGAAGACACCGCGGTCCACGGCATTGCCCAGGTCCCCGTCGTCGCAGACGACCAGACCGACGACCAGCTCGACGACCAGGGCAGCGACGACGACCCCCCACGCCGTCCCAAACGCCGTTCCCGCCGGGTCACCCGTGCGGTGATGACCCCTGAGACCGCTGGTGACGCACCCCTGGACGTCCTGGCCGAGCTCGCCGAGCTGCGTGCTGCGCCGGCGCTCAACACCTCCGGCGAACGTATGCGGCTGGCCTCGACCGCTGTGCTCTTCCAGGCCCCAGACCTGTCCCAGCGGCCCCGCCGCCGCCGGGTCCAGTCACAGGCCGGGTCGCCAGAGGAGATCTCCGAGGCAGCCCGCTCGGCACGCGACGACGAGGACGACGAGCCAGCCCCGGCAGAGCACGCCCCGGCGCACGTGCGTCGGCGCCGCTCGCGTTCCGCCGCGCCCGAGGCGCCTGCGGACGCGACCGAGGACGTCGAGACGCCCATACCCGAACCCCAGACCCCTGGGGCGGACGACACCGACGACGAGAAAGGCGGCCGTCGCCGTCGTCGCCGTCGTGGCCGTCGCTCCCGTGGTGACAAGTCCGACGAGGGCCAGGAGGCCGCAGCCGACGACACGTCGGCCGACGAGCCCGAGTCCGACGAACCGTCCGACGACGCCTCGGACAAAGAAGACGGCTCCAGCACCCGTCGTCGTCGTCGCCGTCGTCGTGGTTCGCGCGGTGAGGGTGCCTCTGAGCCGCGCGGTGACGAGGTCACGGCCCTGCGTGGGTCGACCCGCCTGGAGGCCAAACGCCAGCGTCGGCGCGACGGGCGCGAGTCGGGCCGCCGCCGCCAGATCATCACCGAGGCTGAGTTCCTGGCCCGGCGCGAGTCGGTCGAACGCCAGATGGTGGTGCGTGAACGCGAAGGCCGCACCCAGATCGCCGTGCTGGAGGACGGGGTCCTCGTCGAGCACTACGTGTCTGACCAGGCGCAGACGTCCATGGTCGGCAACGTGTACCTGGGCCGTGTGCAGAACGTGCTGCCGAGCATGGAAGCGGCGTTCGTCGACGTCGGCAAAGGCCGTAACGCTGTGCTGTACGCCGGGGAGGTCAACTGGGACGCCGCAGGTGTCGACGGCCAGCCGCGGCGGATCGAGCAGGCCCTCAAGTCTGGTGACACTGTGCTGGTGCAGGTCACCAAAGACCCCATCGGGCACAAGGGTGCCCGGCTGACCTCACAGGTCACCCTCGCCGGGCGGTACCTGGTGCTCGTCCCTGGTGGCGGGATGACCGGTATCAGCCACAAGCTGCCTGACGCTGAGCGCAACCGCCTGAAGAAGGCGCTGCGCTCGATCGTCCCCGACGCTGCTGGTGTGATCGTGCGCACCGCCGCCGAGGGTGCCAGCGAGGCCGAGCTCGCTGCGGATATCGCACGTCTGCAGGGCCAGTGGGACGCCATCGAGGCTGCCGCGCGCACCGCCGCAGCCCCCGCGTTGCTCCAGGGCGAACCAGACCTGGCGACCCGGGTGGTCCGCGACGTGTTCAACGACGACTTCGCCGGGTTGGTCGTCTCCGGCGACCAGGCGTGGACGACGGTCTCGCAGTACGTCGGCGAGCTCGCCCCCGACCTGTCGGCGAAGGTCACCCAGTGGACCGGGTCCGCCGACGTGTTCGCCAAGTACCGGATCGACGAACAGCTCGCCAAAGGTATGGACCGCAAGGTCTGGTTGCCGTCGGGCGGGTCGCTCATCGTCGACCGCACCGAGGCTATGACCGTCATCGACGTCAACACCGGCAAGTTCACCGGTTCGGGCGGCACCCTGGAAGAGACGGTGACGCGCAACAACCTGGAAGCTGCCGAAGAGATCGTGCGCCAGCTCAGGCTGCGCGACATCGGCGGGATGATCGTCGTGGACTTCATCGACATGGTCCTGGAGTCCAACCGGGACCTGGTGCTGCGCCGCCTCGTCGAAGCCCTGGGCCGGGACCGGACCAAGCACCAGGTGGCCGAGGTCACGTCGCTGGGGCTGGTCCAGCTCACACGCAAACGTGTCGGCCAGGGCCTGGTCGAGGCGTTCTCCGAGACGTGCGAGCACTGCCACGGACGCGGTTTCCTGGTCAGCACCGAACCGGTCGGGGCTGTGCGGGCCGAACCGGGCCCAGCCGACGACCCGGCGCCGCGGCGTGGGCGTCGACGCTCGGCCGACACGTCGGTCCCGGTGCTGCCCGAGGCGCGCGAGGCGGTCAACGCCACCCTCGCGACGATCGCCGCCGCTGCTGCGCAGGCGCATGGGCAGTCCGACCCCCAGACCAAGGGCAAGGGGAAGAAGGCCAAGAAGGCGTCCGAGGAGCCAGCACCTGGCGCCGAGGATGCGGTGCCCGACGCTGCCGCAGCCGAGGACGCCTCTCAGGACGCTCCCGACGACGCCCCTGCTGGTCTGCCCGCCGAGGACGCACCGGCCCAGGACGCGCCCGCTGACGGTGCGCCCGTCGATCCTCGTGCCGACGACGTCCCGGCCGACGACGCTCCTGCCCAGGACGCACCGGCCGACGAGCCTGCCCCCGACACCCCCGCCGAGTCCAGCGAAGACTCCGACGGTTTGACCGGGGGTGTGGCGCAACCGTAACCTTGACGGTCGGCACGCCTGTGGGCGCGCCCTGTGATCTGCCCGCCACCTGGCGGGCAAACCCCAAGCCAATAACAGTCCGAGCAGGTCCCGTCATGGGCCAGGTGGCCCGAGCAGAAGTGAGCAGCCCCGTGGTATATGCGATCGTCAAGGCCGGCGGCCGTCAGGAGAAGGTCAACGTCGGTGACGTGCTCGTCGTGGACAGGGTCACCGCCGGGCCGGGTGAGTCCGTCCAGCTGCCCGCGCTGCTGCTCGTCGACGGTGACAAGGTGACGTCGGACGCCGACGCGCTGGCGAAGGTCTCGGTCACGGCCGAGGTCGTCCGCGACGACAAAGGTCCGAAGATCACCATCATGAAGTTCAAGAACAAGACCGGGTACCGCAAGCGTCAGGGGCACCGGCAGAAGCTGACCCGTCTCAAGGTCACCAAGATCTCAGCCTAGGGAGCCTCGAAAGACATGGCACACAAGAAAGGCGCGAGCTCTTCGCGCAACGGTCGTGACTCCAACGCCCAGCGTCTGGGGGTCAAGCGGTTCGGCGGGCAGAGCGTGCGTGCCGGAGAGATCCTCGTGCGCCAGCGCGGCACGCACTTCCACCCGGGCAACAACGTCGGCCGCGGCAAGGACGACACGCTGTTCGCGCTCAGCGACGGCGCTGTGGAGTTCGGCACCCGCCGGGGCCGCCGGGTCGTCGACGTGGTGGCCGCTGAGCTCTGAGTCGTGGCGACGTTCGTCGACCGGGTCGTGGTGCACGCCACGGCCGGTGACGGTGGGCACGGTTGTGCGTCGGTCCGCCGCGAGAAATACAAACCGCTGGCCGGTCCCGACGGGGGTAACGGCGGGCATGGTGGCTCTGTCATCCTTGTTGTAGACCCGCAGGTCACCACGCTGCTGGACTACCACCACGCACCTCACCGCACGGCCGCGTCCGGCACCCAGGGGATGGGTGACAACCGCTGCGGCGCGTGCGGGGGCGACCTGGAGCTGGCGGTGCCTGACGGCACTGTCGTGCTCACACCCGACGGCACTGTGCTCGCCGACCTGGTCGGGCCTGGGACGCGGTTCACTGTGGCCCTAGGGGGCCGTGGCGGGCTGGGAAACGCAGCGCTGGCCTCTCCGCGCCGTCGGGCCCCGGGTTTCGCCCTGCTCGGCGAACCGGGGGAGTCGGCGGATGTCGTCCTCGAGCTCAAGACCGTCGCCGACGTGGCCCTGGTCGGTTTTCCCAGCTCGGGCAAGTCCAGCCTCGTCGCCGCTATGTCCGCCGCGCGCCCCAAGATCGCCGACTACCCGTTCACGACCCTCGTGCCGAACCTCGGGGTGGTCCAGGCCGGCTCCGCCCGGTACACCGTCGCCGACGTGCCCGGCCTCATCCCTGGTGCCTCGCACGGCAAGGGCCTGGGGCTGGAGTTCTTGCGGCATGTCGAACGGTGCGCGGTGCTCGTGCACGTCCTGGACTGTGCCACTCTCGAACCGGGCCGTGACCCCGTCAGCGACCTGGACACGATCGAGACCGAGCTCGCAGCCTATTGCGCCGACCTGGACGAACGCTGGGGCCGCACACCGATGGCCGAGCGTCCCCGGGTGGTCGTGCTCAACAAGGTCGACGTGCCCGAGGCTGCCGAGCTCGCCGAGCTGGTCCGCACCGACCTGGAGGCCCGCGGCCTGCCGGTCTTCGACGTCTCCGCCGTGGCCCACACAGGCCTGCGCGCCTTGACCTTCGCCCTTGCCGAACATGTCGCCGCAGCCCGTGCTGCAGAACCTGTCCCCGAACCGACCCGTGTGGTGCTGCGCCCCGTCGCCGTGGACGACGCTGGTTTCACCGTCACCCGTCGCGAGCAGGGCACGCTCGTGTGGTTCGCCGTACGTGGCGACAAACCCGAACGCTGGGTCCGCCAGACCGACTTCGCCAACGACGAAGCCGTCGGCTACCTCGCCGACCGTCTGGCCCGCCTCGGCGTCGAAGACGCCCTCGTCACCGCCGGCGCCGTGGCTGGCGACGAGGTCCGCATCGGTCCCGACACCAACGCGGTGGTCTTCGACTGGGAACCCACGTTGACCACCGGAGCCGAGCTCCTGGGCGCCCGGGGCACCGACCCGCGCATCGACCCGGCCACCCGTCCTTCGCGCCAGGACCGCCGCCGCGCCCACCACGACCGTATGGACGCCAAAGCCGCTGCCCGTGCCGAGCTGGCCACCGAACGTGACCACGGCCTGTGGACCGAACCCACCGAGGCCCCATGACCCCCTTCGTGAACTGTGCCCTGGTCGCTGCCATGTCCGCGACCAGCACCTGAGCCCATGACCACGCTCGCGAACCGAACCTTGCTGCCCGCCGCCGCGCGGATCGTGGTCAAGGTGGGCTCGTCGTCGCTCACCGACGGTTCGGGGCACCTCGACGCTGGGCGGTTGACCGACCTGGCTGACGTCGTCGCCGAACGCTGGGCGGCGGGCCAGCAGGTCGTGCTGGTCTCCTCCGGGGCTATCGCCGCGGCGTTGGGCCCGTTGGGGTTGGGCGACCGTCCGCGGGACCTGCAGACCCAGCAAGCCGCCGCGTCGGTGGGCCAGGGCCTGCTCGTCGCCCACTGGTCCACAGCGTTCGCCCGCCACGACCTGCGTGTCGGCCAGGTGCTGCTCACCGCTGACGACGCTGTGCGCCGCGGCCACTACCGCAACGCCAGCCGCACCCTCGAGCGCCTGGTCGCCCTGGGTGTCGTGCCCGTCGTCAACGAGAACGACGTCGTGGCCACCGACGAGATCCGCTTCGGTGACAACGACCGTCTCGCCGCCATGGTCTCCCACCTGGTGCGCGCCGACGCTCTGGTGCTGCTCACCGACGTCGACGCTCTGTACACCGGCCCCCCCGACCGCCCCGGCTCCGAACGTGTCCCGTTGGTCCTGGGCCCCGAAGACGTCGCCGGTATCGACGTGTCCCGCCGTGGTTCGGCGATCGGCACCGGCGGTATGGTCACCAAGCTCGACTCGGTGGCCATCGCCACCGGCTCGGGGATCCCCGTGCTGCTCACCAGCGCCGCCAACGCCCGGCCCGGCCTGGCCGGCGAAGACGTCGGCACCTGGTTCGCCGCCACCGGCCGACGCACCTCCGTCCGCCTGTTGTGGCTGGCCCACGCCGCCCGCACCCGTGGCCGCCTGACCATCGACGACGGTGCTGTCAGAGCCCTCCGCGACCGCGGGACGTCTCTTCTGCCCGCAGGTGTGGTCGCCGTCTCCGGCCACTTCAAAGCCGGTGACCCGGTGGAGATCGCCGCTGGCGACGGCACGGTGGTCGCCCGCGGCCTGGTCGCCTACGACGCTTGCGAAGTCCCCGCCATCCTCGGCCGCCAGACCACCGACCTGGCCGCCGAGCTAGGCCCTGCCTATGACCGCGAGCTCGTCCACCGCGACGACCTGGTGATCGTCCAACCCCAGGGCTGACCCGAGCGAACAAGACCGCGTCGTCTGTCTCACAGGGGCCGCCGCGGTGTTCCATGCGGAGTCCAGGTAGGCTCGTTCAGTGAACAGCGAGGTGGTCGAGACGCTCTCGCCCAGCGGGACGAAGGACCAGCCGCGTGAAGAGGTCCGGGGTGTGCCGCAGGCGGCCATATCAGTACGGCAGGTGCTGACGCGCCCTCGGGTGCGGCGTTGGGGGCCGCCGGCGCTGGTCGCACTGGTGGCGCTCGTCGTGCGGTTCCGGGCTGCGGGCTGGTTGACGGGCCTGTACGGGATGCACCGGTACGACGACGGGGTCTACTTCACCGCGGCGGCGGCCCTGGTGCACGGGCGGATGCCGTACCGAGACTTCATCTTTTTGCACCCGCCGGGGATCGCAGTGGTGCTCGCTCCCTTCGCGGCGCTGGGGAGGTGGATCGGCGACGCCGACGCGCTCGTCGGAGCCCGGGTCGCGTTCATCGTGCTCGGGGCGGTCAGCGCTTTGCTCGTCTACCGGCTCGCCGCCCGGTGGGGAACGGCGGCGGCGGTGTTCGCCGGAGGGGCGTACGCGTTGTCCCCGGCGGCGGCGTTCGACGAGCGCGTCACGAGCCTGGAAGCGCTCGGGACCGCCACGGTGCTGGCTGCGGTGCTGCTGCTCGTCCGTGTGCCGGCCGTCACCACCACCGCCGCGGTGCGGCGGTCGGTGCTGGTCGGGGTATGGACCGCCGGCGCGCTGCTGTCCTTGGCTGCGCTGACCAAGATCTGGAACGTGGTACCGGTGCTGGTCGTGACGGGCTGGTTCGTCTACACCCGGCGCGGGCGGGCGCTGCGGCACTTCCTCGGTGGGGCTGCGGTCAGCGCTGCTGCGCTGGTGGTGCCGTTCGCGGTGGCAGCTGGGCCGACGATGTGGCGGATGGTCGTTCTTGACCAGATCGGGCGCCAGAGCATGCCGGTCCCACGGCTCGACCGCCTGGTGGCTGTCGTCGGGCTCGAGATCGCCACCGGTAGAGCACCCCAAGACGCGACGGTCGCGCCCTTCGTGATCTGGGGGCTCGTCATCCTCGGCGCGCTGCTCGCCTGGCGGGCGCAGCGTGGCCGGCTGTGGGTCGTCATGGCCGTCGGCCAGGTGGCTGTGCTCATCGGGTCGCCGACGTTCTACGGCAACTATGCCGCGTTCGCGGTCCCTGCTCTGGTCCTCGTGCTGGCGGCGGGAGCGTCGAGCCTGCCTCGACCAGGGGCGACCGTCGTGGGGGCGGTGACCTGCACGGTGTTCGCCGCCCAGTCGGTTGTCAGCCCGCTGGTCGCCGAACGGTTCCCGGGCGACCAGATCGCCGCTGCTCTGCCCGCCGACGGGTGCGTCACCGCTGACGCCCCGGGGACCCTCGCGCTGGCCGGTGTGCTCAGCCGCAACCTGGAACGAGGCTGCGCGCTGCCCGTCGACCTGTCCGGGTTCTCGATGGACGTCGGCGCACGCCAAGACGGGCACCGGGTGAGACGGATCCAGAACTGCTACTGGCAGGAATTCGCGTGGGACCACCTCTCCAGCGGTTCGGCGGTGATCCTCTCCCGCAAGACCGGCAACGGGTTCACCCCTGCCGTCTGGGACCGGTTCGACCGGATGGAGACCCTCGTCGACTCCGACGGCGTGCGCCTGCTCGAACCAGATCCGGTTGGCCCCCAGCAACCGTTGTGCACCCGCTAGCGTCCTGTACCGTCCGCGTCGTCAAACCCCAAGGCGCGCGAACCAGCTGCGTCGTACGAACCTGGACGTCCGCACGACGCTGGTTCGCACCGCACGGTGTTCGCGCTTCGCGCGGCGGTTCACGAACCGGTGTCGAGAAGGTCCCAGAGCCACCGGGGGCCGACGGCAGCGATGTCGCCGAGGCGGTCGCGCAGACCGCGGTCAGCGGTGACGACGAGGGCGGGTTCGTCCAGGGCTGTCGCGACCTCGACGATCGTGGTGTCGGCGTCGCGTGGGGCACGGACCACCTCGACCCCGGGTGTGTCGGCCACTGCCGTCGCCTGGCCCTCGACCACGGCGACGACCCGTGACACCTGGCCTGAGCTGGTGGCCCGCCCAGGCAGCGTTGCCAGCTTGGCGAGCAGCCGCGTCGTCGCCCCGACACGGTCGCGCCACCACCCGTCAGCCCGTGACCCCACGACGTTCGCCGCGTCCACCACCAGCACCACACCGGGCTGGTCGTCGGGCAGCGGAGCCACATCCGGCACCGCAACGACGGTGTCGGGACCTGGACGATCACCGAGGTCGAGCGCTGCCAGGTCGACGACCTGGTCGGCCAGGTCGCGGGCCAAAGCGACCCGTACGGCGTTGGGCTGGTCCACCGCCTGTTCCCACACCCGCGCGACCTGCGGCCCTTTGCCGAACTGCTCATGCCGTGCGACCAGCCGAGGCCTGCGCACGCCGTCGTCGAGATGCACGTACCAGGTCTCGTCGAGCAGACCCGCGACCTGGTCCCACGGTGGTTCGTCGTCCAGCAGGTAGTTACCCTCGGTGACCACCAGGCGAACATCCGGCGGCACCGCCACAGCCCCTGCCACCGCCTGTTCCAGCTCCCGCTCGAACGCTGGCACGTACACGGTGTTGGCAGTCTCGGTCCGTAGACGTCTCAGCAACGCCACGTACCCGTACCCGTCGAACGTGTCGATCGCCCCCTTGCGCTCGTGCCGTCCCAGCCGCTCGAGCTCGGCGTCCGCCAGGTGGAACCCGTCCATCGGCACCAGCACGGCCGCATCCCCCACATACCGCACCACTGCCTCGGCCAGGGTCGACTTACCTGCCCCCGGCTCTCCTACGATCCCCAGCAGCACCCGTCGGCGCTCGCCGAGCACCGAGTCGACTGCTGTGCACACCTGTTCCCACGTCGAGATCACCCCCCGACGATACCTGTGCCCCGTCGGGAACTGAGACTCGCCCAGTTCGTTCAGGTGCGCACAGGCACGGTGGCCATGACGTGCCAGATGACGTCTGGCCAGGTCAAGGTCGCGACGCAGCCATCAGGGATGGGGCCCTTCTGGGGGCCGAACAGGTAGCGGTGCGTGACCAGGCCAGCCAAAGCGACATGGACGTCACGGCGGTCGTCGACGAAGTGGGTCAGGCGCAGCTGCCGGGCGTGCAGGGCCTTGTCGGGCCGGGCGCGGCAGAAGCGCACCTGGGCCGGGTTGAGCCCGGTACGGGTGTACACGTCGTTGCCCGACAGCCAGCGCAAGGTGCGCTGTTCGATGCGCGGGCCGCACTTGGAGACCAACCAGACCCGTCCGTCGAACTGGTCGACCAGCCAGGCCAAGCCTTCGAGGGCGCCAGCGACTGCTGGGGTGGCGACGAGGTCGTCGTCGTCGCCAGTGAAGAACGAGGTGTCGGCTCCAGGGACCAGGCCTTCGACGAGGACCCGTCCGACATCGACTCCTATGCGGGGTTCGGTGAGATGTTTCATGTTTCCAGAGTGACGCCTGGGTGCTCTCGGCGGAACTATATTTGTGCGCATCAGCTATAGGATCAAACTATGAGATCTGCGCACCCGACCAGCCTGGAGGCCGACGCCGTCCACGCCTTCGGGGTGTTCGCCGAGCACCTCAACTTCACCGCCATCACGGATGTGAGCCGATGGACAGTGAACGCCCACGCCTGACGAGCGTCGACGATAGCGGCAGCCTGGACAGTCTCCGCAGCAGCTTTGTCGACTCGGCGCAAGAACATGCCGAGGACCGGCAGTCGGCCTACCGGCTGTGGGACGAGGTCGAAGCTCACTACCGTGAACCCGCCCGGTACTACCACACCCTGGACCACCTGGGGTACATGTGGGCGGAGTACTGGCGGCACGGCGAGTACGACGAGAAGGGACGCTGGCGGTTTTTCCTGCAGGAGCAGGTGCAGGACGAGCAGGCGTTCTGCTTTGCGTTGTGCTATCACGACGTCGTCTACGACCCGGAGCGGAAGGACAACGAGGCCCGCAGCGCCGACCTGGCCCGGGCACGGCTGACAGAGATCGGGTTTCCCGCCGAACGCACCGACAAGGTCGTCGCGATGATTCTGGCGACCGCCACCCACCCACAGACCGACGACCCCGACACCGCCGCTCTGCTCGACACCGACCTGGCGATCCTCGGGGCCGACCCCGACGTCTACCGCGACTATGCCGACAAGATCCGCCGCGAGTACCAGATGTTCTCTGACGCTGAGTACCGGGCAGGCCGCAGCGCAGTCCTGCGACACCTGCTGGCCTCACCACGGCTGTTCCGCACCACCACATACCGTCCGCTGGAGACCCAGGCTCGCGAGAACCTCGCCGCCGAGCTCACGACCCTCCGTTAAGCGCACCTGCCTCGGCCTTGTCGGCAAGAGTCACCCGACGGTCGCAGGACTCCCTCCGTCGTCCGCTCGCGTGGAAGTGTGCGTGGAACGATGGCACTCGCTGGCCGTCGCCGCATCAGGCAGCATCGGGGGTCGCGCTGCGCAGGACGAGCTGGTCGTCACCGAAGACGGCAGCAACCTGGAGCTGGCCTCCAAGGGCAGCGACATATCGAGCGACGTCGACGGTGGAAACGTCCCCACGTTCGATCTGCGAGATCCGGTTCTTGGTCACCCCCATCCGCTCCGCCACGTCGGACTGCGTCAGACCGAGCCTCGCACGACGTCCAGCGAGCCGGTGCGCGTCGATGTACGCCTGGGTGCGTCCGGCTGCCTGGGTCATCGCTTCTGGACCAACCCGGTCCACGACCTGAGCCCGCACGTCTTTTCACGTATGGGTCACCATCGCTGCTCCTCCTCTCGTCCGCTCGACCGGATCTCAGTCGCCCCGACGACGCAGGCCGCAGCTCTTTCATGTTGTGCACCGCACGGGACAGTCCCTGGGCTTGACGGAACGTGCGCGGCTCGAAGGTCACCGAACGCCGCGGTCGTCGTGGGTGTGGTTGTGCGATGGGGGTGCCAGAGCGCTGATGGTGTGGCTGGGTGCGCGTTCGCTGCGTGCGAGGGTCCGTAGCACCGAGAGCCATCCGTGGCGGACCACAGCCACGTCGACCAGCAGGTGGGCCAGAGCCTCCTGCGCTGCTTGCGGCAGTGGGGGAGTGGGGACTGCGACGCTGCACGCCAGGTCGTCGGTGTGCGCGGCGATCTCGAGCAGCCGCATGGTGAGGTAGTCGTCGAAGCCCAACGACACCCCCTCGGCCGGGAACCCGACCCGACGGTCCGGGTCTTGCGCCTCGACGAGGTCTCGTACCTGCCCCGTTGCGGCACGCACCCTGGCGGCGACCGCGCCCGGCCCGCCTGCCGCCGCTTCGTGCGCCCACCCGCGGATCTCGGTGTTGGCCGACGAGTGGGGCCCAGTGGTTGCCCACGCAAGCCCCGCCAACCGCTCACATGCGCTCACAGCCTTGCCCTCCTGCGGATAGGCCAGGAACGTCGGTGTCAACGTCACCGCCCGCCCCAGGTGCGCTGCCAGGTCTCCCACCGTCATACCGTCCAGCACGGACGGCTCGTCCCACCGGTCTGCCACCTGCGGGGCCTCCAGGAGACCCACCACCGCTGCGAAGGTCTCCACGTATGCCTGCGCCACAACACTGCTCACAGCTCGACCCTACGGGTTTGTCACTCAAGACGCCGGTCGTTGCGCGGAGGCTGTCTGTGGTCTGGACACCTGAATCTCACCTGACGATGTCGTTCAGAAATCACGAGATCGTTCACCGCTCTGAACGATCTCGTGATTTCTGAACGACATCGTGGTGGAGCCCAAGAGTCGTCCTATGGTCTACGGGTCCCCCTGAGAGGTCCAGGTGCCGTGATGGTCGACGCGTAAACTAGGGCGTGTCTCTTAACCCCCCGCACGCCGTGGCGCGCCCGGCACGCACGCTGGCGGCGTTGTCGTCGTCGGCAGCACCTCCAGTGCTGCTCTCCTCCTCCGCCTTGCCAGCGCACGCACCGGACACGCCACGCTCGCA
>WRET01000004.1 GCA_009779195.1 Micrococcales bacterium
GGCCCAGCGGCACCCACCAGCCGCCCACCCCACCGACGACCAGCCCCACCCGAACCACGACGCCCCCTCGCCCCGGCCAACCAGAGCATCAAGACGACGGCCTTGTTCAGCAGTCTCCTAGGGCGTGTCTCTTAACCCCCCGCACGCCGCGACGCGCCCGGCACGCACGCTGGCGGCGTTGCCGTCGTCGGCAGCACCTCCAGTGCTGCTCTTCTCCGTCGCCTTGCCAGCGCACGCACCGGACACGCCGCGCTCGCACGGGGGGTTAAGAGACACGCCCTAGTCCCTGCCGGCGAACATCGCGAGCAGGCGCAACAGCTCGAAGTAGAGCCACACCAGGGTGACGAGGAGGCCGAACGACGCGGTCCACGAGTACTTCGCCGGGGCGCCGATCTCTACCCCACGCTTGATCCCGTCGAAGTCCACGATGAGGCTGGCCGCAGCCAGACCAACGGCCACCAGCCCGACGATGATCCCCACGGGACCGTTGCGCAGCGGGCCGAAGCCCTCGCTGGCGATGAAGAACGACAAGACGAAGTTGAGCAGCGAGAACAGCGCGTAGCCACCGATCGCGATCATCAGCCACCGGGTGAACTTTGGCGTCACCCGGACCTTGCCGGAACGGAACAGCGCCAAGGTCACGCCGAATGTCGCGAGCGTCGCCAGGACCGCCTGCAAGACGATCGGCTGCACGTCGGCCCCACCGACGTAGATCTCTTGGAACAGGTAGCTGACCCCGCCGAGGAACACACCTTCGGCAACGGCGTAAGCGATGATCAGCGGCGGGCTGGGTTCGCGTTTGAAAGCGTTGACCAGTCCGAGGCCCAGGGCCGCGATCATCCCGCCCCAGATGAGGCCCAGGCCGACCTGCGGGGTGAGGTAGTAGGCCACCGCCCCAACGATGACCAGCAGCGCCAGCAGCCCGCCGGTCTTCATCACGACGTCGTCGTAGGTCATACGGCGCATCTGCACGTTCGTCGCCGACGGCGCTCCGTACATCGACTCCAGCGACGCGGCGTCCATCGTCGGCGCGCCAGTGCCGTACGGCGCGGCCTGGTACTGGGGCCCGTGCTGGTAGCCAGGCGGGGGCGTGCCCCACCCGGGGTCAGCGGCCATCTGCTGGCGGCCCTGGCGCACCTTGGGGTTGCGTGAGTCACCGAAGACGGGGCTGTTGTTGAAGACCGGGTTGCTCATCAGGCTTCCTCACGGCAGTGGGAGTGGATGGGGCCGTCGTGACTGCCTCTACGGTACCGCGCCCCACCAGCCCGGTTGACCCAAACGACGTGCCCCCGCCCGGGTTCGAACCGGGACTGGACCGGTTTTAAGCCGGTTGCCTCTGCCAGTTGGGCTACGGGGGCCGCGCGGAGCCAATCTAGCGTTCACGCCAGGGACAAGGCGATGCCGTCAAGGATGTCGTGCTCGGAGGTGACCACGTGGTGCACGCCCGAGACCTGCGCGACCCGGTGCACCACGCGTGACCAGACCAGGGCGCCTGCGCCGATGACGTCGACCCGGCCGGGGTGCATGAACCCCAGGGCTGCACGCCGGGCCTGGCTGGCGTGCAGCAGGTCGTCGCACGAGGCCAGGACCTGCTCGACGGTCAGTTGCGCCCCGTCGATGACCGAGCGGTCGTAGGTGCCCAGGCCCAGGGCGTGGGCCGTGACCGAGGTGACTGAACCAGCCAGGCCCACGAGGGTGCGCACACCAGTGACGTCGACGTGGGCCAGGGCCTCGTCGATGGCTGCGTCGACTGTCGAGGTGGCGGCGGCGGTCTCTTCGGGTGTGGGCGGGTCGGAGTGCAGGTGGCGTTCGGTGATACGCACAGAGCCGACGTCCATCGACCATGCCGCGTCCGCACAGGTGGTTCCTACGACGATCTCCGTGGACCCACCGCCCAGGTCTACGACGCAGTACGGCGCCTGCTTGGCGTGCGCCTCCTTGGCACGCCCCAGCACGCTCGTAGCACCGCGGAACGACAGCTGCGCCTCCTCGTCGCCAGAGGCGACCTGCGGGTCCACACCGAGCGCGGCGCGCACCCCCGCGGCGAACTCGGTGCGGTTGGACGCGTCGCGGGTGGCCGACGTGGCGACGAACCGGACCACGCTGACTCCCAGCTCTTCGCACAGTGCCGCGTACTGCCTGGTCATGTCCAGGGTCCGGGCCAGGGCTTCGGGGGCGAGGCGGCCGGTGCGGTCCACGTCCTGGCCGAGCCGGACCACCTCGGAGCGCCGCACGACGTCACGTAGCGTGCCGTCGGCGACGTCGGCCACCAAAAGCCGGATCGAGTTCGTCCCACAGTCGACAGCCGCCACCCGAGTCACGCGGGCCATGGTGCCATCGACACTGGCACCGACGGCCGGTTGTTCGTCGTAGGCTGAACGGCCGTGTCACCGCCTGCCGCTGTGGGCACCGCCGTCGTCCACGGACGTGCACGACGACCAGCGATGTGGGTTTTGGCGCCGTCATCGGAGAGGATCAGCAGATGGAGCGCAACATACCGACCCGCCAGAGGCTGGTGTGGGTCGCGCTGACGGTGCTGTGGACGCTTGTCGCGGTCGGGGTCTACTACCTGGCGGTCCGCACGTCCGGGGGCCAGCAGCTGGACGAGGAGCTGCTGCAGAGGTGGGCCACCCACAATCGGCCTGTGCGCCACCTGGCCGTCATGTTGCGGATGTTCTTGCCGTTTGTCCTGCTCATCGTTGTGTTTCGTCTGTGCGTGGTGGTGTGGTGGGTACGACGTTCGCTGGTCGCGGTGGTCGCGGTGGTGCTGGGGGTCACCATCGTGGCGGCCATGGCGTTGCGTGACGTGCTGCTGACCCGCCCTGACATGGACTACGGCGACCAGAACACTTTGCCGTCCAACCACATGGCGTTCACCGTCGCGCTGGTGGGGGCGGTGCTGTTCTTGCGCCGGGCGGGTTCGCGCTGGGACGGTCTGGTCGCCGGGCCTGCCCGGCCGGACTGGCACGTCGCAGCGGTCCTGGTCACGGTGGTGGTGGCCGAGGCGACGGTCAACGTCGTGACCTACGCCCACCGGCCTGCCGACCCGCTGGCAGCGGTGGCGATCGTCGCAGCGCTGTGGTCGGCTGCCCTCGCCGTTTACGGTGTCCCACGCTGGGGCACACCGGTGGATATGCCCGAGTTGTCCACGCAAGCCCCGGCGGAGCCCTTAAGGTTGCCTGGTGAGTTCCGCTGATCCAGCTATCAGCGTTCGGGGACTGGGCAAGAGCTACAGGATCGGCGTCGGCAAGCCGACGACTGCGACCGCGGCGGTCGCGTTCCTGCGCTGGCTGCGCCACCCGTTCCCCAAACGCCTGGCTACTTTCGACGCCCTTGACGACATCACGTTCGACGTCGCCCCAGGTGAGGTCCTGGGGATCGTCGGACGCAACGGAGCAGGTAAGTCCACCTTGCTCAAAGTGCTGACCCGGGTCACCGCACCCACCCGTGGACGTATCGAGTACCGAGGACGCGTCGGCTCGTTGCTGGAGGTCGGCACCGGTTTCCACCCCGAGCTGACCGGTAGGGAGAACATCTTCCTCAACGGTGCGGTGCTCGGGATGACCCGTGCCGAGATCCGGCGCCACTACGACGAGATCGTCGAGTTCTCTGGCGTCGAACGGTTCTTGGAGACCCCGGTCAAGCGGTACTCGTCAGGGATGTACGTGCGGCTGGCCTTCGCGGTGGCCGCGCACCTGGAGACCGAGATCCTCATGGTCGACGAGGTCCTGGCCGTCGGTGACGTGCAGTTCCAGGCCAAGTCCATCGAGACGATGCGGGCCCTGGCCAAGTCTGGGCGCACGGTGCTGTACGTGAGCCACCAGCTGGCGACGGTCCAGGCGCTGTGCACCCAGGCGATCTACCTCGACAGCGGGCACCTGGCCTACAAAGGCGGTGTCAGCGAGACGCTGGAGGCCTACCGGGAGGGGTACTCGAAGTTCGCCCAGCTGCAGCGTGACCCGTCGCGCCGCACAGGCTCGGGTGCGGTACGGGTCGTCTCGGTGACCATGCCGGCCACCCACCTGCGCTCCGGGGACGAGTTCTGCGTCGACCTCGAGGTCGGACCAGGCAAGGACGTCGTCGGCGGGTACCACCTGGCGGTGCAGGTCAACGACGACGCCGGGACGGTCGTGGCCCGCTGCGACTCGCGGCTCCTGGGCCAGTGGTACGACGCGAGGGGCACCAACACCGGCCGGCTCGTCGTACGGCACCCGTGGCTGACCCCTGGCCGCTACACGCTGGACGTCACTGTCGAGTCCCACGTGGGGGTGCTCGACCACTGGGAGGGGGCCTGCCAGTTCGACGTGCTGAGCGAGCTGCCGTACCCCGTGGAGAGCCTGGACGACGACACCGCCCGCGGTGCCGTGCTGGCCGATTTCGACTTCGCAGGATTCGAGGCGCCATGAGCGACGTGACCGTCATCCGTCCCCCCGGGCGTCTGAACATGCCTCGGTGGTCTGAGCTGTGGGCCTCGCGTGAGGTCCTGTTCCGCCTGGCCCACCGCGACGTGATCATCCGGTACCGCCAGACCATCTTGGGTGCGGTCTGGGTGTTCATCCAGCCGCTGGTGGCTGCCGGGATCTTGTTCGTCGTGTTCGCCAAGGTGGCGGAGATCCCTCCGCCCGGCGGGGTGTCGCCGGTGCTGTTCTCCCTGGCCGGGGCGCTGACGTACTACCTGTTCACCGGGACCTTGTCCCGCGCGGCGAACTCGATGCTGGCGAACTACGCCCTGGTCGCGAAGGTGTTCTTCCCGCGGGTGCTCGTCCCGTTCTCGGCTATCGTCTCGGCGATCATCGACTTCGTCGTCGGGATGGCTCTCATCGTCGTGCTCATGTTCTTCTTCGACGCCAACCTGGGCTGGCAGCTGGTGTGGCTGCCGCTGTGGATCTTGGCCGCGATCGGGCTGGGCACTGCGGTGGGGGTCTTCGCCTCGGCGCTCATGGTGTTCTACCGCGACGTGCAGTACGTGCTGCCGTGGCTCACCCAGATCCTCATGTTCGCCTCCCCGGTCGGGTTCGCGATGAGCGCCGACAAGGTCCAGAACTCGGAGTTCCGCTGGCTGTTCGAGTACAACCCGTTGTCGTGGATGCTCGAAGGTTTCCGTTGGTCGCTGCTGGGCACCGACAAGCCTCCGGTGTGGCAGATTGTTGGCCTGGCGGTGGTGTGCGTCGTGCTCCTCGTCGGCGCGATCCTGTACTTCCAACGGTTCGAGAGGGACTTCGCTGATATCATCTGACGCTCAGCCGACGCCAGGGACGTTGGTCCGTACCAGGGTTAGATCCCGGGGGATCTTTCTCGCGAGATGACGCCGGTTGCGGTATCAATAGGAGTGCACGGTAGCGTCTGCCCTCAAGGCGCACGCCTGTAGCGCCCTCCCTGTGCGTATCGCTATCGGAATGGAGAACCAACGTGCCTGTGCTGGACCAACAACTGATCCCGGTCTTCGACGAGGTCGTCACCCGCAACCCTGGGGAGAACGAGTTCCACCAGGCTGTCCACGAAGTCCTCGAGAGCCTCGGGCCAGTCGTGGCCAAGCACCCTGAGTATGCCGATGGCGAGGTGATCCGTCGTCTGTGCGAACCGGAGCGCCAGATCATCTTCCGTGTCCCGTGGGTCGACGACGCCGGTAAGGTGCGCCTCAACCGCGGGTTCCGGGTGGAGTTCAACTCTGCGCTCGGTCCCTACAAGGGTGGCCTGCGCTTCCACCCGTCCGTCTACCTGGGGATCGTGAAGTTCCTCGGTTTCGAGCAGATCTTCAAGAACGCCCTCACCGGCCTGTCGATCGGTGGCGGCAAGGGCGGTTCCGACTTCGACCCCAAAGGCCGCTCCGACGCCGAGGTCATGCGCTTCTGCCAGTCCTTCATGACCGAGCTGTACCGGCACATCGGTGAGTACACCGACGTGCCCGCCGGTGATATCGGCGTCGGCGGACGCGAGATCGGTTACCTGTTCGGCCAGTACAAGCGGATCACCAACCGGTACGAGTCCGGAGTCCTGACCGGCAAAGGCCTGGACTGGGGCGGTTCGCAGGTGCGTACCGAGGCCACCGGGTACGGCACCGTGTACTTCGTCAACGACATGCTCACCGCTGTTGGGGACTCTTTCGACGGCAAGACTGCTGTGGTGTCCGGTTCGGGCAACGTGGCGATCTACGCCATAGAGAAGGTCCACCAGCTCGGCGGACGTGTCATCGCCTGCTCGGACTCCAACGGCTATGTCGTCGAGGAGAACGGGATCGACCTGGACCTGCTCAAAGAGGTCAAGGAGGTCAGGCGCGGCCGTCTCGTCGACTACGCCCAGGCGCGCGGCTCCGGCGCGCACTACTCGGCGACCGGTTCGATCTGGTCGGTGCCCTGCCAGATCGCCCTGCCGTGCGCCACGCAGAACGAGCTCGACGAGGCTGACGCCGCAGCGCTCGCCTCCAACGGCTGCCTGGTCGTCGCCGAGGGTGCGAACATGCCCACCACCCCTGAGGCTATCGACGTCCTGCGTGCCGCGAACGTGCGTTTCGCCCCTGGCAAGGCTGCCAACGCCGGTGGTGTGGCCACCAGCGCCCTGGAGATGCAGCAGAACGCCTCGCGTGACTCGTGGAGCTTCGAGCACGCCGAGGAACGCCTGGAGAAGATCATGCGTGCCATCCACGACCGCTGCTTGGAGACCGCCGACGAGTACGGCGCCACCGGTGACTACGTCCTCGGCGCGAACATCTCCGGCTTCACCCAGGTGGCCGACACCATGCTCGCCCTGGGCATCATCTGACCCACAGGCAACAGGGGACGGTCCGTGCCGCGGACCGTCCCCTTTGCCGTCCTTGGCCGACGCCCTGCGGTCAGTGTCCGTCTCGCGTCCGACCGGGGGAGTCAGCGAAGACGGGCGCCTGCCGGGCCGATGGGCAAGGGGTGCACGCAACGCTGCGGGTCCGCCGGTGGCGCAGGTACGGCGCCGACCGGGCCTTCGTGGTGGACTCGTGCGGCGCTCACCTCGGGTCGGTCGACCTAGCCTCGGGGAAGGTCGACTCCGTCGAACCGTGCCACGACCACCAGGTGCGCCGTGCCGTCCAGGAATACCTGCGGACCGACGCCGACGAGGTCGTCATCGCCCACCATCGCTCCCCGCTCGAGGGTTTCACCCTCGCCGACGAGCAGATCCTGCGTGGGTGGCTCGACACGCCCATCATGCTCGGTGGGCCCGCCCCCGGTTGCCTGTCGGTGCGCACCCAGCTCGAACAGCTCAGAGACACTGGCTGGACCGTTGCCCACCACGTGCCCCTCGGCCTGCAGGGCAGCACCTGCCCCCATGTGCTCGTCGGGCCGTCGGGTGTGTTCACCGTCCGCCGGATCGGCCGCGTCGGTGCCCAGGTCGAGGTGGACGGAGCCGTCTTGCTCATCGACGGGACGCCGGTGACCACGTTGCGCGACGCTGTTTTCGAGTGCCGGCGTATCCGCAGCCTCCTGGTCGGTTGCGTACCGTCACGGGTGCAGGTGCGACCTGTCCTGGCCGTCACCGGAGACCTGGTGACCACCGGTGAGCCCGGAAGGACGCTCGTCCTGGCCGCCCAGGACGTCGGTGGCGCCTTGCGCCGTCTCGACCGCACCCTCGGCCCTTTCGAACAGCTAGCCTTGGCCCGCCAGGTCCGCCACCAAGGCTGGGGTCGGGTGTGGGGCGGCTGAACCGCTCGGCGGCCCGGTCACAGCAAGGGACGGTCGACCCACGGTGAGCGTCGGCGCCTGCGCTCGCACCAGGCATCACCGACAAACAGGGGCCAGGACTCCCGGACTGGGAAAATCCGGAGGATGATGGAGCCGTGAGCAGCGACGAGACACGTCGGCCACGTCGGCCTGGGCGGCTCGACCCAGGTGCCGCCGAGGCGATCGGTGGTGAGCCCGACCCGGCGGAACGTACCGACACCGCGCATGCCACAGCCCACGCGCTCGTGCACCGTGGACGGGCCAGCGACGACCCGCGGGTCGTCGAACGCCTCGTCACCCTCGTCGACGACGAAGGTCTGGGGACGATCGCCGCCTTGTGGTCGGACAGTCCAGCCGACACCCTCCCGGGAGTGCTGTGGCGTCTGTACGCGCTGCGCACGTGGGTCCGCGCCGACGCCCGGGTCGTCGCCGACCGCTACCGCCAAGGGGTCACCGCCGCCCCGGTCCACGACGTCGTGGCAGGTGTTGCCCAGCTGCCGACCGCCGCCGACATGGAGCACCTCGTCGACCAGGTCCTCACTGGTGTCTACACCCGTGACCTCGACGTGGCCCTCGAACGAGCCGCTGCCTTCTGCCGCGTCGTGGCCACCGGCACCGCTTTTGACGCCGACCACCTCGACACCCTCGACTCGGTCAGCGCCGACCGCGCCACCCGCAGCGCCGCCGGCCTGCTGCGCACCGCTGACGAGCTGACCCACGCCGCGGGCCTGTGGCGCCAAGGCCGGCTGGAGTAAGAGGTCCCCACCTCGCTCGTGCCTGCCGGGTTTCTGGTGTCGGGAACAACACGGTCCGGCTGGTGACTCAGAACTTCGACGACGCCGGTCGCGTGTTGCCTGACCGGCAGCGGGCGAGACGAATGGAGGGACCGCATGGGCTTCATGATCATCGCGGTCGTGCTCACGGTGGCGCTGTACACGGTCAAGATCATGGCCACCTCGGCACGGCGCAAGCGGCTGCGGACGGTGGCGGCGGGCCGGGACTGGACGTACGCGCCACGGGTCCGCGACCTGCCCGGGCGCCGCCTACCCTTCAGCTTCTTCTGGGGTAGCTCACGAGACATCATGACCGGACAGCACGGCTCGTCCGCGTTCGTCGCTTTCACTGCGGTGACGGGGCGCAACAGGCCTGACTACGGCGTCGTGGGGGTGCAGCTGCCGAACATGCTGCCAGAGCTCGAGCTGACCCGTGAGGGGATGGGCACCGCGATCGCGAAAGCTTTTGGGGGGCAAGACCTGCTGGTCGGCCACCCGCAGTTCGACGCGCGGTACCGGATCCAGTCGCGCGACCCAGGCTATGTCGTCACCCTGCTCAACCCGGCCGTCGTCGCCTGGTTCATGGCTCCGCGCCGTTGGGAGAACTTCGCTGTCAGAGGCGGTTTTCTCCAGGCATGGACCCCGGGGGGCCTGTCGTACGAGCAGCTGCCCTGGGTGCTCGACGAGCTCAACGACCTGGTCGCTCGTATCGGCGAGGACGTGTGGGGCGGGTGGGGCGCACCCACCTACCCGCTCAACCGCTGACGTGCGTGCGATGGGGGCACTGGTCTACGGGACGTAGAATTGTCGTCGGCGGACCGCGGGGGTTCGTCGTCCCCGCTTGAAAGACGGTGTTCTGGCGTGCCTGTGGCAACCCGGCCTGACCTGCGTAACGTGGCGATCGTCGCGCACGTGGACCATGGCAAGACAACCCTGGTGGACGCGATGCTGTGGCAGACAGGGGCGTTCGGCGAGCACCAGCACGTGGAGCGCCGCGCCCTGGACTCTGGTGAGCTGGAGCGGGAGAAGGGGATCACGATCCTGGCGAAGAACACCGCGGTGCGCTACGCCGGTGAGCACGCGGCGGCCGTCGGCCAGGACGAAGGGGTGACGATCAACGTCATCGACACCCCTGGCCACGCAGACTTCGGAGGAGAGGTCGAACGGGGGCTGTCGATGGTCGACGGGGTGGTGCTGCTCGTGGACGCCTCCGAAGGGCCGCTGCCGCAGACCCGGTTCGTCCTGCGCAAGGCGCTGGCGGCACGGCTGCCAGTGGTGCTGGTGGTCAACAAGGTGGACCGGTCCGACGCGCGGATCGGCGAAGTCGTCGACGAGACCCACGACCTGCTGCTGTCGTTGGCGTCCGACCTGCACGAAGACGACCCAGAGCTCGACCTGGACGCAGTGCTCGACGTACCGGTCGTGTACGCGGCGGCCAAAGCAGGACGTGCGTCGCTGACCGCCCCCGCCGACGGCCAGCTGCCTGACAACCCGGACCTGGAACCGCTGTTCGCCACGATCCTCGACCGCATCCCCGCGCCGACGTACGACCCTGACGCCCCGCTGCAGGCGCATGTGACGAACCTCGACGCCTCACCGTTCCTCGGGCGGCTTGCCCTGCTGCGGATCTTCAACGGGACGTTGACCAAAGGCCAGCAGGTCGCCTGGGTGCGCCACGGCGGCACGACCCAGACCGTCAAGGTCACCGAGCTGCTCGCCACCCAGGCGCTGGACCGGGTGCCGACCCAGTCCGCCGGGCCCGGCGATATCGTCGCGGTCGCCGGGATCGAGGAGATCACCATCGGCGAGACCCTCGCCGACGTGGACGACCCGCGCCCGTTGCCGCTGATCAGCGTGGACGACCCGGCGATCTCGGTGACCGTCGGTATCAACACCTCACCTCTGGCCGGCTCGACCGGCAAAGGGCACAAGCTCACCGCCCGCCAGGTCAAAGACCGCCTGGACCGTGAGCTGGTCGGCAACGTCTCGTTGCGGGTGCTGCCCACCGAACGGCCTGACACCTGGGAGGTCCAAGGCCGTGGGGAGCTGGCGCTGGCGATCCTCGTCGAGCAGATGCGCCGCGAAGGGTTCGAGCTGACCGTCGGCAAACCGACCGCGGTGACGCGGACCGTCGACGGGGTCGTCCACGAACCGGTCGAACGGATGACCGTCGACGTGCCCGAGGAGTACCTCGGTGCGGTCACCCAGCTGCTTGCCGCCCGCAAAGGCCGGATGGAGACGATGTCCAACCACGGCACCGGGTGGGTGCGCATGGAGTTCGTCGTCCCTGCCCGGGGGCTCATCGGGTTCCGCACGAAGTTCCTCACCGACACCCGCGGGACGGGTATCGCCTCGTCGATCGCCGACGGGTACGAACCATGGGCCGGGCCGATCGAAGCCCGCCAGACCGGGTCCCTGGTCGCCGACCGGCCCGGGGCCGTCACACCGTACGCGTTGCTGGCGCTGGCCGAGCGCGGCACGTTCTTCGTCCAGCCCACCTCGCAGGTGTACGAGGGGCAGGTCGTGGGGGAGAACTCGCGTAACGAAGACATGGACATCAACATCACCCGGGAGAAAAAGCTCACGAACGTGCGCTCGTCGACTGCGGAGACGTTCGAGTCGTTGACCCCGCCACGCACCCTCACCCTCGAAGAGTCGCTGGAGTTCGCCTCCGACGACGAGTGCGTCGAGGTCACCCCCGAGACCGTGCGTATACGCAAGGTCGTCCTCGGGGCGGAGGCCCGCGCCAAAGCCGCTTCCCGCGCCCGCCGTGCCGCCCAGCCGTGACCGGCGGTCCTGAGGGGAGCCAGCGCAGGGCGGACAGGTAGGGTGGCGGCGTGAAGGTGCTGCTGAAGGTTGTCATCGTCGTCGTCAGCGTGTTGGTCGGCGTGATCGTCGGGGCCCTGGGCAGTGTCGGGCACTGGAGCCACCGGCCGTGGGGGTTGGTCGCAGGGCTGGTGCTGGTGCTGGCTGCCGCGACGACGATGCGGGCCTGGGACGGGTACACGCCGCTGGCCGGGTTCTTCGTCGCCATGGGTGCTGTGCTGGTGGTGTTCTCGCGGCACGGTCCAGGCGGTGACGTGCTCGTCCACCTGTCAGACACACGGCTGGGCCTGGACACCGACCCTTCTCTGTACGGCCGGATCTGGGTGGGTGGGGCGGTCGTGGCCACGGTGCTGGTCGCGTTCGGCCCGAAGGCGTTGTTCTCGGACCGTCCTGCGGGTTACCTGCCACCAACCCCCGCTGACGCGCCGGACCCCTGGGTCGGGCCTGGCCCGAGATCCGGTCCTGTCGGCGAGGAACCGTCCGCCCCAGCGCCGCAAGGACCATACGGTGACGCACTGCCGGGGGCAGACGAGCCGCGCACCCACGACGCGCCCGGTGAGGTGCCGGACGGTGGGCAACCAGACGAACCCGACGGCACACCTGGTGACAGGCTCGCAGACGGCCCCGGCGAGCCCTTGGACGGCGAAGTGGACCTCAGCTCTGGTGGACCTGCGCCGACGGTGTGACGGGTGACGTGCCGAAGGCTCCGACCTTTGAAGCTGGCATTTGCGTAGACTTGGTCGTAATCACGAGAGGTACGGGGCATGGAAGAGCAGGACCGCACGGGCACAGACGAGCAACCGGGGGCAGGCAGCGACCCGCCCCCTGGGGTGCCACCCAGCCAACAAGACAACCTCGACAAGACTGTCGTGGTCGCCCGCCCGTCGGGACTCCCGCCAGCCGAAGCGGTTGGCCCAGGTGAGGCCGGACCACCTGTCCCAGGCGCTCCTGGCGCGTCCGGCACGACCACGCCGTCCGTCCCAGGTCCGCAGCCGACCCCCGAACCCCTACGACCAGCCGGTAGTGCCATCCCGGTTCTGGCCGTGCCGCCGCTGGACGACCTGACCAGTCCGCCGGTTCCGCCTCCGGGGCCCTCAGGTGCGCCGGTCGCGGGTCCTGGGGCTGTGCCGCCGACCCCGCCGGTTCCGGTCGCGCCACCAGTTGATCTGCCTGGCCCTCCGCATCCTGGTCCGGGGCCCTCAGGTGCGCCGGTCGCGGGTCCTGGGGTCGTGCCGCCGACCCCGCCGGTTCCGGTCGCGCCACCAGTTGATCTGCCTGACCCTCCGCCTCCTGGTCCGGCGCCCTCAGGTGCGCCGGTCGCGGGTCCTGGGGTGGTGCCGCCGACGCCGCCGGTTCCGGTCGCGCCGCATCCGGTTCCAGTCGCCCCTCCGGTTGATGTGGCTGGTCCTCCGCCTCCGCCGCCGGGGCCGTTGGGTGCGCCGGTCGCGGGTCCCGGGGTCGTGCCGCCGACGCCGCCGGTTCCGGTCGCGCCGCCTCCGGTTGATCTGACCAGTCCGCCGGTTCCGGGTGCGGGGCCCTCAGGTGCGCCGGTCGCGGGTCCTGGGGTGGTGCCGCCGATGCCGCCGGTTCCGGTCGCGCCGCCTCCGGTTCCGGTTGTGCCGCCGGTTCCGGTTGTGCCGCCGGTTGATCTGGCGGGTCCTCCGCCTCCTGGTCCGGGGCCGTCGGGTGCGCCGGTCGCGGGTCCCGGGGTTGTGCCGCCGGCGCCGCCGGTTCCGGTCGCGCCGCCTCCGGTTCCGGTTGTGCCTCCGGTTCCGGTTGTGCCGCCGGTTGATCTGGCGGGTCCTCCGCCTCCTGGTCCGGGGCCGTCGGGTGCGCCGGTCGCGGGTCCCGGGGCTGTGCCGCCGATGCCGCCGGCTCCGGTCATGTCGTCGCCGGTCGACCTGGCTCCGCCCACACCGGGCTCGGCTCTCGGCCCAGACGGGTTGGTCGCAGACCCTGGGGTCGTGGCGCCGCAGACGGGGTACGAGTCTGCGATGGGACTGCCTGCGCCTATCCCGGCGTCAGCGTGGCTCGCCGACCCTTCGACGGCACCCCCGGCGGAACAGGTCGAAGAAGCACCTGCCCAGTGGACCCCGCGCACCGTGTCGTCGGGCTCGCCCAGCAGACGCTCCGCCGAAGCCCGGCCCGGCGACCAGGCCGCAGGTGGGTTTCCGCAGGGCCCGCCAGACGGTCAGTACGTCCCACCGGCTGGCCAGGCCCCAGACGGGCTTCCACAGCGGCCACCAGACGGTCCCCACGCCCCGTCTGACCAGCCCGCAGGCAGCAAAGGGCGCATGGTCGCGTTGGTGGCCTGCGGTGCGCTCATGCTGCTCGTCGTCGTGTACGTCGGGGCGTGTTTCGCCATGGCTGACCGGGTGCCGCGCGGAACGAGCGTCGCAGGAGTCTCCATCGGCGGGATGAGCAGAGCAGACGCGGCCAAAGCCCTGGACAGTGGGCTGGCCAAGGCCGCGACCACCCCTGTGGCGACGGTTGCCGACGGCAAAGAGTCGACCTTCGTCCCGAAAGAGGCTGGTCTGACGGTCGACGCCAAGGAGACAGTCAAGACGGCCACCGGGGTCCGGCTGGCCCAACCAGGCCAGTTGTGGAGGCATGTCGCTGGCGGCGGGGCCATCGATCCGGTGACGAAGGTGGACACCAAAAAGCTCAACGACGCGATCGCCGTGCTGGAACAACCGGTCCTCGTCGAACCGGTGAACGCCACAGTGTCGTTCACCGGCGGCAAGACCGAGGTGACCCCCGCGTCTGACGGCGAGGGTCTGGACGCCAAGGCGGCAGCCAGCGCCCTGACCGAGCAGTGGCTGACCGCCGACGGTCCCATCACGCTCGCCGTCGTCACCAAACCTCCGGTCATCACCGACGCTATCGCCCAGAAGGTTGCGAAAGAGCAGGCTGAGCCGCTGGCGGCCGGTGCGATCAAGGTCTCGGTCGAGGCGTCGAGCGCGACGTTGAGCGTCGAACAGCTGACCAACGGGGCGGCGTTCGTCCCCAAGGACGGTGCGCTCGTGATGGTCCTGGACGGGCCAGGGCTCGTGGGCATGATCGCCCAACAGCTGCCCACCTTGCTCGACAACGCCTCGGACGCGCACTTCGAGTTCGACGCCTCAGGTAATCCGGTGGTCGTCGCGGGTGTCCCCGGCTCGACTGTCTCACCTGAGGCGCTGACCGCAGCGCTGGTCAAGGCGAGCCAGACCCCGCAACGCACCGCCACCGTCGCATTGGTCGTCTCTGACCCGGAGCACTCCAAACAAGACCTCGACGGTCTGGGTGTCAAAGAGGTCGTCAGCACGTTCAGCACCCCGCTGACCTCTGAGCCGCGCCGCACGTCGAACATCACGAACGGTGCGTCGATCGTCAACGGCACCTTGGTGCGTCCGGGCGAGACGTTCTCCCTGGGGGAGACCATCAGCCCCATCACCGCGTCGAACGGGTTCGTCGAAGCCGGTGTGATCAACAACGGCATCCACACCGACGGGATGGGCGGCGGGTTGTCCCAGCTGTCCACCACGACGTTCAACGCCGCGTTCGAAGCAGGGATGGAGCTGGGTGAGCACAAACCGCACTCGGAGTGGTTCAACCGCTACCCCGAGGGCCGCGAGTCCACCTTGTCGTACCCCGAGGTCGATATGAAGTGGACGAACAACACCCCCTACGGCGCGGTGCTCAAGGCATGGGTCGGCAACTGCGACAAGAGCGGTTACGGGTGCGTCCACGTGCAGATCTGGAGCACCAAGCACTGGACTGTCGAGTCTGAGACCTTCGCACGCCAGAACGTCGTCGCGCCGTCGACTGTGCACATCAGCTCTCCGAAGTGCCAGCCGTCCAGCGCAGGCAACCCCGGGTTCTTGTCGACAGGGGTGCGCCGGGTCTACCTCAACGGCGAGCTCAAGGACACCTGGAAGTGGTCGTGGAGGTACAGCCCGACGAACCAGATCGTCTGCGACAAACCGTGATCAGCGCCTCGGCGCTGGTGGGACGGCCCGGGCGAAGACCACGTCCGGTGCTGGGACCCAGGTGTGGCCACGGCGTCCTGCGATGCGCAGGCCGTCGTCGCTGACCTCGAGGACCTCGCCGAGGACGTCGGTCAGCTGAGGTTCGCCAGGGGCAGGGTTGTCGTCGCGTCGGCGGCGCACGACGACGCGCTGGCCGACGGTGAACGTCCGCCAGCGGCTCGTCGGGCGCGGGGGAGTGGTCACCAGTGGAGCGTAGCTGGTAGTCGTTGCTGGCTGTGGTGCTGGACGGGATGCGGCGCAAGACGATCGACAACACCGCGGCGGGCCCGTCCAGTGCCGCAGACGGTGAGGATTACCAGCTACGCTCCGCTCAGGTGATACTAGGGGGCGGTGCCCCGGGTGTGGACCAGGGGCGTGCGTCTGGAAGGACTGTTCGTGACTTACGTGATCGCCGAGCCTTGTGTGGACGTCAAAGACAAGGCATGCATCGACGAGTGCCCTGTGGACTGCATCTACGAGGGCAAACGCATGCTGTACATCCACCCCGCCGAGTGCGTGGACTGTGGTGCGTGCGAACCGGTGTGCCCGGTCGAAGCCATCTACTACGAGGACGACGTGCCGCAGCAGTGGGCTGGCTACTACGACGCGAACGTGCAGTTCTTCGACTCCTTGGGGTCTCCGGGCGGTGCCGCGCGCACCGGTCCGGTCGACTTCGACCACCCGGTGGTCGCCGGTCTGCCGCCCTTGGCCTGAGCCGTGGGCCTGTTCGCTGACGCGCTGCCGGACTTCCCCTGGGACTCGCTGACACCCCACGCGCAGCGGGCCCGGTCACACCCGGACGGGATCGTCGACCTGTCGGTGGGTACCCCTGTGGACCCCAGCCCGCCAGCGGTCCGCGCAGCCTTGGAGGCTGCGTCCGACTCGCCCGGCTACCCCCCGACCCCTGGGACGCCGCAGCTGCGCCAAGCGGTCGTGGACTGGTTCGCCCGTCGCCGGGGGGTCAGCGCCCTGACCGAGCGGGGGGTCTTGCCGACGGTCGGCTCCAAAGAGCTCGTGGCCCTGCTGCCGTCCATGCTCGGGCTGGGACCAGGAGATGTGGTGGTGCACCCGTGCGCGGCCTACCCGACGTACGACATCGGCGCCCGGCTGGCAGGGGCGCGGCCGGTGCCGTCCGACGACCCCGCAGCGGTGCTGGACGCCGACGACGCGGTGCGGATGGTCTGGCTGAACTCCCCGTCCAACCCGACCGGCCAGGTGCTGGACGTACCTGCCCTGGCCGCTGTGGTGGCTGCTGCGCGGCGGGCGCAGGCCCGCCACGGCCACCGGGTCGTGGTCGCGTCCGACGAGTGCTACGCCGAGCTGGCCTGGGAGAGCCCCTGGGTGGACGAGGGTGTGCCGTCGCTGCTGGACCCACGTGTCGCAGGTGATGACCTGACCGGGTTGCTGGCGGTGTACTCGCTGTCGAAGCAGTCGAACCTGGCCGGGTACCGGGCGGCGTTCACCGCCGGGGACGAGCGTGTCGTCGCTGGGCTGACCGGGCTGCGCAAGCACGCCGGGTTCATGGTGCCCGGCCCGGTGCAGGCTGCCATGCTCGCGGCCCTCGCCGACGACGAGCACGTGGTGAGCCAACGTGCCCGTTACGCCCGCCGGCGCAACGCTCTGCGCCGGGCGTTCGAGGATGCCGGGTACGTCGTCGACGAGTCGTCGGCGGGGCTGTACCTGTGGGTGCGTCCCACGGGTGCCCAGGACTCGTGGACCACCGTCGCGGACCTGGCCGCCCTGGGGATCCTCGTGGCACCGGGCGCCTTCTATGGTGATGACGTGCATGTGAGGGTCGCCCTGACAGCCAGCGACGAGCGCGTCGCCCACGCTGTCGCACGTCTGGCTGGCGCGTGAACCCGGGCCTGGTCCACCAGCGAAAACCTGCGAGCCCTGGTCAGTTCTGACACGCCAATACCAAACCACGACAAAGTCCGCAAGAGGCAAAGAGCTGGTCAGGCATGAGACGAAAGACCTGCCATGTCAGCCTCCCTGTGTGAGATTGGTCACAATAGGCTACTGGTTCGTCTCAGGGTCTTAGCCAACTGGCTCTGGACGGGTAGCGTGCAGCCAGAGCTGCCACACTAGTTACCGGGATGGCCGGTGACTGAGGTGTCGCGGCCACCCCCGACCGATCAACTGGAGGTATGTCATGACCGACGCCGCTGCGCCCCCTGTGCGCCTGACCGTAGGTGACACCGAGCTGGACCTTCCCGTGATCCGTGCGGTCGAGGGCAACGACGGGATCGTCGTGGCCAGCCTGCTGCGGGACACGGCCATGGTCACCGCCGACCCTGGTTTCACCAACACTGCTTCGTGCGAGTCCGAGGTCACCTACATCGACGGTGACGCTGGCATCCTTCGCTACCGCGGGTACCCGATCGAACAGCTCGCCGAGCACTCGTCGTTCCTCGAGGTCGCCTACCTGCTCATCCACGGCGACCTCCCGTCGCAGTCCGAGCTGGACGCCTTCGTCGAGCGCGTCAACCGCCACACCCTGGTCCACGAGGACTTCCGCACCTTCATGGGTGCGTTCCCGCGCCACGCCCACCCCATGGCCGTCATGGCCTCGGCGATGAACGCCCTGGGCGTGTTCTACCCCGAGTCCCTGAGCATCTTCGACGAGGAGGCCATCGAGCTGGCCACCGTGCTGATCCTGGCCAAGACCCGGACCATCACCTCCTACGTGCACCGTGCCCGCAAGGGTGAGCCGCTGCTGTTCCCCGACTACGCCCGTGGCTACGTCGAGGACTTCATGCGTATGTCCTTCGCGATCCCCTACGAGCAGTGGACCCCGAACGACACCCTCGTGCGCGCGATGGACAAGCTGCTCATCCTCCACGCCGACCACGAGCAGAACTGCTCCACCTCGACGGTGCGGATCGTCGGCTCGTCCAACGCCAACATCTACGCCTCCATCGCCGCTGGTATCAACGCTCTCGGCGGGCCGCTGCACGGTGGCGCCAACGAGGCCGTGCTGAAGATGCTCGACGAGATCCGCGAGAACGGCGGAGACGCCACCAAGTTCATGAACAAGGTGAAGAACAAGGAGCAGGGCGTCCGCCTCATGGGCTTCGGCCACCGGGTCTACAAGAACTACGACCCGCGTGCGGCGATCGTCAAGCAGTCCGCCCACAAGGTGCTCGCTGCGACCGGCACCCAGGACTCGCGCCTGGAGATCGCCATGGAGCTCGAAGAGATCGCCCTGTCTGACGACTACTTCATCTCCCGCAAGCTGTACCCGAACGTCGACTTCTACACCGGCCTGATCTACAAGGCCATGGGCTTCGACGAGGCCATGTTCACCCCGCTGTTCGCTCTGGGCCGTATGCCCGGCTGGATCGCCCAGTGGCGTGAGATGCGCAAAGACCCCCAGACGAAGATCGGCCGCCCCCGCCAGATCTACACGGGGTCCCCCGCGCGCGACTACGTTCCTGTCGCCGACCGCTGACCTGCCTGCGAACCCCCAGCGACGGCCCTGGTCCTCACGGACCGGGGCCGTCGTGTGTCACGGGTGCCTACGAGGTCGGGGCGTTGCGCCGGCTCTCGGCGTAGACAGCGAGCGTCAGCAGCAGCCCGCCGGTGGCCAGGAGGGTGATGAGCCAGGGGGTCGTCGACACCGATGCCGTGGCGAAGACGACAACCACGACGATGCCCATGTCGGCGATCCCCAACGCCAGCAGCGACTTCCACATCTTGCGGGCTCCGACGAGCATGATGCCCAAGGAGAGCAGGACCAGCATGATGGCGCGCCAGGTGGCCGGGTCCTCGAGCAAGGTGAGGGTCGACGGCCCCAGGAGGGCCACCACGACGGGAGCCAGCATCGCGTCGGGACCCACCACACCACGGCGCACGGCGACCCACCCGGCGACGAACATCGCCGCGCCGAAAGGTAACGCGTACCACTCGACGGTGACGGCTCCGCCGGTCCACAGCTGCGCGAACGTCACATAGGCCGCCGACCACCAGAACCAGGTGGGCGGCGCCGTGGCACGTAGACGGGTCAGCGCCCCAGCCCCGCCGCCGACCAGACCTGCGCCGATGAGCCAGGTGACGGCCGCAGGGGGCAACCCGGGGTTGACGCTCGCCAGCTCCGCGGTAGCCAGCACGGTGCCGATGGCCACCACGGCCACCGCTGGGGCGTAGTGCCACCGTGCGCCGGCGGACGTGAACGCTGCGAGGGCAACGCCAGCCCACCCGACGAGCGCTGCCGAGAGCGCAGTCAAAGCGATGGCGGTCCCGAACCGTCCGGCGGGCGCCATGGTGGCGACCGCGTCGTAGAACCACGGGTCGCCGTTGGTCGGCCCCCTCGTCCCCAGTCCGTACCAGGTCAACGAGAAGGGGCCCAGGGCGCTGGCGGCGATACCAGCGGCGGCGTACGGCAGCAACGGCGCGCGGGAGGTTCCACGTACGGCCAGCGCGGTCAGGCCGAGGAACGCCGCTGCGCCCACGAGGACGCATGCGCGGGTCGCTGGGCTCTGCCCGACGAGTGTCAGCACGAGCGTGGGTGCCAGCGCGGCGAGCGTGGCGACACCGCCCAGCCGGACCATGCCAGAGCTGCGGGGCATGAACCAGAAGGCGATGGCTGCGGCGACGAGCGTCGGCGGGGTGGTGTACGCCTCGACCATGGTGACGCCCGCGATACCCAGGGCGCTCCACAGCACACCCGACCACGCCAGCCACGCCAGCCACCAGACCTGGCGCCGGCGTGGCCGGGTGGCCAGGTAGGAGGCTCCCGCCGCGACGGTCGCGCAGACCAGCAGCGACACCACACCTGGTGCTGAGCCGCGCACGAGGGCCAAGAGCTCGGCGATCACGACCGTCGCCAGCGCGGACAGCTCCAGGGCCCCGCGGATCTGGGACGCCAGGCGCGGGGCCATCTGGCCGGCTGCCAGCCGCGCCGTCCACGGTTCGGCCACCAGCGCGCCGACGACTGCGAGCACCGCCACGACCGGCAGGACGACAGGTGCCCCTGACCGGTCGGTCAGCTGTGGCACGACGTTGACGGTGACCGCCGCAGCCGTGGGTATCAGCCCCACCGTCGCCAGGATCCGCACCACCGTGGGCTGGGGGCGTCGTCGTGAGCTGAGCAGAGCGGCCTCGACCACGCCGATGGCGGTGCACGCCACGGCCGCACCCCAGGTGCGCTCGGCGAACATGCTCGTCACAGCCAAGAACCACGGCAGCGCTCCGACGCCCAGCAAGGTGAAGTACACCGGGTGCCCCACACGGCGGTGCGTGCGGCCCAGGACCACCGCCACCGCGGCCGACACCACCGCCAGCGCCCCGATGGTCGACGGCCAGGTCGCCGTCCAGCCCCACGGGTACCACCACAACGCCAACCCGGCGACGACCAGGGCATAGGCGTACGCGCAGCCGACCACCACAGCCCGCACAGGTGGGGTGGCCAGCTGGGCCCAGGCGACGGTCACCGCCACGACCACCACCCCCACAACCAGGGTCGCCGGGTGCGACCACCAGCTGTACTGGGCAGCCAGGGCCGCCAGGCCCAGCCCGACCAGCCACATCCCAGGCCGCAGGGAGAAGCGGGTGAACCACGCACCTGCCTGGGTCCACGGGGTCGCCAAGACGGGCCCGACGTCTGCGTTCGTGGCCGTCTGCGTGTGTTGGGCCAGCGTCCGTGCACCGGCCCAGGCCACGGCTGCGGCGACCAGCCAGATGGTCAACGACACCCACATAGGCGTCCCAGGCAACAGCCCTGCGGCGGCCACACTGGCTCCCGCCGCGACAGGGGCCAGCGCGCCGGCGCAACGGCCCAGCGAGCCGACGGACCGTCGCCGCCACGGGTCGTTGAGCTGGGCGAGCGGCACCGGCTGTTGGGTCGAGCGCAGACGGGCTGCGACGATCCTGGTCCCTGGCACGACTGGGCCTATGGCGAGCCAGTGGGCGAACGGGACCTCGGAGTCCGTGTTGGGGGTGGCGACGACCACGTCGATGTCGTCGGGGTCGACCGGAGCGCTGAGCCAGGCTGCGGGGGAACCCGGCGAGGGTCGACCGGCCGACGCCTCTGGCGGTGCTGCGGTGTACGCCCGGGGGAGCGTGGCGAACCAGGCCCATGCCACGGCGACCACCAGCCAGGCCACGGGCAGCCAGGCATTGGTCCAGCCAGGGTTGACCAACGCCTTGGTCGGTGTCCCCAACGACCTGTGGGCGAAGGGGTCACCCAGGGCCCAAGCGAGGGCGACAGCCGTCGTCACCGACAAGACCGCAGTGATGGTGGCGGTGACGACCCAGCCTCCGGCGAGCAACGACGAGCAGCGGCCCGGACTGACGCGTAAGGCGAAAGACGTGACCGCCGCCCAGGCGAGCACCGCGGCGATCGTCCCCGTCGTGATGATCGTCAACGGCCCGGTGTGCGACACCGCGAACATCACCATCCACGCCACCGCGCCGACGAGGTACACCCCGGCGACCGCGGTCCACGCACCGTGCCGCAGCCGGCCCATGACCGCTGCGACCAGCCCGAGCCCGACCAGCACGCCGCCGCCAGCCAGGATGTCGCCTGTCGGGCTGATGACAGCCTCGCTCGCCGTACCCACGACGAGGCCCAGCACCGCACCCGACGCGAACAGGCCGATGACCGCTGCCTCGAGGTTGAGGACGACTGTCTCGACCGTGGTGCCAGGGCCGTTGGTGCTCCGGCGCTCCAGCGCGGCGCACCCGGCCGCCGTCGCGGCGGCACCTGCCAGCACGATGGCCCAGACCAGTCCCAGGCTCGTGGCCCCCGTCACGACCGTCACGGCCAAGGGAGCGACGAGCAGACCAGCGCCCCACCAGACACGCAGGTGCAGAACCCGCCCTGCTGCGGCCAGGAGCGCCGCCCAGGCGAACGCAGCCGAGGCTGCCGCCAGTGCCTGCGCCGACCCGTGCGCCACCGAGCTGAGCACGTGCACGGCGATGAGGCCCAGGACCGCGGTCAGACCGCCCACCGCGTTGGCTGAGGCCACGAAACCCCGGCGGCGCACGACCAGGGTCGTTCCCGCGGCGAGGGCGGTGACCCCGACCAGGACGGTCCGGCGCACTCCGGCGTCGGCGACCAGCCCGGAATAGGCGAAGACCAGCGCCGCCACCGCCACGAGAGCAGCCCCGACAGCCCCGAAGATCGCCGGCAGGGCAGCCTCGGTGACCCGCGGCGGTGGCGGCTGGCGCGTCGGTCCAGCCCACATCTGTGCCACGGGGTCTGTGGGCACGCCGCCCCCCTGGGCCCGGGCCTGTTCCACGGGCATCGGGTAGGGCGGTGTCGTGGGCACTCTGCCGGGCTCGGCCTGGGCGTGTGCCACGGGCACCGGGTACGGCGGTGTCGTGGGCACTCTGCCGGGCTCGGCCCAGGCCTGTGCCATGGGCAGCGGGTACGGCGGTGTCTTGGGCGGACCGTCGGTAGCCGTCGGTACGGGTTCTCCAGGGGTCGGAACCTGGCTGGGGACAGGCTCTGCCGGCGTCGTCTCGACGCTCACGCCTGGGAGGGACTCACCAACAGCATCCTCGGGTCCGCCTTCTGGCGTGGTTTGCGCATCAGGGCTGGTGGTCGCGCCCACAACAGGTTCGGGTCCTGCGTCCCGACGAGACGGTGCCTGTGCTGCCCTGGGTGCGCCGTAGCGGACAGACCACAGCAGGGCTTGCCTGTCGCGTAGGACCGCAGCCGCTTCGGCGGACTTCTCGGCCAGCTCCCAGCCGCGAGCGCCTGACAGGTCGGTACCGCACACCGCGCACCGTGGACCCAGCAACGGCGTACCGCACCATGGGCACCGGTGGGTGTTGGTCAGCTCGGACAGCAGGTTCTCGACCCTGTCGAACGTCATGGCGTCCAGCCTGCCCGACGTGTGTGCCGTGGTGGCGGGTTTTCGCCGGGTGATACGAAAAGATGAGGGGAGATACAGGAAGGAAAGTGTGCGCGACCGGCCACAGTGAGATCAGGCCACAGTGAGATCAGGCCAAGGTGATCAGGACCATGCCGTCGGCCGCGCGGTCGTCGGTCTGCGTCCACTTGCCGTTGCGGGTCCAGCGCTGGTCGGCGACCTGCACTTCGACGACTTGCTCGGTGCTGGCCACCGCCACAGCCCACTGCCCCACCGCCCAGGCCATCCGCTGGGGGTCGTCGCGCTCCAGGCTGGCGGCGTCGACGACGACGACCGTGCGGTCACCGTCGACGGTCTCGACCCTCAGCTCGCCGATGTCGCGCACGATCCGGTCCGTCAGTGCTGTGACCGAGCCGGGGTGGTCGGCCGCGCGCAAGGTGCACGTCAGGGCTTTCGGTGAGTGCCCGGTCAGGGCCGAGGCCCAGACCCGGGCGGCGGACTCGTGGTCGGCGTACGCGTCGGGGAACGCCGAGCGCTGCACCGCCTGGGCGGCCTGTGTGACCGGCACGTCCTGCCAGTCGGGGACCTTGACCAGGTGGTCGTAGAACGTACCCGTCGCGTACACCGGGTCGGTGACCTGCTCTTCGGTGCCCCAGCCCTGGGACGGGCGCTGCTGGAACAGGCCCAGGGAGTCGGAGTGGCCGTAGTCGAGGTTGCGCAGCTTGGACTCTTGGATCGCGGTGGCCAGCCCGACGGTCGCTGCGTGGGCGGGAAGCCCTCGTCGTACTGTCATGATGGCGATGAGCGCGGCGTTGTCGGACTGCTCAGGTGTCAGGCTCCACGACGAGCCGTCGACGTTGGCGGTGCACCGTGGCATGACAAGCACAGGACTGGTGCCTCCGAGCAGGTACCCGACACCCACCACCACCCCCACGCCGAGACCCACGACCAACACGGCGCCAACCAGCCCCTTGGCGAGCGGGTTCCCCTTGCGGCGCGGTCGGCTCATACGTCGTTCTGCACAGTCGGCTCCTGCGGGGTCGTCCGGCTCGGGCGGGCTCACCGTCGCGTCAGTACTGGTCGCAGGTGAGCAGCGAGGTCAGGGCGGATTTGTCAGTACTGGTAGGTACCGATTTCCCCATCACTGTAGCCGTTGCGGTACGCCCACCAGCTGACACCACACGCCGTGGCGGTCACCACCGCGGTGATGGTCCACGCCACGAGGCGGTGCTCGCGGTACCCGGCCAGCGGAAGGCCGTCCTTGTCGTGCCCGGCGCCGCACAGCACCGCGACCAGGTCGACGAGAGCCCACACGCCCAGACCGCCGAAGGTCACCAGCTTGAGCAGCCCGGTGCCGAGCTTGCCCAGGTAGAACCGGTCGAGGCCCAGCGTCCCGACCAGCAGCGCCAGCAGCCAGGTCGTGACGAACGACCTGGTCGAGCTGGTGACCGGGTAGGGGCCGTACTGCGAGTACTGACCGTCGTTGTGGTGCGAGGCGTACGCGGGGGCGCACTGGGTGTAAGCCATCTGGAAGGTCTCTTCGGTTCGTGCGTCGGGTGGTGCGGGGGTTGGACGCCCCAGATGCCCGGTATGTTCCGGGCAGTGGCGACGAGTCTAACCCCACAGCTGTGGGCGATGTGCCCGTTTGGTCCTCTGTGTCCCCTCAGTGGCCGCCTGCGAGGGTCAACGTGAGGAGACGGCACGGTAAAACCCGGGTACGCCTATACCCTGGCGACGTGAGCAAACGCACATCGTCGCGCGAGTACCGGCGAGGACCGGTGCTGCTGCGCGGGCAGCAGATTCCCACGACCACCTCTGACCAGCGGCTGTTGGCGCCGTCGCAGGGGTCGTCGTGGCGCCACGACGACCCGTGGCGGGTGCTGCGTATCCAGAGCGAGTTCGTCGAAGGGTTCGGCGCGCTCGCCGACATCGGGCCAGCGGTCTCCGTGTTCGGGTCCGCACGGACTGCGGTGGGGGCGCCCGACTACGAGACGGCGCGGACGGTGGGAGCCGCACTGGTCGAGGCTGGGTACGCGGTCATCACCGGCGGCGGGTCCGGAGTGATGGAGGGTGCCAACCGCGGGGCCGCCGAGGCTGGGGGCCTGTCGGTCGGGTTGGGGATCGAGCTGCCTTTCGAGCAGGGCATCAACCAGTGGGTCAACCTGGGGGTCGACTTCCGGTACTTCTTCGCCCGCAAGACGATGTTCGTCAAGTACTCCGAGGGGTTCGTCGTGCTGCCCGGCGGGTTCGGCACGATGGACGAGCTGTTCGAGGCGGCGACCTTGGTCCAGACAGGCAAGGTCACCGGGTTCCCCATCGTGCTGCTCGGCACGTCGTACTGGGCAGGGCTGGTGGACTGGTTGCGCAGCACCGTCATCGCTGGCGGGCAGATCTGCGCTGCTGACCTGGACCTGCTGCACCTGTGCGACGACCCGGACGAGGCGGTCGAGATCGTCGTGCAGCAAGGAGAAGAGCTGCGCAACGGGTCCCGGCCGTCGGTGCACCAGGCATGGTGACTGACACCCAGACGCCCACCGAGCAAGCCGTGCGCCGGGCCTGGGTGCGCGGCAGGCCGTGGGACCCGTTGTGCTGGCCGTGGTGGGTGCAGACGCTGGCGGTGTACGCAGCCAGCCGTCTGTGGTTGTTCGTGGTGTTCAGCCACTCCGCGGCGCACCAGCCTGCTGGGGTGTGGGCTCCGGCAGCACCGACGTACTTCGACTTCGTCAGTGTCCAGTTCGACGGGGACTGGTACCGCAAGATCGCCGAGTGCGACCCGCAGTGCGGGTTCGCCGGTCTGGGCTACCCCGACGACTTGCCTGTCGACGCCAAGGGGGACGTGCGCCAGAACGCCTGGGCCTTCTTCCCCGCGTTCCCTGCGCTGGTCCGCCAGGTGATGAACCTCACCGGGGGCAGCTGGGAGGTCACCGCACCGCTGGTCGCCACAGTCCTGGGCGCGCTGGCCATGCTGGTGATCCACCGGCTGGTGGTCGACGGAGCCCCGAAGGCGGTCGCCGCTTGGCCAGGGCTGCCGCTGGCCACCGTCGCGGTGGTGTGCGCGTTCCCCACCGCCGGGGTCCTGCAGACCGCGTACACCGAGTCGCTGGCCCTGCTGCTCATCGCTGTGTCGCTATGGGCGGTGGTGCGGAGGTGGTACCCGCTCGCCGCTGTGGCCGTCGTCGTGCTGGGGTTCACCCGTGCTGTCGCGCTGCCGATGGCGGTCGTGGTGCTCGCCCACGGCGCGGCCCGGTGGTGGGCGGTCCGTCGTGCCCGCCTGGAGCCAGAGCCCGACGGCACGGCGCCCGACGAAGGACCGCCCGACAGTGACGGCGCCTCGCCTGACGGTGGCGGTACGGACGCCAGCGGGGCGCCTGGCGACGAGGTGCCGCTGCGCGACAGGATCCAGATCGCCGGGTTGTTCGTCGTGGCGGTGGCCAGCGGGTTCTGCTGGCCGTGGCTGACCGGCTGGCACACAGGCACGCCTGACGCCTACCTGCGTACCCAGCAGGCCTGGCGGGTGACGGCCACCGACCCCTTCTCCGGGTGGCAGGTCTCGCAGTTCTGGGTAGGCCGGATGCTCACAGGGCTGGGTATCGACCACACCAGCTGGGACCCTGTCGCCCAGAGCCACATGCTGGAGGTCGCGACAGTCCTGGTGGTGTTTGCCGCGATCGTGCTCATCGTGGCGCTCTTGGTGCTCCCGGCGGGCAGGCGTGTGGGACCTGAGCTCGTGGCCTGGTCGACGGGGTACCTCGCCTACATCGCAGCCGTCATCGAGCCGGGGTCGTCGTTGGCACGGTTCCTGTTGCTCGCCTTCCCCATGGCTACCATCAGCATCGGGCTCGTCTCGCGCTCACCGTGGGCGCGGCGGACCTGGCTGGCTGTCTTGCTCGTGGTGATGCTCTGGCTGCAGACAGTCTGGGTCGACGCGATCTGGACCTACAGCACCGATATCAGCTGGCCTCCATAACGGTTCGACTGGTCGCCCGGTTCGACTGGCATCGTACATGCGTACGTACTAAGGTGGGGTTCGCGTCCGGCGCGGGACACCGCGGACCGCGCCGGACGACCAACCTAGCCCCTGGGCTAGCCTCCGACCTGGTGTCAGGGCTACAGTCCCGTGCGATCGCGCCGATGGGAAGGCGACACGGATCGACGAGACGGGGGTTTCCCCATGGCTCCTGGGATGCTTGGTGCCCTGCGCGAGGTTGCCACCACCACATGCGTGGCGCGACAACGTATCGAGGACGGCGCCGGACTTGCCATCGGCTTCGAGGTGCTGTTCCGCCCTCATGCTGACGCCCAGAGCGCCTCAGAAGGCTGGAACTTCGACGACGACATCGCTACCGCACGTGTCATGACAGCCCTGGCTGGCCAGTTCGAGGTACGTGACGTGTCCGGCGACGGGCTGCTGTTCGTCAACGTGCCGCGTTCTTTCCTGGTGCGCCCTGACCTGATACCCATCGATGCGGACTGCGTCGTGCTGGAGGTCCTCGAACACGTCGTCATCGACGCCGAAGTGCTCGCCGGGATCGACCGCCTGCTGGACGAGGGGTTCGTCGTGGCTTTCGACGACCTCGTGCCCGACGACCCGCGTATGCCGTTCATCGACCGGTGCGGTTTCGTCAAGATCGACCTGCAGCAAGTGCCCGAAGACCAGCTGGTGCCTTTGGTCGAGCAAGTGCGTTCCATGGCTCCCGGCGCGCTGCTCGTCGCAGAACGTGTGGAGACTCCCGAGCACATGGAGCTGGCCCGGGCAGCGGGTTTCGACTTGTTCCAGGGCTACCTCGTCAACCGCCCCACCATGGTTGTGTGCCAAGACGTGCGCCCACAGGTACCCCTGGCCGTCACGCTCGTCGCCCGGTTGTTCAACCCTGTGACGAACCTGCCCGACCTTGCCGACATGGTGCTCTCCGACGCGGCTCTGACCCGCACGGTCATGCGTCAGGTCAACTCGGCCACCGGCGCCCGGCACGAAGTGACAGATATCGTCCAGGCCCTCAACCTGCTGGGCCGCAGCCGGCTGCGCGCGCTGCTGATGCTCGAGCTCATGCAGGCCAGCGGCCACCACGACCCTGAGGTGCCGTTGCTGGCCCTGGCCCGCACCCGGGCCGTGGAGTCCCTGGCCCCTGACGCACCTCTGGACGCAGCCATCGAGGCCCTGGCCAGGTTGTGCACCACCGTGCTCGGTATGAGCGAGGAGGACGTGGCCGAGTGGCTGCCCCGGATCGAAGAGTCGCCTGTGGCCACCATCGCCTGCGACGCCCTGGACCAGTACCTCGACGCTGTGGACCGCGAGTCGTCGCCCGTCGCCCTGCCTTCGGGGTTCACACCGCTCCAGGTGTCGATGGCGTGGTTGCACGGTCTGCGTGACGCCCGCGACCTGCTCGACACGGTGCCGCAACCTCGTCACGAACTCTGATGAGGTCAATGGGTGAGCCAACTGCCGTAGCACAGGTAGGCTTGGCGCAACGGCTGCGCCCGTCCGGGCGCGGTTGCCCGACGGACCGAACTCAAGAGGTGCCAGGTGCCTACCGGCAAGGTCAAGTGGTTCGACGCTGAGCGTGGCTTCGGTTTTATCTCCGGCGACGATGGCGGTGAGGTGTTTCTGCACGCCTCGGCCATGCCCGCGGGCACCGCAGCACCACGCCCGGGCACCCGGGTGGACTTTGGTGTTGCTGACGGCAAACGTGGTCCGCAGGCACTGTCGGTCAAGATCCTCGACCCCATGCCGTCGGTCGTGAAGGCCAAACGCCGCCCGGCCGAACAGATGGCGGTCGTCGTCGAAGACCTCATCAAAGTGCTCGACCGTATTGGCAACGACCTGCGCCGCGGGCGCTATCCGGACAAGAACCGGGCCACCCAGGCCGCACAGCTGCTCCGCGGCGTCGCCGACGACATCGAGGCGTGAGGATGACCAAAGACGCTGTGCTCGACCGGGCGGTCGACCTGGCCCGTGCCGCCGCGCAGGAGATTGCCGAGGACCCGGCCGACGTCGGCGAGCACCTCGGTGCGACCCTGGAAGCAGAACGCCTGGTCACCCACCGTTTTGAGTGCACCACCCGCGGGTACCAGGGCTGGCACTGGGCAGTGGCTGTCGCCCGGGTGCCTCGTGGGCGGGCCGTCAGCGTGTGCGAGGCGGTGCTGCTGCCCGGTGACGGTGCCTTGCTCGCCCGTCCGTGGGTGCCGTGGTCCGAACGTCTGCGTCCAGGTGACCTGGGTGTCGGTGACGTCTTGCCGTTCCGCCATGACGACCCACGTCTGGAACCTGGGTGGCGCCCGTCCGGCGACCCCGACGCGGACGACGCCGCGCTCGTGCCCGTCGAAGAGCTCGCCCTGGCCCGCGAACGGGTCCTGGCCCCCCTGGGCCGCAACGAGACCGCCGCCCGCTGGTACCGCGGCACCCACGGCCCGACCTCCGCTGGCGCCCTCGCGGCCACCGCAGCCTGCGCCACCTGCGGTTTCCTCGTCCCGATCCGCGGAGCCCTCGGCCAGGTCTTCGGTGTGTGCGCCAACGAGTGGTCCCCCGACGACGGCACTGTGGTGTCCACCGACCACGGCTGCGGCGCCCACTCCCAGACCGACGCCGACCCTGAACCGTCCCACTGGCCTGCTCCTGACCCCCTCATCGACGACGGCCGTATCGAGGCGCTCACTCTCGACCGACGCCAAGACGCCGATGGCAGCGACGCACCCACCGCAGAGGCGACCGACGACGCGGAGAACCCGCGCGCCACGGCACCTGCCGAGCCAGTCGGCGTCGTCGAGGCTGGACCGTCTCACGAGGCTGCCGCAGGACAACCCAGCGCCACGGCTGGTGAGCCGGTCGAGATGGTTGAGGCTGGACCCGCTGACGGTGCAGACGAGGTTCCGGCGCAACGCCCGGGTGCTACGGCAGTCACCGAGCCGATCGCGGTCGTCGACCTGGCCGAGGCCAGCGCGTCCGACGAGCCAGCTCCGTGCGACGCGGTCGAGCCTGCCGACGAGCCGACGAGCGAGGTCCCAACCGACGCGACCGACGACGCGACCGAGGTCCCCGCTGAGCCGGACGAGCCGGCTGGTCGTGCGTCTGGTGAGGTCGAGGCGTCGCCGGAGCCTGGCCCGTCCGAGGGATGATCGGTCCGCTGGGGGACAGTACCGACCCGTTCGGCACCGCCGGCCTGCGCGAGGCGGTGCTCACAGCCTGGCGTGCCTCGCCGGCGCGTTTCCGCGAAGACGCCAACACCGAAGAAGACCACGCCCGCACGTACTACCGCGACCGCGTCCTGGTCGACCTGGCCCAGAACGCCGCAGACGCCGCAGTCCGCAGCGGCACCCCCGGCCGTCTCCTCATCCGGCTAGAAACCGACGGTGACGCTGCCCGCCTTGTCGTGGCGAACACCGGTACCCCTCTCGACGGTCCTGGGGTCGCCTCCCTCGCCTCCATGCGCGCCTCGGCCAAACGCGCTCCCCACACCAGCCGACCACCTACCGATGCGCAGACCACCCCAGACGACCGCGGCATACGTGGGTCCGAAGCGCTGCCGCCCCTTGGTGGCACTGGTGAGCCCCAGCCCTCCCGTCCTGCGCACCAGCCGCAGGACCTGAGGACCCAGCCGCAGCAGGTCGTGGGTCGGTTCGGGGTCGGTTTTGCCGCGGTCCGGTCCGTCGCCGACGAGATCGAGGTGCGTTCCACCACCGGCACGGTCCGCTTCGGCTTGGCCCAGACCCGTGCCCTGCTCGCCGACGACGGTGCGCTGGCCGACGAGGTTGCCCGCCGCGGCGACGCCCTGCCCGTCTTGCGCCTGCCCCTGCCCGGCCCTGCCGACCCCTGGCCTGGTTACGACACCGCTGTTGTTGCCCACCTGCGCGACGACGAGGCGCTCGCAGCAGTCCGCGCCCAGCTCGCCGAGGTCGGCGACCCCATGCTCCTGGCCCTGCCCGGCCTGGCCGAGATCGTCGTCGAAACCCCCGAAGGCTCCCGCCGTGTCGCCGACGTCGCCGACCGCTGGCAGGTCCGCACCGCCACCGGCACCCACGAGGCCCACCTCCTGGCCGACCGTCCTGTCGAAGAGCGTGACCACCACCACTGGCAGGTGACCTGGGCATTGCCGCGGCACAGGCAAGAAGCCGGGCCGACGGTGGTGCACGCCCCCACCCCCACCGACGACCTGTGCACCCTGCCCGCCCTGCTCATCGCGACGTTCCCCCTGGACCCCACCCGTCGCCGGGTGCAGCAGAACCCGGTCACCGACGCCCTCGTCACTGCCGCTGGTGACACCTACGCCGCCCTGGCCACCGACCTGGTGGCCACCGGTGTGGACGTCTCCACGCTCGTGCCCACCATGTTGCCCGCCGGTGAGCTGGACGGCCGCCTCCACCAAGCCGTCGTCGAGGCCCTGCGGCACGTCCCGGTCCTGCGCGGCCCCACCGACATGCTCGTCCCGGCCGACGCCGTGGCCCTCGCCGCGCCCGCCGGCCACGACCGCCCGCTGGTCGCCGCCCTGGCCCGCCGCATCCCCGCCCTCGTGGAGCTGCCCGCCAACCCCGCCGCGTTACGCGTCCTCGGTGTTGCTGTGCGTCCCCTCGCCGATATCGTCGAAGCCCTTCCCGGTGCGAACAACGACGCGTCGTGCGAGCTGGTGGGTTCGCACGACGCGTCGTTGTTCGCACCGGACGGCTGGACCGACCTGTACGACGCCCTGGCCTCCGTCGTGCCCGAGCAGGCAGAGGCCCTGGCCCATCTGCCCGTGCCGTTGGTCGACGGCCGTGTCGTCCGTGGTCCTCGCGGCACGGTGGTCCTCGACGGCCCCCTCCACACCAGCCTCACCCCCCGCGCCCTGGCCGCACTGACCCGCTGGGGGCTGCGTATCGTCCACCCCCACGCCGCCCACGGGCTCTGGGAACGTCTCGGCGCCGCCCGCTGTGACGCCCTCGCTCTCTTGTCGTACGCCCAGGTCCGTACAGCCATCTGTGACCTCCAAGACGAACCACCCCCGTGCGACGTGCCCGCCGGGACCGACGACGACGGTGGCCGCCCACGCCACGGTGACTGCCTGTCTTCCTATGCCTCAGCCTCAGAGCCCGAGCCTGAGCCGGCTGGACCGGTCCACCCGCCGTCGGAGGGTGTCGATGACGCCGCTGGGGTGGTCGTGGTGGCCAGCGGGGACACGCCCGTCCTGGGGGAGGTGGCGGCCGTGGTGGCTGAGCTCGTCGCCTTGGCCCTGCCCGTGCCAGAGCAGCTGGCCCCGACCCTGGGCCTCGTCGAGCTCCCCGCCGCAGATGGCGACCTCGTCCCCGCGCACGGCCTGGTCCTGCCCGGTTCGCCCGCACAGCACCTCTTCGACGACCGTGTCTTGACCACTGTGGCGCCCGCGGTGGTCGACCTCCTCGGCGAACCCGTCCTGCGCGCCCTGGGTGTGCGTGTCGGTCCTGTCCTGGTGCACGTCAGCGACGTCGTCGCTGATCCGCACGGCGCCGACGACGTCGATGTCGACGCCTGGCCCGACTACCTGGCCTGGCTCGGCGACCGTCTGGGCCCCGGTGCCTGGGTCGGTGACCTCGTCGCCGTCGCTGACCTCGACGCTGTCGCCGACGACGCCTGGTCCACCTTCCTGGCCACGCTGGCCTGCGACCGTGACCTGCGCGGAGCCCTCGTCAACCCCGTGAGAACCCCTCAGGGCGCGTTTTCGTCCTACACAGCCTGGTGGCTCACCCACCGCGCCGACCTCGGTCTTGGCACCCCCTTCGCCATCGACGACGTCCCCACCTGGCTCGTCGGCTGGCTGCCCCGGGTTCCTGCGGTCCTGGCTGACACCGATGACGAGATCCGCCGCGCCCTGGGCGCAGTCAGCGCCGCCACCACCCTCGATCTGCCCACCTGGGCGAAGATCGGTTCTACCATCGCCCCGGGCACCCTGGTCGACCTGCCCGTCGCCGTGCAGGTCTGGCGTGCCCTGGCTGCCGTCCCCACCCAAGCCCCCACGCGGCCAGAGGTCTTCGAGGGGGTTCACGACCTGGACGCCTGGGTTGTGCCCGCCCTCGTCGCCCCCGCACGCGCCGAGATGGTCCGGCCAGCCCAGGGGGTCGTCCCCGACTCTCCTATGTGGTGCCAACGCACCGACCTGGGCCCTGTGGTCCCTGCGCGCTCCTTGGCCGACATCCTCGACCTCCCCTTGGCCAGCGACCTGGCCCCCGGCATCCCCGACGCTCCCGGTGACCGCGAACCTGTCCCGCCCGCTCTGGCCCCGTTCGTCACCACCGACACCTGGTACCTCCACGACGACCTCACCGTCGACGGCCACCAGGTCGAGTGGTGGGTCCATGACGCCCTCCCCCACGCTGTCCACCTGGCCGGTCTGGCCGCCGCCCTGGCCCAGCTCTGCGGCTGGTCGTCGCGCTGGGCACTAGAAACCGTCCTCACCGACCCCACCCGAGCCCCCGAAGCCCTCCTGGACACCACCTTCCTCGACGGCTGAGCTCTGGAGGGCAGCCAGCGAGGTGGCAGGCTCTGCCTTGGGCGCAGTGAGCACAGTGGAGCGCAGTGAGCGCAGTGAGCACAGTGGGCGCCGAAGAAAGCCGCCCGGTTGCGGTCGACAATTCTGCGAAGAATGCTGCCAGCAGTGTCACGTGGCCGCGGGCCACAATTCTCCAGCGCCGTGCTGGGGGTCTGCCTCGGCCACATGTGGCCCAGACGGTCTGCTGGTCGGGGGCTGTTGTGCGAGGGGTCAGGCGGGGTCGAGCTCTTGGGCGAGGGTGAGCATCTCGCGGCGCACACGGTCGAGGCGCAGGTGGAGCGTGGGTGCGTCGGGCAGGGGAGGATCGTCGGGAACGGTGATGATCTGCTCGGCGATGAGCGCTGAGGCCGAGCGCAGGGTCGCAGATGTTGTTGATGCCCATGCGAAGGCTCGGTCAACAGCGGTGCCGGGGTCGTCGGTGGGCGCCGTGCTCGGGGGTTGCGCGCCATCGTGGTCGCCCACCGGCGGGCCCGGACGTTCCCAGCGGTGGGCGATCACAGCTGGAACAATTGTGCAGATGCCGGGTTGGCACAGGACCTTTTGGGAAGAAACATCCATATATTCACTCAATCGAGGGATACCTGCAGGAGAGCACAACAGCCGCTGGTCACATTCTGCCAGTTTTGGCAAGGTATAACAGGGAGCGATGTGGCATGAAGAGGCGGGTCAGGTGTCAGGCCAGGTCAGAACGGGTGGCGTTCCTGTATCGCCTCGGCCAGGGTGGGGCCGTGGTCGCCGAGACGCCACGAGGTCCACCCGTCGAACTCGCCTTCGGAACGGGCTGCGGCGGAGGCTGCGGCTGAGGGGTCGTCGAAACGGCGCCCGTCGGGCAGCTCGATCAACCCGTCGATCCGCAGACGGGCGATGATCCTCTCCCCGCGGCGGCGGCGCAGCCACACCAGCTGGGTGGGGCCGACCTCGTTGACCAGCTCGACCAGCTCGGGGTACGCGACAGTTGAGGTGCGGGCCAGGTGCGGACGGTCGTCGAGCGCCGGGGGCAGGCCCAGCGGCGCGGCGAGGATGTCGAGCTTGCGCAGCACTGCTGGCTCGGCCGGGCCCAGCGGTTCGAACGACGACGAGTCGGCAGACCGCGGCGGTTCGGCCAGCGCCGTGCGGGCGGGCTCAGGCTCACGGGCGGTGGGCCTGCTCTTGCTCGACGACCAGGACGAGTCCCCGGACGACCATGACGAGTCCGAACCCCCAGACGACCAGGACGAGTCCTTGCCCGACGACCACGACGAGTCTTTGCCCGCCGCCGACCATGACGAGTCGGTGCGTGGGCGGGGCATCGTCTGGGCCACCGCCGGTGACAGGGGCGGGGTGGGCCGCACGTCGTCGTTGACCGCAGCGCGGTGTTCTTCGACGATGGGCTGGGCGCTGGTGATATCCGGTTCGAACATACCGCCGTGCACCAGGCGCAACCCGGTCGGCTCAGGCATCCGACGCCGCGACTCGTGGGTGGCGTAGGGGCCGATGGCCAGCAGCCGGGTCTCGTCCTCACCGATCACGACCCCGACCTGGAGGATGTCGAGGCGGCCACCACGGGCCTGCCAGAAATCGGCCGCGTCATGGGCTTCGGGGGCGATGTCGGCACACAGCACGACGATCCGCGGACCGGCGCGGTGCGGGGCCTGGATGCCGAACGGCAGACCAGCGCGGAACGTGTTGAAGTCCCGGGCGAACCGCGACGGGTCGGTCGGTTGGTAGACCTGGCCGAAGTCTGTCTCGGTCATACGTCCGGCGGTGCCGGCCCGGCGCAGGGCGGACAAGAACGCGTCGTGGTCGAGCTGGTGGACGACCTCGATCGTCACCGGACGTCCCGTCGGGTCCAGGGCGAGCAGGTCGGGCAGGCCCGAGCCTTCACGCCCGTCGTGCTCGTGGACGACGAACAGCGGCTCGGGTACCACCGCCTGGAGGTTGTGCGTCACGACAGCCCGCACCTCAGCGGTGAACGTGCTGGCCCTCGGCTGCATCGGCTGCACCAGCCGGACGCGCCCAGAACCCAGCTCGAACAGCGGCATGTCGACCCTCTCAACGCCCGGCCCGCGGCTCAGCGGGATGCTGGAGTCAAGCCTCTCACGAGTCACGGGTAGAAAGGCCCTATCTGCCCCTGCTTCGTCCGAAATAGTCGCGTCTTCACACCCCCGGCCCCCTCAGGCCCCGTCCGCCAGCTGCTGGGATGTGCTTCCGTGCACATATTGGCCTGCCGAATCCACCACGAGGACCGACGGCCTCCCGATAGTGTGGAGGACGTGGGCAACCGTCGGTACGTCGCGTTCGTCGCCCCGCGCCAGGACGACCCAGGCGAAGACCGTCGCCTGCAAGCACAGGTCGACGTCGTGCGGCGGTGGTGGGCTGTGCTGCCCGCGCCCCAGGTCCTGACCCCGGCGTGGCAACCTGGGCAGACGACCCGCAACGCTATGTCCTTGCTGGCAGACCGGCTCACGCAGGTGCGTACCGGCTCGTCTGTCGGGCTGTATGTCACCGGCCACGGCGACGAGGGGCCGGTCTCCACCGAGTACCGCCTGCGTATCGACGGCGGCAGCTACGACCCGGCGGCCCTGCTGGAGGCGATCTGGGACTCTGACGCCGACGACGCGCTGGTGGTGCTCGACTCGTGCTCGGCCTACCGGTTCGCCCAGCGTGCCGCGAACCTGTACGGCGACCGGGTGCGCCAGCCGGTCCGCACCCCGCCGAAGATGGTGCTGGTGGTGCCCGGGGTGGCGACGGACCTACGCACCGAACCGCGGTTCGAAGAGCTCACAGACATTATCGCCGAGGCGTTGTGCCTGGTCAGCATGGACAACGGGTATGTCGAACCGTATACAGCGCTGGCCGACGAGCCGTACCTGACCCCCGCCCGCCTGCGCGCCGCCCTGGAGGCTGCCCCCGGTGAGCTGGCCCGTGTGGGACGCCCGGCGATGATCCGCCCCCAGGTGCAGGCGTTCGCCGCCGAGTGGGACGAACCGTGCCCCGCCTTGCCCAACCCGGCCTACGACCCAGCAGCCCAGGCTGCCAACCCGGCCACGGCGGACCTGACGCTGAGCGCTGAGACGATCGACGCCTACACCCGGCTGGCGTGCGCGGCTGCGGACCCTCGCCCCCCTGCCGCAGACCGTCGTGACCTGCCGATCGTCGCGTTCGGGTCGTTCGTCGTCAGCGGTGACGGCCGGGGGATGGACCGACCTGTCATCGACCCGACGAAGGTGGCCGCCCGCCCGCCGGACCCACACAAGGTCGACAAAACCCCCCGGGGCAACCCGGCCTGGTACTTCACAGGCCGCGCTCCGGTCATGGCGCAGGTCGTGCGGTGGTTGACCAACGGTGACGAACCGCTGCTGGTGGTCACTGGCGCACGTGGCACCGGCAAGTCGGCTGTGCTGTCGCGTGCTGTGACTCTCGCCGACCCTGGGTTCGGCTCCCGGTACCCGACGTTGGCGCAGGCGGTCCCACCGAGGCTGGTCCCCCCGGCCGGGTCGGTGCACGTGGCGGTCGACGCCCGGGGCCGTACCAGCGAACGTGTCGCCGAGCTCATCCTTGGTGCGCTCGGTGCCGCACGCACCGACGAACCGGGCACGTCGATCCACGAACGTCTCGCCCAAGGGCTCAAGGCTGCCAGCACCGACAAGACCGGTGGGTTGCCGGTGTGCGTGGTGGTGGACTCGGTCGACGAGTCCGTCCAGCCCGAGGCGCTGGTCCACGAGGTGCTCGGCGCCCTGGTGCGCACCTGCCACGACGACGGGCGCCCAGCGGCCCGAGTGCTGGTCGGGGTGCGTCACGACGCCACCAGCGACACTGACCTGCTCACGCTCGTCGAAGCGTTGGCGTCGCACACGGTCGTGCGCACCGACCACGACGTCGCTGGGGAGGTCCGTTCCTACTGCTTGCGGCTGCTGAGGTCCCCGGGGTCGCCCTACTACGACCGGCCCGCCGACGCCGAGGCTGTCGCTGACCTGCTCGGCCGCTCTGACCAGCCCAGCTTTGTGGATGTGCGGATCGTCGCCGAGTCGCTGGCGAGCAGCCCGCAGGTGGCTGACCTGGACACCCTCGACCTCGTCGGCGACGTGCTGTTGCGGGCTCTGCGCCGCACGTTGGCCGACCAGGCGGCGACCACAGCCCGGCCGGCCACCCAGTACCTGGCTGCTTTGCGCGCCCTGGCGTTCGCCCGCGGGGCCGGGACCCCCTGGGGTGCGGTGTGGCCGACGCTGGCCAGCGCTGTGGCCGACAAGGACGTGGGTAACGACCTGCTGCGCGAGCTGTTGCGCGGACCGCTCGCGGCCTTCGTCATGACAGCCTCCGAAGACGGCCAGCGGGTGTTCCGCCCAGCCCACGCGACGATCGCCGACATGCTGCGCCAACGTCCTGACGCCCTCGTCGACGGCCTGGTCGTCGAACCAGAAGAGGTGGTCGAGGCCCGGATCGCCCGACGGTTGGGCGCCTTGGTCGGCGACACCCCCGACCCGTACCTGCGCCGCCACCTCGTCGCCCACGCCGCTGCCGGGTCTGTGCTCGTCGACGAGGTCGTCCCTGCGGCGTTCTTGCCCTGGGAGACCAGCGGTGACCTGCGCCGTCGGCTGGGTCTGCCGCTGCCCGACGGGCAGGCGACCCGTTCGCTGGCCGCATGGGCCGCCGTCGAGCCTCACCTGGACCAGATCCCCACGTTGGGACGTCGTCGCCAGGCCCTGCGTTTCGCGTTGCTGCGCACCCCCGACGACGGGCCCGACGAGCTGGGGTGGCGCACCTGGACCGCCCCGCGCAACGTCCTGGCCGCGACGACCGGACCTGTGGCGGCCCTGGCGTTCGGGCAGGTCGGCGGGCGCTCGCTGCTCGTGGGGGCCAGCGGTGACGAGGTGCGCTGCTGGGACCCGGCCACCGGCCAGGTGGTCGGCGAACCCCTGCGCGGGCACGAAGGCAGAGTGCTCTCTTTGGCGTTCGGGCAGGTCAACGGGCGGATGGTCTTGGCCACCGGTGGTGCCGACCAGACGGTGCGCCTGTGGAACCCGGCCACTGGGGAACAGCTGGGTGTGCTCAACGGGCACACCGGGGCTGTGTGGGCGGTGACGTTCGGGCGGATCGACCAACGTGTGGTGCTGGCCACCGGCTCGGCGGACCAGACGGCCCAGCTGTGGGACCTGCCGGCCGGAGGCCCGCCAGCCCCGCACGAGCCGCTGCCGCACCGCGCAGCAGTCCGCACGGTCGCGTTCGGCACGGTCGCCGGTGCCACAGCCTTGGCCACTGGCTGTGCCGACGGTACTGCCCGGCTGTGGGACCCGTGCACCAACCAACGGATCGACCGCCCGCTGCGCCACGGCAACCGGGTGCTCGCGGTGAAGTTCGGACCAGCAGGGGCCTCTGGCACCGCACCTTTGGCCACCAGCTCCGACGACGGCTCGGTGCGGGTGTGGGACCCGGTCTCCGGTTCTCTGGTCGCGCGGGCCAACCACCCTGGCCTGGTCGAGACGATCGCCTGGGGCCAGGCGTCGGGGCGGATCTTGCTGGCCACTGGCGGCCTGGACCGCACAGCCCGGCTGTGGGACGCGTCCGACATGAGCTGGAACGCCCCCGACGAAGAAGTCCTGCCCCTGGTCGGAGACCCGTTGCGGGGCCACGGCCGTTCCGTGCAGGCGGTGGCGTTCGGGCGGGTCGACGGCCGGGTGGTCGTGGCCACAGGTTCCGACGACCGCACCCTGCGGCTGTGGGACCCTGCCCGTGAGCTGGTCCGAGGCAGGTCCGGGCGTCCGGCCTCCGCCGCGCTGCCCCTAGCCCGGCCACAAGGCGGCAGGCACCGCGCCTACGACCAGGCTCCCACCGGCGCACACTCTCGCTACGAGACCGGTCCTGGTTGGTCCGACCAGCCAGGACCCGGCGCCCAACGGTACGCTCCCACCCCTGAAGAGCTCGCCGAGGTCGAGGCGCTCGCCGCTGAGCTGCTCGGTGACATGCCACTACCACCACCACCGCAGCCGGACCCGACCCCCGAACAGCTCGCCGAGGTCGACGCGCTCGCCGCTGAGCTGTTCGGTGACATGCAGCGACCACCGCAGCCGGATCCGACTCCCGAACAGCTGGCCGAGGTCGACGCGCTCGCCGCTGAGCTGCTCGGTGACGATCTGGCCGCTGTGCACCTTTCTGGCCCGGACGGTTCGACCAACCCGGTGTCGACTCCTCCCCGCGGCACGCCCCAGGCGGTGGCGCTCGGCGAAGACGACCCGAGCCCTGTGGTCCACGCCGTCGCAGCCGCACCCGGGGTGCTGGCCACCGGTGGCGCCGACCACGCCGTGCGGTTGTGGGACCCGGTCACCGGCCAGGGGCTGCGCCACCTGCGAGGACATGACGGTCCCGTGCTTGCGGCGGCCTTCGGGTGCGCCGGCACGCTGCTGGCCACCGCCGGCGACGACGGCACTGTCCGGTTGTGGGACCTGGTCACCGGCCAGCCAGCGTGTGCGCCGTTGTCCACCTCGGCGCTTGGTCTGGCTTTCGGCGAGGTGGACGGGCGCACCGTCGTGGTGACCGGCGGCCCCGACCGCACAGTGCGGATGTGGGACGTGACCACGGGCCGTCCGGTCGGTGACGCGTGGCACGGGCACAACGGCTGGGTGAGCACTGTCGCTGCCGGGCAGGTCGCTGGCACCACAGTGGTGGCCACCGGCAGCTTTGACTGCACGGTGCGGCTGTGGGACCCCGACGGTTCTTGCCGCGCCGTCCTGGCTGGCCACGACGGCCCTGTCGAGTCCGTCGCCTTCGGCACCGTCGATGGCACGCCCGTCCTGGCCACCGTCGCCGACGACCGCACCGCCCGTTTGTGGGACCCGGCCACCGGCGAGCTTGTCGGGGTCCTCACCGGTCACCGCGGCGCGGTCGGCGCCGTCGCGTTCGGCACTGTCGACGGGACGACTGTCATGGCCACGGCCGCCGACGACCGGACCGTGCGGCTGTGGAACCCTGCCACCGGCCGTCATGTCGGCGAAAGCATCCCCGTCCTGGTCCGCGTCCACGACCTCGCTTTCGCCGACGACGGCCGCCTCGCCCTGGCCACCGACACCGGCACCGCCGTCGTCACCCCCGCTCTGCTCGTCGCCCAAACCATCCCATCACTGGCGTAGGGTGGCGGTGTGTCGTCGGTCGCTTGTTTCTACCGGGTGGATCGGGTCGAGCTGGAGGCGAGCCCGGTCTCGGAGGTGATCGGGGAGGGTACTGACCTGGGGCTGGGGTATCCGTGGTCAGGGCACGTCATGATGGCGCTGCTGGACTACCTGGACGAGATCGAGATCGGTGTCGGGCTCGACCTGGATATCGCCGACGACGACGACGCACCGCTCGTCGCGTTCTTCACCCGCGCCGACGCCCCGGCGATCCTGGGGTTGCAGGTCGCGCAGATCCTCGGCGACGAGACCATGTTCGACGACCTCGGGCTCGACGACGAGGAGATCGTCGACGCTGTCCGCGACTCGGTCGAGACGTTGCGCGAGCTCATCGACGGTACCGGACCAGACGAGGTCCTCGTCGTCGCGGTCTACTGAGCGGGCCTGCTGGGCCCACAGTGCCGGGCACGACGTCTACGCTGGGCACGTGAGCCATCCTGTGACGCCTGCTGTCCGTGTCGCTGCTTCGTGGGCGTGGAGGTTGGTCGTCATCGGGCTGGCGGCCGCTGGCGGGATGTGGGTGGTCGCCCAGCTCAAGGTGATCGTCGTGCCGGTCGCGGTCGCCTTGCTGCTCGCGGTGCTGCTGCACCCGGTGGTCGTGTTCTTGACCACCCGGCTGCGGCTGCGGCGGGGCGCGGCTGTCGGGGTTGCTGTGGGGGGGATGATCACCATCGTCGTCGGGCTGCTCGCAGCAGCGGGCACAGCGATCGCCCGAGGGTTCGGTGGCCTGTGGACCAAGGCTGGCGACGGGTTCTCCAAGGTCCTGACGTGGTTGGCCGACGGTCCGGCGAAGGTCTCCTCCGACGACCTCGACCGCTATATGGACCAGCTGGGCGAGTCGCTCTCCGGGTTCAGCTCCCAGCTGGTCTCAGGGGCGGCCAAAGCCTCGGCCACCGCTGGGCACGTCGGCGCGGGGATCCTCATCGCGCTGTTCTGCCTGGTGTTCTTCCTGCTGGACGGACGGAAGATCTGGACGTGGCTGGTCGGACTGCTGCCTGCACCAGCCCGTGGGCCGGTGCACCAGGCAGGCCGACGTGGCTGGATGACCCTGGAAGGGTACGTACGCACCCAGGTGCTCGTCGCTGCGGTCGACGCCGTCGGTATCGGTGCCGGGGCGTTGGTGCTGCGGGTGCCGATGGCCCTCGCCCTGGCGGTGCTGGTGTTCCTCGGGTCGTTCATCCCCATTGTCGGTGCGGTGGCCACCGGGTGTGTCGCGGTGCTCGTGGCACTGGTGGCCGGAGGACCGTGGACGGCGCTGTGGATGCTGGTCGTCGTGCTGGCGGTGCAGCAGATCGAAGGGCATGTGCTCCAGCCGTTCCTCATGGGCCACGCCGTGTCGTTGCACCCCATGGCTGTGCTGCTGTCCGTCGCTGCTGGGTCGTTGGTCGCCGGGATCGTCGGCGCGCTGTTCGCCGTACCGCTGGTCGCCGCGGCCAACACGGTGGTGCTGTACCTGCACGGGCACGACAAGTTCCCCGAGCTGGGCACGGACGACAACCTGGAGCACCGACGACGACCAGACGACAGCGTCGACGCCGAACCCGAGGAGGTCGGCAGCGGGGCCGAACCGACCGAGGCGGGTGCTTAGCCTCCGAAAGGCCGTGCCGCGGTGATGGCTACGGGGATCTGGCGGCCGTTGGGCGCGGTGTAGGTGACGGTGTCGCCGACCTGGCGTCCGTTGATCGCCGTGCCCAGCGCTGACTCGGGGGAGAACACGTCCATCTCGGCGGTACCCACGCTCTCGCGCGAACCGAGCAAGAACTCCATAGGCCGACCAGCGATATCAGCATTGACGACCATCCCCGGCTCGACGACACCGTCGTCGGGAGGGGCGCCGATCTGCACGTGGCGCAGCTTTTCCTTGAGCTCGCGGATACGGGCCTCGTTCTTCGCCTGCTCTTCGCGCGCCGCGTGGTAGCCGCCGTTCTCCTTCAGGTCGCCCTCGTCGCGGGCTGCGGAGATACGCACGGTGATCTCGTCGCGCTTGGGCCCCTCAAGCTCGGCCAGCTCGGCCTGCAGGCGGTCGTGCGCCTCCTGGGTCAGCCAGATAGCGGCGGTCTCGGTCACGGTCTTTCCTTCCGTCAAGGCACAAGCGAGGTCGATGCGGAGCGGGGGGCGCCGCGGTTCCACATCGGCAAGGCATAAGATGCTTGCCGGGCCTGCGTGCGAACATCCAGCGTATCCCATCGGGCGCCCAGGATCGATCTTCAGTGGGGCATGTTGTCACCCCCCAGTTGGCTTCTGGCGTGCCGCAGATTGTCGCCAGACCAAAACACAGCCGCTGAACTGGTCTGCGCCCCGGTGTGCTGCGTAGGCTGGCGTCCCCCGGGAAGGAGACTGTGTTCATGTCGCTGCGTTTGATGGCAGTCCACGCGCACCCCGACGACGAGGCGTCCAAAGGTGGTGCCACCTGCGCCAAGTACGCGGCGCAGGGTGTGGAGGTCCTCGTGGTCACGTGCACAGGCGGTGAGCGGGGCACAGTGCTCAACCCGCAGTTCACCGGGCCTGTCCCGACCACGATGGCGCAGACCACCGCGCTGCGGCGCGACGAGATGGCGGCTGCGGCCGCGGCGTTAGGGGTGCGCCAGCAATGGCTGGGGTTCGTCGACTCGGGCCTGCCCGAAGGCGACCCGGTCCCGCCGCTGCCTCCTGGTTGTTTCGCGGCCGTCCCGCTGGAACAGGCGACGGCAGCCCTGGTCGAGGTGGTCCGCGAGTTCCGGCCCCATGTCATGACGACCTACGACCCGTCAGGCGGGTACCCGCACCCTGACCATGTGCGCACCCACGAGGTCGGGCTCGCGGCGTACCACGCCGCTGGTGACGGCGACCAGTTCGTCGAGGCCGGGCCGCCGTGGCAGGTGACCAAGCTCTACTACGACGTGACGTTCTCCAGCGAGCGGATCGGCGCCCTGCACACAGCCCTGACGGTTGCGGGCCTGGCTTCGCCGTTCGAGGGATGGCTCAGGCGTCCAAGGCCCCCAGCCACGACGCGGGTCGAGTGCGCTCCGTTCTTCGGCGCCCGGGACGCCGCCCTGCGGGCCCATGCCAGCCAGGTCGACCCAGCTGGTATCTTCTTCGCCATGCCCCGCGACCTCGAAGCCCAGGTGTGGCCGTACGAAGAGTTCGCGTTGGCCCGTTCGCACGTCATGACCACGACACCCGAGGACGACCTGTTCGCAGGGATAGGAGATGACCAATGACCGCAGTGACGGTTGCCAACCCCTCACCGCCAGTGCGGCCTGTCGTACGTGTCAGCGTTGCCCAGGTCGCCAGCACCGAGGACCACGAGGCCAACCGGCGCGCAGCCGTCGAGGCGATCGCTGCCGCGGCAGCCTCGCACGCCGACCTGGTGGTGCTGCCCGAGTACTCGTCGGCGTTCACCCCGGCCGGGGTGGGCCTAGAGCTGGCCGAACCTGTGGACGGCCCGTTCGTCACGACGCTGCGCGAGCACGCGGCGAGCACCGGTGTCGCCGTGGTCGCCGGTACTGCGCTGCCTGGGGCGGGGCGGGCCTCGAACGTCATCGTCGCGGTGGACGCCCACGGCGACCTGGTCGGCCAGTACCACAAGGTGCACCTGTACGACGCGTTCGGCTCCCGCGAGTCCGACCACCTCGAACCCGGCCCGGCAGACGCCCCGCCGCTGGTCTTCGACGTGCACGGCCTGCGGTTCGGCGTCATGACCTGCTACGACCTGCGTTTTCCTGAGTCAGCGCGGCGGTTGGTCGATGCTGGCGCCCAGGTGCTGCTCGTCCCTGCTGCGTGGGCGTCCGGCCCGCTCAAGGTCGAGCACTTCACGACGTTGGCGACTGCGCGGGCCATCGAGAACACCGCGATCGTCGTGGGGGTCGGGCTGGCCGGTCCTGGGGTGATCGGGCACTCGTTGGCCGTCGGCCCTGACGGGGTTGTCGGCGCGGCTCTGGACGGCGACCCCGGCTTCGCGACTGTCGACCTCGACCCCGAGCAGGTCACAGCGGTCCGCGGACGGAACCCGTCGTTGGCCAACCGTCGCTACCGCGTCGTGCCTGCCTGAGCCTGGTCTGCGAGAGCCTGGTCCGCTGTCTTGGCTGGGTGTGTCGGAGCCGGGTCCGCTGTCTTGGCTGGGTGTGCAGCCTGGTCCGCTGTTGGAGCCTTGTTGGCCGGGCAGCGGCAGCGGTCGGGGCTCCACGTGTCGGCGAGCATGGCCAGGACCTCGTCGCCGATGGGGTTGGTGCCCGGGCCTGCGGCCAGGGCGTGGGCCACCAGGACGTGCAGGCATTTGACCCGGGTGGGCATCCCTCCGGCCGAGACACCAGCGATCTCAGGGACGTCGCCCAGCTCGGCCCGGTCGGCGAGGTACGCCTCGTGGGCGCGCTGGTAGGCGGCGGCGAGGACCTGGTCGTCACCCAGGCGTCCTGTGAGCTCGCGCATGAGGCCACCGGCCTCCAGGGTGCTCACCGCGGCGACAGCCGGAGGGCAGGTCAGGTAGTACGTCGTGGGGAAGGGGGTGCCGTCGGGCAGGCGGGGGGCTGTGCGCACGACCGTCGGGCGTCCGCACACGCAGCGTGCGGCGACGGCGACCATCGCGCGCGGGGGCCGTCCGAGCTGTGCGGTGACCGTCGCCACGTCGTGGTCCGGAACGCTCGACTCCACTAGGCCATCAACCCGACCTTGAGGTACACCCCGACCACCACGCCGACGAGGATGAGCGCCACCGCCAGGCTCGCCGCGACGGAGATCTCCAGGCGGTGCTTACGTGGGGCGTAGGCGTAAGCCGCGCCCAGTGCCGCACCCGCGAGGAGCCCGCCCAGGTGCGCCTGCCAGGCGATGCCCTGGATGACGAACCCGAGGATGCCGTTGATGACCAGCACCCCGATGATGCCCTGCGCGCTGCGCCCGGTGCGTTTGAGCACGACGAGCACCGCCCCGAACAGCCCGAACACCGCCCCTGACGCCCCGACGACCCCGACCATCCACCCGGACGCCACGTCGTCGTGGATGACTGGTGAGGTGACCCACGCGGCGACGACCATGGCCACTGACCCGCTGAGCGCTGCGAGCAGGTACAGCGTGATGTAGCGGGCCCGTCCGAGGCTGGTCTCCAAGAAGGGGCCGACCATCCACAAGGCGAACATGTTGAAGGCGATGTGCAGCACGTTGGCGTGCAAGAACGCCGCGGTGACGAACCGCCACGGTTCGTCGACACCCAGGAGGGGCTCGAACTGGAACTGGTCCATGAACCCAGGGATCGTCAGCTCGCCCATGAAAGCGACAGCGCACAGCGAGATGATGGCCAGCGTGACGACCGGGCGTCCTGAGACCCGGCCTTCGCCGAACGTCGCCCGTGGTGCCACGGCCCGGTTGCTGGCGGACACGCAGTCCACGCACTGGATCCCTACCGGAGCCGGGCGTTGGCACGCCGGGCACACCGGCCGTGAGCAGCGTTGGCAGCGCACGTACGCCGGCTGGGTGGGGTGGCGTGGGCAGACCGGGACGTCAGTCGTGCCGGCGCTTTCCTGGGGTTGGTCGGACACCTCAGGTCACGGCTCGATGGTCACCGACTCGATGACCTGGTCGGTCACCGGGCGGTCACCGCGGCCGGTCGCGGTGGTGCCGATCGCGTCCACCACGGCCCGGGAGGCGGCGTCGGCCACCTCGCCGAAGATCGTGTGCTTGCCGTTCAGGTGCGGGGTCGGGCACAAAGTGATGAAGAACTGCGACCCGTTGGTGCTGGGGCCTGCGTTGGCCATCGCCAGCAGGTACGGACGGTCGAAAGCCAGCTCGGGGTGGAACTCGTCGCCGAAGGTGTAGCCAGGCCCGCCGCGGCCCGTGCCCTCCGGGTCACCGCCCTGGATCATGAAACCGCTGATCACCCGGTGGAAAATCACCCCGTTGTACAGAGGGCCGGTGCCCGGGGCGCCCGCGGGGTCGCGCCAGGGTTTGGTCCCGTCCGCCAGACCGGCGAAGTTGGCGACGGTGGTCGGGGCGTGGTGGGGGAACAGCTCGAGGCGGATGTCGCCTGCGGAGGTGTGGAGGGTTGCGAACATGGTCTTCAGTCTTGCACGACATCTCACGCGCGTCCGCGCGCCCAGGGTGAGATAGCCGTGTGTTCGCTGCTGGCGGAGCCGCCAAAGACGTCAGGAACCTGCACCGAGCCTGGAAGGATGGCAGAGTGTGAAGTTACGGACTCACACGACCGGGGAGTGGACATGGGAATCGGCCCGCTGGCCAAGAAGCTCGACGTCGACCGCGACCTGCTCAAGGAGCAGGCAGCACAGGCCGCGCTCGCAGCCCGGGGTGCTGCGGCGAACGCCTACGGCTGGACCACCCCCCGGGTCGAGGCGTTGGTGGAGTGGTTGACCCCACGTGTGGAGCACCTGTACGCCGAAGGTGTCAAGGCTGCGGCCCCGCAGGTCGAGAGGGCCGCAGGCAGGGCCGCGCCCGTGGTCGGCACCGCCCACGACAAGATCGTCGGTGACCTGCTGCCCAAGCTCGTGGCGGCGGTCAACTCCGCGGCCGACAGGGCCCAGGCGGCCGAGCTGGAGGCCGCACGGCTGGCCGAGGCCGCGCAGAAGAAGTCGCACACGGCCCGCAAGGTGCTCATCGGTGCTGCTCTGGTCGCTGGTGGGGCTGCCGCCGCGGCTTTGTGGGCCCGTTCGCGCAACCAGGTCGACCCGTGGGCCGAGCCGTGGGAACCGACCGACAAAGCCGGTCTGGAAGACAAGGTCGGCGACGCTGCCGACGCCGTCGGCGAAGCCGCGGGCAGCGCTGTGGCCAAGAGCCGCGAAGCGACCCGCAAGGCTGGGGAGATCCTCGCCGAGGCGCGCGAAGAGATCAGCGACAAGATCGAAGAGATCTCCGACAAGGCCAAGGACGCGACCAAGAAGGTCGCCCGGCGAGCCAAAGCCGAACCGGTCGCTGCCGACGACCAACCCGTCGTACCTGACAACCCTGCGCCCCGGCCGTCGCCGCGCCCCAGGGCCAAACCGGCCGACAGCGGTGCACCCGACCCGGAACAGTGACGTGCTGCACGCCGACCTGTAGACCCGGGTCCGGACCGCCCTGACCAACACGCTGGCGGTGGACGTCGCAGCGCCGATGGTCCCGTCGGGCACAGGTGGTCGCTGTATGCCCTGCTGCGGGCGTGCCGAACCTCGAAGGCCGTCCGGTGACCCGCGAGCCGATGGACGTGCACCCCCCGAAGTCCTCGGCAGGGGAGCCCGCGCCCGGTAGGCGGTTGCCCTGGTGGTACGAGCCCTGCGCGGGGCTCAACGGGCCGGTATTTGTGCCGATGAGCCAGGGGACACCCGATTGAGGCGTCGAACGGGCGAGCTTGCTCGCGCGGCTGAGCCGATTGGGCGGTGTTGACGAGCGGAGCGAACCCAACGATCCGAGGAGCGCGATGCCGGGCACGACCTGGGCACTCGTCGGGGTTGGTGCGGCCACCGTCGTGGTCGCCATCGCCATGGCGGTGCGACAGGTGCGGAACCGCGCGACCCCTCGGCTGTGGCGCGCCCTGGAGCTGGTGGGGCTGGCCGGGTGGACCGCGCTGGCAGTGGCTGTCCAGGTCGGTGGCTGGTGGTCCGCGACGTCCCTGGTCTTGGCTCCGGTCGCGCTCGCCGCTGTGGGGGTGTTCGGCTGGTCGCTGACACAAGCGGGGATGCAGCACTGGCTGCGGTGGAGCGTCGTGGTCCTCGTCGCCGCGGTGCCAGCAGCCGTCGCGGTCGTCGGGCAAGCACCAGCGTCGGCGGGCCTGGTCGTCACTGACGTCGCCGGGGAGCGGCGCGTCGGACCGCTGGTGTTGGTGGCGGTCATCTGGGTGGTGGTGGCCGTGTGCGGGGCCCTGGCGGTGGAGATCGTGGAGGCCGAACAAGCCGTCGGACCGTTGCGCCACGACGTGGTGTGGAACGTGGTGGTGCGTGTCGTCGGGATCCTCGGGGCGCTGGTGCTGGTCTTGCAGCCTGGCACGCTCTGGTTCGCCTGGCTGCCGGTCGCCCTGGTGGCCATAGGGCTGATCGCCGGGCGGTGGTCCGGTGACATGGTGCCGCTGCCTGCGGGAACCTCGTCGTTGCTGGACCTGGTCTCCGACGCGTTGGTCCTCGTGGGGCTGGACGGGACGGTGATCGACCACAACGTGCTCGGACGGCACTGGCTGGTCTGCGACGACGACCCCCGTGCCCTCGACCCTGCCCTGGGCGCGGTCATGGGTGACGACGGTGAACGCAACGTGGTGCTGCGTGGTGCGGTGCTGCAGGTGCGCACCACGACAGTGCGCGACGGGAAGGCGCCGGTGGCGCGGGTGCTGTCGGTGCGCGACGTCACCGAGCTGCACCAGATGCGTACCGAGCTGGCCGACCAGGTCGGTCGCGACGCCCTCACTGGTCTGCGCAACCGCCGCTACCTGGACCACCGTCTGTCTGTCCTCATCGACGACGCCCACCGCACCGGGCGCCCGCTGTCGATCGCCATGGTCGACCTGGACCACCTCAAAGACCTCAACGACCACTTCGGCCACCCCGCCGGGGACGAGGTCATCATCGCGGTGGCCCAGGTGCTGGCCGCCGGGGACGACCTGGCGGTGCGGGTCGGCGGTGACGAGTTCCTCGTGGTGCTCGACGACACCGATGCCGACACCGCTGAGCTGCGGGGCCAGCTGTGGCGTGTCGCCGTCGCTGCTCTGCCCCGGCCACAGGGCCAGACCCCGGTCACGCTGAGCATCGGCGTGGCCCAGCTCGCACCCGGGATGGACGCTCCCGGGCTGCTGTCCACCGCTGACGGTGCCCTGTACGCGGCGAAGGTCGCCGGGCGCAACCGGGTGCGGGTCGGACCGCTCAGCCCCCGCAGCGTCAGTGCGGGGGCGGTGCGATGAGCGCTGTGCCGCAGGCCCTGGCTGTCGTCGCCGCAGTGGCGGCGCTGGGTGTCTTGGTGGCCACTGTGCGGCGGCTGCCGCGGTTGCTCGCCGTGCCGGTGGCTGTGTTCACGCTCGCTGCGGCAGGGTGGGCGCTGGCTGTGGCGCTGGTGCCTGACCAGCTGGTGATGTACGTCGCCCAGACGCTGCTGGGGTGGTGCGCGATCTCCGTCCTGGTGTGGTTGGCCCTGCAGGTCAGCCGTTGGACGCACCTGGCCACACGTCGGCTGCTCGTCGTGGGTTGGCTGCCGCCGCTGGTGACTGTGACGGCGCTGGTGGTCCCGGCCACACGGAGGTTCGTCGTGGACGAGACCGAGACAGGCTCGGTCACAGACAGTCCGCTGTTCGTCGTCACCTCCTCGGTGGGGGTGCTGGTGGTCGTCGTGGCCCTCGCGGTGCTGCTCGTCGTCGGGTCGGCGTCGACGCCGGCACAGCGTCGGCTGCTGCTGTGGGTGGTCGCCAGCTTCATGCCTGCCGGTGTGGCGTGGATGTCGTACGCCCTGGGCCACGGCTCGGCGGTGTGGACCCCTACGCTGCTGTGCGCGACGATGACGACCTGGCTGCTGCTGGGGGCACAGCACCCAGGGCTCGTCCAGCTGCCGATCACGGTGCCGCAGGTGCTGGCGGGGATCGGTGAGGGTGTCGTGGTGCTCACCGGGTCCGGCGAGGTCCTGCTGGCCAACGTGGCCGCGTGGGAGATGCTCGCCACCGGCCTTCGTCAGTGGAAGACCTACGCCGACGCGCGGTTGGGCCCGGTCCCCGAGCCCGACACCGCCACGGAGGTGCGCACAGCCTCAGGGCGCGTGGTCGAGCTGATGGCCAACCGGCTGGACCAACCAGGCCGGGCGCCGACTGTCGTGGTCACGGCCCGTGACATCACCGAGCTGGCGCAGGCGAGCGTGCACCTGCAAGACGTGGCTTCGCGTGACGCGATGACTGGTGCGCGCAACCGGCGGTTCTTGGAGTCGCGGCTGCCCGAGCTTGTCGAGCAGGCCCGCGGCCGGTTCCCGCTGTCGCTGATGATGCTGGACGTGGACCGGTTCAAGCACGTCAACGACACCTACGGCCACGCTATGGGCGACCGGGTGATCGTGGCGGTCGCTGACGAGGCGTGCGCGTCGTTGCCCGCCGGGGCCGAGCTGGTGCGTATGGGCGGCGACGAGTTCGCGGTCATGCTGCCGGGGATGGACCGGACGGCTGCGTCTAAGGCTGCCGAGCTGACCGCCGCACGCTGCGCCGAGCTGCAGTTCGCCACCCGGTCGGCCCCGCTGTCGGTCACGGTGAGTGTCGGGGTGCACGAGCTGACTGGCTCCATGGACGCCGCTGGTCTGCTCGACGCCGCCGACCAGGCCTTGTACGTCGTCAAACGTGCCAACAAAGCCTCGTTCGCTGTGCCCCACCAGCCCCCGCCGCCTGGAGACTCCAGGCCGATCCCCGTCGTCCCGTGGATCCCCCCAGCCCCGGGCTCACCTGAGCAGGTCCCCGGCTTTGGCAAGATCAACGAGAGCCGCCGCGACCGTCGGTACCGCGACCACGGCCGCTAGGCCGCTAGGCCGCTGGTCTGCGCACAGGCCTGTGCCGTCGTGCCTTGGGTCATCCGGCGCCGTCGCGGTAGGGCATACCGCGCGGGTGGGTGGGTTCCAGGGACAGCTCGGGGGCGGGAGGACGGGCGCGGACCTCAGGTGCCGCCGAACGGCGTCCTCCCCGCCGGGCCGGTTCGCCGGCGAACGGTGTTCCAGCCAGGGCGAGCATATCTCCGACCGCCGAGGACGAGTCGGCGATGATCCGCACGTCACCAGGGCCGTCAGGGCCGAGCAGGGCTTCGATCGCAGCGATCCCCGGGCCGGACAGGCTCGTGGCTTCACGCAGGTCCACGTCCACCGGGACCAGGCCGTTACGGGCCACCCGGCGCACCTCGGCCTCCAGCTGGGCAGCGCGGTGCCGGGCCGCCAGCGGTCCGACGGCTTTGACGGTGACACGGTCGGAGGTGACGATGGTCAACCGGGTGCCCGCGCCGGGCTCTTCGGGAGGAGGGGCCTCGCCGGACAGCAGGCTCAGCGGGCGCCGTGCGGGGGACTCCACCGTGGCCAAGGTGCCGTCGTCGCGGGCTTCGATCTCCACGCGCAGGCCCAGGGCGGCGCTCATGGACAACCCACGGCCGCGGTCGCCGGGGTGGCGGGTCGGTTCGCGCCACCGGCCGTCGTCAGCGACGGTGGCCAGCACCGACGCGTCCTCGGTGAGCTCGGCGTGCACCCGCACCGGGCCGGGCCGACGCCCGGCGTAGGCGTGCTCGACAGCGTTGGCCACCAGCTCGGAGACCCCCAGCAGCACCCGTCGGCGGTCGTCAGAAGCCAGCCCGATGTCCTCGGCCCAGTCGTCGACCGCCGCCCGCACCCCTGCCAGACGTTCGACGTCGGCGTGGAACTCCAGGTCCAGGGCGGCTGGGGTCGCCCGGTAGTGCACACCCAGCAGGATCGAGTCGTCCGCGGGGCTGCCCAGCTCGGTCGGCAGCTCTTCGCACAACCGCACCACCGGAGAGCCTGACTGGTCGGCGCCCAGTGCACCAGCAGCCGCACGCACCCGTTCGAGGGCCTGGGCCGGGCGTTCGTCGATGCTGCGCAGCATCCCGTCGGTGAACATCAGCACCAGGTCGTCGGTGCTCAGCCGTGTCGAGGCCGAACGGTCTCGGGTACGTGTGCCCAGCGGACCGTCCCCGGTGGCCGGCAGCAGCCGCGCCCCGGTGCGCCCGATCACCACCGGCGCGGGATGGCCGCGGGTCGCGTACGCCAGCACCCCGGTCGTGAGGTTCAGCGACGCCACGCACAAGGTGGAGGCGAACGCCGCAGGGTGGCGCGTGGCGAGGGTCTCCACCGCCCGGATCGACTCCAGCAGGGAACCGCCGTCGTACAGCCGTGCAGCCAGCACCGCCCGGATCTGGCCCATCGTGGCCACAGACTCCAGCCCGCCGCCGACGACCTCGCCCACGGCGAGCACCAACCGTCCGTCGGGCAGGTGCGCGGCGTCGAACCAGTCACCGCCGACGTTGTTCGGGTCGGTCGCCGGGAGGTAGGCCGCCGCGAGGTCGGCGCGGGGCAGCAGCGGGACTGTTGTGGGCAGCAAGGCCTGCTGGAGACGCAGGACGTCTTCAGGCAGACGGTGACGGGCGCGGCGGGGGCGCGCCGCAGGCTCGATCTCTGACGTGGCGCACCTCCTCGGGCCGTCGGTCGGGTTGTCCGGCTTGACCGTATCGATCATCGGCGTCCAGCGCGACGTGGAATGCCCCTGTGACGGCTCCAGGTTCTGCCTGCGTAGCCCGGGTGCGTGGTTGCTGGGAGCGGTTCAGCGGGTCAGGTCTGCGGCCATCTCGGCGAAGGCGGAGACGAACACGTCGGCGTCGGCGAAAGTGTGCTGGACCGACAGCGTCCACTCCTCCTCACGGCCCGGTGTCATGAACACCCCACGGTTCATGTTGTACAACCAGGCCAGGTCAGCGAGCTCGCCGTCCTGGTGCTTCTTGTACGTGGCGTAGTCGACGATCTTCTCCGGGGCGAAGGTGACACACCCTTTGGAGGCGACCCCGATGGCATAGCCGGGCAGGTCATGCTCGTCGATGACGGCCTGGCACGCGGCGACCAGGTGGTCGTTGAGGGCGTCGAGGTGGGCGTAGGCGGCCGGTGTCAACACCTGTTCGAGGGACGCCCGGGTGGCTGCCATGGCCAACGGGTTGCCGTTGTAGGTGCCCACCTGGTAGACGCCGCCATTCTCAACCACCGAGAAGACCTCCTCCGTGCCGCCGATCGCCCCCGTCGGCAGACCCCCGCCCAACGACTTGGCCAAGGTCACCATGTCCGGTGTGACGCCGAACCGTTCGGTGGCGCCCCCGGCGGCGATGCACAGCCCAGTTTTCACCTCGTCGAAGATGAGCACGATGCCGCGCTCGGCAGTCATCTGGCGCACCGCCTCCAGGTAGCCCGGTTCGGGCAGGACCACCCCGAGGTTCATCATGGCCGCTTCCATGATGACCGCCGCAGGTGTGCGTCCCTGGGCGGTCAGTGCGTCGATCCGGCGTTCCATCGCCCCTGCGTCGTTGAACGGCACCGGGACGGTCATCTCCACCGAGGAGGCAGGCAGGCCCTTGCCATAGGGCAAGGAACGCAGGTTGTCGCGGTCGCCGATCGCGTCGTAGGGCACCCCGATGGACACCATGACGTAGTCGTGGTGCCCGTGGTACGAGCCGAAGATCTTGACGATCGTGTCGCGGCCGGTCAAGCCCCGGGCGATACGGATCGCGTCCATCGTGGCCTCTGACCCAGAGTTCACGTACCGCCAGCGCGGCAGGTCCCAGCGCCTGGCCAGCTCTTCGCCGACGACGACACCGTCTTCGGTGGGTGCGGCGAAGTGCGTGCCTTGGGTGATGCGCTCGGTGACCGCGGCGGTGATCGCCGGGTGCGCGTGGCCCTGGACCATCGACCCGAAACCGTTGTGGAAGTCGACCATCTCGTTGCCGTCCACGTCCCACACCCGCGACCCCACACCACGGTCGAGGTAGATCGGCCACGGGTCGCGCAGCTGGTACGACGAGGCCACCCCGCCTGACAGGGTGTGACGTGCACGCTCGTACATCGCCGCCGACCCGCCTGTGCGGGCGTCGAGCTGGGCAGACTCGCGGGCGGTGAGCTCGGCGATCCGGTCACGGTCGAGGGTGCGAGGCATGTTCGTGCTCCTTCAGGTGTCTGGGCCCCTCATGGTATCGCCGAAATCCGAAGCCATTCCGCCCTGTCGGGTGCGGATCACGTGCCCAAGAGTTCTCGCAGCCACGTAATCCGTCGTGCATGAGGTTGTTTTCCCCCAGCCCGAGCGCGGTGGCTACTCGATCCTGTCCTTCCAGTCCACCACCCGTAGCGGCACCACCAGCACCGGGCGGTGCTGGTGGTGGCTCAGGTGCGTGGCGACCGACCCGTTGAGCAGACGGCGCAGCCCGCTGCGCAGCCCCGGGGTGCTGGTGCCCACCATGATGACCGCTGCGTCCACAGCCCGTGCCAGGTGGGTCAGCGCACGGTCGGGCCGCCCTGCCAGGTACCGGAAGTGCCAGGAGACCTGCGTGCCGACGAGGTCGTGCAGAGACGACTCCATCTCGGCTTCGCGCTGTTTCCAGTTGTTGTCCACGTCCGGGTCGATATCTGCGTGGCGCACCGTCCCGTCGGGGAACTCCGCGATGGTGTACCGCAACGGGTCGACGTAGGCGAAGTACAGCTCGCAGGCTGCCGCACTGGCCCATGACACGGCTGTGAGCGTCACCAGGTCCGGCAGTCCCGGTATCAGCCCGACCACCGCCGGGTGCGTCCCGAACGGCGTCAGCCGAGACGGGTCTGGTTGCGGAGGTCTGGCCATGACGACGATCTTTGCGTACCTGTGGTGCCCGCGACTACCCCAAGGGCGCCGATACATGCGCCCTGGGGTGTCAGTGGTCGGTGCGCCCGCGGGCCCACCGCAGCGTCATCAGCCCGAACAGCACCCCGAAGACGCACGTCAACGGTACGACGACACCGAGGTGGCCGGTCACCCACACAGCGGCAGTGACCACGAGCCCAACCGCCCACAGCGCTGTCCCGGCTGTGGCGATCGTGCTCAGCGGGACGTCCAGCGGTGAGGCCACCGAGCGTCGTGCGTCCACCACACCAGCCTACGGTGCTCAGGCGCTGGCGCGGTCCATCTCGACGTGGTGGGCCCGCTGCGCGGGGACGCGGTCGAGCATGGGCTGGCCGGAGGCGCGGGCGGCGACTGCGGCGAAGTAGTGCTGGCGGCGACGTTCGGCGACGCCCTCACGGTCGGGGGACGGGACCAGGTCAGGGTCCAGGGAGTGGTTCATACCGTCGCGCAGCAGGCCCAGGGCCTCGGTACGCATCTGGGAGATACGTGACTGGGTGACCCCGAGCTCTTCGGCGAGCTCGGCGACGGAACGTTCCTGCAAGAACAGGCCCTCGATGACGGTGCGCAGCCGGTCGGGCAGGCAGACCACCGCTGAGCGCAACCAGTGGATGCGCTCGCCGGCGAGCAACGACTCTTCTGGGGTGTCGTCGCCGTCACGGATCGTCTCGGCCACCGGGTGCTCGGTCGCGTCGATCGACAGCACGCGCCGTTCGGCGTCCATACGGGCGGCGTCCACCGCAGCGGTGTCGGTCCCCATGGAGTCGGCGAGCTCTTCGCGGGTGGGGGTGCGTCCGAGCGTGGCGCGCAGGGAGTCTGAGGCGTTGGCCAGCTCACGGGCCCGACGGCGCGCGCCGCGGGTGGCCCAGTCCATCGAGCGCAGCTCGTCGAGCAGCGCACCGGCGATCCGCAGGGCCGCGTAGCGTGCGAAAGGAACGCCCGTGGTGGGGTCGTAGGCCTTCGCAGCGAGCACCAGGGCGAGGTTCCCGGCCGACGCGAGCTCGTCGCGCGAGACGGTCGGGGGCACGCGGTGCAGCATCTCGGTCACGTGGTAGCCGACGAGTGGCAGGTGGTTCGCGATGAGTTCGTCGACAGCGGGCATGTCAGCGATGGATGAGGCATTGGTCACGGCTGGTTTTTCGTCGCTTTGGGGCTCCGACTTGAGCCCGCAGACAACGCCGATCTTCTGCGCGCCTAGAAGTAACTCCGCTCCGGTCGGGTCGCAACCCGGGCGAACCGGTCGTCTAGATCCGGACGATCCACGTTTTCTGGGACGGTTCGACGGCATCATGGGACCAATCGACGGTGAACTGTCCGCTTTCCTTTCACCCAAGAGCTCACCCACAAAGACCAACCGGTTCTAGGCGCTCGAAGTGGGTGTCGCCCGGTCGGCCCCACCCTCACAGGTGGTTCGTCACAACTGCCCAGGCCCGACCGATGGGGGGGCAAGGCCAACTGGACCCAAGGAGACAACACAATGCTGAGCGACCTGTCAGAGGTTCTCTGGCGTGAACGGCACCTGCTGGAGCTGCTGGTGTTCAAGCTCGAAGAAGAGCAGCTCGTCATCACCTCTGGACGCACCCGTTGGTTGGCGCACGCTGCCAGAGAGGTCGAGAACGTCCTCGACGAGATCCGCGCAGCGGACCTGGGGCGGGCTATCGAAGCAGACGAGGTCGCCGTCACTCTCGGCTTGGAACCGGGTGCCAGCCTCAACCAGCTCGCCAGCGCCGCGCCGGCGCCCTGGGACGAGCTGCTGCGCGCCCACCGTGACGCTTTCTGCTCGTTGACCTCGGAGATCAACTCGCTGTCGTCGGGCAACCGCGACCTGCTGGCGATTTCCTACCGAGCCACCCAGGAAGCCCTGGCGGGTTTGCAGAAATCCGTGATGACCTACGACGGGTCGGGCCAGAGCGCCGCCCAGGTGGCAGTGGCGCAGCTGGTCGACCGAGCGATGTGATGAGCATATGAGCACCTTCTCGGGGATCAGCACGGCGCTCAGCTCTCTCATCGCCCAGCGCCAAGCCATCAACGTCGCCGCCCAGAACCTGGCCAACGTCAACACTGTCGGGTACACCCGCCAGCGCGCCACCATGGTGTCGGTCGCCGGCACCGACGCCCCGGCGTTCTTCTCCAAGACCGACGGTGTCGGCAACGGGGTGCGGATCGACTCCATCGCGCGTCTCGCGGACGCTTTCGTCGACGCCCGCCTTCGCAGTGCCGCCGGCAACTCTGGTTACCTCACGGCCCGTGCCGAGGCATACGTCATGCTGGAGAACTCCTTCGGCGAGGGCTCAGGGTCGCCGGACGCGTTGTCGGCCCAGCTCGGGCAGATGTGGAACGCCTGGCAAGAAGCAGCGAACAACCCTGCGGAGGCGTCGAACAAAGCCGTCTTGCTCAACCAGTCGCAGCAGGTCGTGGACAAGATGCACGCCCTGGCGCAGTCGATCTCCACCCAGTGGAAGAACACGTACGCGGCGACGTCGGCCATCGTCAACGAGGTGAACGCGACCGCCGCGTCCATCGCTGACCTCAACACCAAGATCCTGGGCCTGAGCGCCAACGGCCAGAGCACCGGAGAGCTGCAGGACCTGCGCGACCAGCTCATCACCAAGCTGTCCGACATGGTCGGCGCGACGACCTCGCAGCGCGCCGACGGGCAGATCGACGTCATGGTCGGTGGCAACGCCCTGGTCTCGGGCAACCGGACGTCCGAGCTGTCGTTGTCCAAGGTGACCTACACGCAGGCTGCCGCCGGTGAGTCGGTCACCTTGCAGTGGTCCGACCACCCGGGTGTCCCGCTGGCCCTCAGCGGCGGGACGGTCGCCGGGCACCTGACCACCCTCGCGGCCGCCGACGACGGCGGGATCCTCACCTCCGCCGGCCGTGCGCTCGACGACGTGGCCAACCAGATGATGAACGCCGTCAACCAGCTGCACTCCAACCCTCCAGGGACGGCTGTGACGGTGGACGGGACCCCTGGCGGGATGTTCTTCACCGGGACCGGCGCCGCCGACATCCGTCTGGCCATCACCGACCCGAATCTGGTCGCTGTCGCCGACGAGTCCATCGGTGGGTACGACGGGAGCGTCGGGCTGGCGATATCACGCCTGGCCACAGCACCTGGCGGGGCGGACGACATGTGGGCCCAGCTCGTGGTGAACACCGGGTCGCGGACCTCTGCTGCGCTGTCGTCAGCAGCGGTCGCCGAGAGGGCTCTGTCGTCCATCGCTGCCGAACAGCTCGCTGGTGCGTCGGTGGACGCTGACGAAGAGACCGTCAACCTGCTGACCTTCCAGCGCGCGTACCAGGCAGCCGCCCGTGTCATGAGCACCATCGACGAGATCTTGGACACCCTCATCAACCGAATGGCGGTGTAAGCATGATCGGTCGGGTCACCTCTCAGACCATCGCGCGCTCGACGCTCGCGAACCTGCAGTCCAACCTGTCGTCGGTCTCCAAGCTCCAGGCGCAGCTGTCCAGCGGCAAGAAGGTCACCAAGGCGTCCGACGACCCGGTGCACTCGGCCCAGCTGATGTCTTTGCGGGGAGAGCAGACCCGTAACAGCCAGTACGAACGCAACGTCCAGGACTCGAACAGCTGGCTGAACACCATCGACTCGGCGCTGCAGACCGCGTCGTCGAGCCTGCGCCGCGTGCGCGACCTTGTCATCCAGGGCGGCAACACGTCGTTGCCGAAGATCGCCAAGGACGCGCTGGCGACCGAGATCCGCGAGCTCAAGGACGGGTTGCTCAAGACAGCGAACACCACCTACCTGGGACGCTCGGTGTTCGCCGGGACGTCGATCACCGACGCTTTCAGCGGTGCTGACGCTGTTGACGGCCTCGGCAACCCTGCCCCGTACATGTGGAGCGGCAACGACGACGGCCACGTGCTCCGGGCAGTGGCCGACACCGCCGAGGTGAGGGTCGACTCCAACGGCCGCAACGTGTTCGGCGAAGGTGCTGACTCGTTGTTCGCCCTGCTCGACGAGATCGCCACGACGTTGGAGTCCGGCGGCAACCCCGCTGACCTCCTGGACCGGATCGACGCGTTCTCCACCGACATCCGCGCTGAGCTGGCCTCGGTGGGTGCACGCCAGCGCACCGTGGAGAACGCGGCCACCCAGCTGTCGGACGCTGGGCTGAACCTCACCACACAGGTCTCTGGGATCGAGGACATCGACCTCGCCCAGGTGATCTTGCAGCTGCAGTCCCAGCATGTGGCCTACCAGGCTTCCCTGGGAGCGGCGAGCAAGGCCTTAACCCCGAGCCTCATGGAGTTCTTGCGGTGAAGACACAGGTCAAACAGGCGCCTACCGCCGAGGCACCGGCACCGGCGCCCAGCGACGACGCCCTGGAGGTCGCCACCAGGACCGGTTCTGCGGCAGTCCCGACCCGTTGGGACTTCGTCGAACCGCTGCCTGGGCTTCCCGGTCGCCGGTCCTACGACTTGCAGGCCCTCGACGATCTTGGTGTGCTGTTCGCGATCCGCAGCGACCCGCTGGACGGACCGCAGATCCGCTTGTTCCTGGTGAGCCCACACGTGTTCTTCCCTTCGTACACCCCGCAGATCCCAGCCGACGCGCTGGGCCAGACGCCTGCCGACGAGGTGCTGTTCGTCGTGGTGCGTCCGGCAGACACCGAAGGGGAAGCGCCGACGGCCAACCTGCTCGCGCCGCTCGTGGTCGACCCGGCCACCGGGCGCGCTGCACAGGTCGTGCTCGAAGGGGAGCACCCCCTGCAGGCTCCGGTGGGCTGACCGTGCGCTACTTCCACGGTGGAGGAGCTATGACCGACGTCGACGACCAAGTCCCGATGCGACGGTGGAGCACCCCAGCCATCGGCCGCCAGCCCGTCGTACGCCCAGACCGTTCGGTGTTCGCCTGGGCGTTGCGCGCCGAGTCGGGCCAGGGTGACGCTGAGGCTTCCCCGGCAGCCGTCGACCAGCTCGACCGGGCTGTCGAAGCCGAGTACGCCCTGCTGGACCTGGCAGCCCTGACCAGCGGACGGCCGCTCATCGTGCGGTGCACCCCGCGGATGCTGTCCGGCGAGCACCCCCTGGGCGCCGACGGTGTCGAGGTCGTCCTGGAGCTGCCCGGGGCCCTGGCCGCCGACCCGGCGACCCCCGCGGCGGTCGAACGGCTGCGCGACGAGGGCACCCGGCTCGTCCTGGGGGACTACAGCGCGACGCCGCAGCAAGACGCCCTGCTCGACGACGTGCATATCGTCAAGGTCGCTGCCGCAGCTGACAACATCGCCGAGCTGGTCACCCATGCCCACGACGCCGGTGCCACGGTGATCGCCGAGCACGCCGACTCGCGCGCAGATATCGACCGCGCCCTCGATGCCGGGGTGGACCTGCTGCAAGGCCCCATGTTCGAACGTGGCGGCGACGTGCTGGAGCAGGAGTTCACCGCTGGTGAGCTCCAGTGCCTCGAGCTCATGGCGTTGCTGTCGGACGACCCTGTGGACCAGGCGGCCGTCATCGGCCTGGTCGCCGCCGACCCCATGCTCTCGGTCCGGGTGCTGCACCTGGTGAACTCTTCGGCTTTCGGCCTGCCCCGCGAGATCGACTCGGTCCGCCAGGCTGTGGTGCTGGTGGGGCCGCACCACCTGTCAGCCCTGGCGATCTCGTCGTTGATCGGCGCTCAGGTGTCCACGGTGGCTGAGCTGTGGGCCATACTGACCCGCGCCCTGGCCTGCTGGGACCTGGCAGGCTCGGACGCTGGCTACACCGTCGGGCTCCTGTCGGCCGTCGCCGAGCAGCGCCACCTGGCCATCGAGTCCCTCATCTCCCGCACCGGCGTCTCCCAAGAGGTCGCCGACGCCCTGTTCTTCCACTCCGGCCCCCTCGGCGAAGCCCTTGCCGCCATCGTCGCCCACGAGGCCAACGACATGATGGGCGTCCTGGCCGCAGGCCGTGACCCCCACGACGTGTCCGCCGCCCTCCTGGCAGCCGTCCCCGAGGCCCTGGCCATCGCCTCCTCCCTCTCCCTGGACACCTGAGCCAGGCGGATCAGCCTGGATCCACCTGTTTTCGCTGTCGCGAGTGCCACCTGGCACGCTGGCTGCGTTGTCGCTGCTGCTCGGCGTGGATCCGGGGTCAGGGGCCGAGGTGGCGGATACTGATGACGTGCACGTTGTCGGGACGGGTGTAGCTGGCTCCGGTGCCGGTCACGATGGCCAAGAACCGTGGGGGGCGTGACATCCGGGCGCTGATGCGGACCAGTTTCGCGGCGGCGGCGTCTATGACGGTGGGGTGGGGGGACAGTTTCGCCTCGACTCCTGCCCACTGCACACCGTGGACCAGCACGGCGTCGATCTCGTTGTCGCCTTCGCTGAACGCGCGGACTTCTGTCTCGTTCACCTGGGCGTAGGCGGTCAGGTCGCGGAAGACGAGAGACTCGAAGAGCTGGCCGAACGCCTCAGGGTCGTCGGTGAGGGCTTGCGGGGTCGCGCCGAGCGCTGCGGCGGCCAGGGACGGGTCGGCGAGGTGCCATTTCGGCGACTTGCGCACCTGGGCGCGAGAACGCAGGTGACCGCCCCACGCAGGCTGTTCGACGACGGTCCACAGGCGGACGAGAGCATCGGTGTATGCACTGACCGTCTTGGTGGTGACCGGCTGTCCATACAGCGCGGTGTCGGCTTCCAGGGAGCGGGAGGTGACGTAGGTGGCACTGGCACGGGCATAGGCGAACAGCAAGGCCGCGACCCGGCGTGGGTCGTGGCGGACCCCGTCCACCGTGACGATGTCAGCACCGCCGACTGTGCGCAGGTAGTCGTGGTTGGCTGCCATGGCGTCAGCCAATGGGCGTCGCTGGTTGGACGGCCATCCGCCGGCGCACACGATCTGCGCGAGCTCGCCGATGCTCGCGGCATCGCATGCGCTGTTGACCGGCTTGCCGGCCCACAGCGCCGACAGCGACACCGTCGAGGTGGAGTGGCCTGACTCGGCCAGGCTCATCGGCTGCATGCGCACGAAGGCGAACCGCATCGCTCCGGAGTGCCGGGTGAGGTCTTCTTTCGGTGTCGCCGACCCAGCGAGGATGAACTGCCCGTCGGCCTGGCGCTCGTCCACCGCAGCACGCACGGTGTTCCACAGGTCTGGTACCAGCTGCCACTCGTCGATCAGCCGGGGTGTGGTCCCCTCGATCGCCGTCGCAGGGTCGGTCTGGGCGGCCCGTCGCAGGTCCGGACGTACGTCGAGCCGTATCGCGCTGGCGGCCAGGCGTTGGCCGGTCGTCGTCTTGCCGCACGCCTTCGGCCCTTCGAGGACGACCGCCCCCGCGCGACGAAGTGCTGCCTCCAGTTGGGCATCGACCAGTCGAGGCGCATACTCCATGGATTCAGAGTAGCACGTTCCCAATATTATGGGAAACAAGCCGCTAGACGGGCCTACGGGAGCGGCCGTCGATCTGGTGATCGGACCGGTGGCAAGGTGCGGGGCACCAGACCGAGGGCGGCCTACGGGCGGCGGGAGAAGCGGTCCAGGAGGTCGGGGTGGCCGGCGACGATGAGGGTGTCGTTGACCGAGATGCGGGTTTCGGGTTCGGCGTAGCGGAACTCTAGGCCGGGGCTCTTGACGCCGACGACGCGGACGCCGTACTTGGTGCGCACGCGCGACTGGGCCAACGTGAAACCTTCCAGCTCGCGTGGGGGGCGCATCTTGACGATGGTGAAACCGTCTTCGACGTCGATGTAGTCCAGGAGCTTGCCGGAGACGAGGTGGGCGACGCGTTCGCCGGCCTCGACCTCGGGGCGGACGATGTGGTGCGCCCCGATACGTTCCAGGATCCGGGCGTGCTCGTTGGAGATGGCTTTGGCCCAGATCTGCTCGACGCCCATGTCGACGAGGTTGCCGGTGATGAGCACCGACGCCTCCAGGTGGGAGCCGACGGCGACGACCGCTGTGGGGTAGTCACGCACCCCCAGCTGTTCGAGGGCCACAGGGTTGGTCGCGTCAGCCTCGACCAGGGCGACGCGTCCGGCCCACAAGGCGACGAGCTCGGGGTTGCGCTCGACCGCCAGCACGTCACGTTCTGAACGGGCCAGGCTCGAGGCGATAGCCGACCCGAACCGGCCCAGGCCGATGACCAGGACGGACCCGTCGTGCGTTTTCTTGTCAGCCAATGATCGGCCTCTCCTCGGGGAACCGGACGACCCTGCGACGGTTGCGCAGGGCCAAGGCAGCGGCGATGGTCATCGTCCCGACGCGGCCGATGAACATCAGCGCGATGAGCACCAGCTGGGCGCTGGTGGGCAGAGTGGGAGTGATCCCGGTGGTCAACCCGCACGTGGCGTAGGCCGAGATCACCTCGAACAAGACCACGTCCAGGCTCAGCCCGGTCAGCGCCAGCATCGCCAGGCTCGCGATGAGCACCACGGTCGCGGAGATGAACACCACGGCGATGGCCACCTGGAGGATGTCGCGGGGGATCCGCCGGCCGAACGCTTCCAGGTCTCGGTCGCCGCGTGCCTCAGCGACGATCGCCAGCATCATCAACGCCAGGGTCGTGACCTTGATACCGCCCGCGGTGGACGCCGACCCGCCCCCGGCGAACATGAGCGCGTCCTGCAGCAACCAGGTGCTCTCGTGCATCTGAGCGGTCTCGACGGTGGCGAACCCTGCCGAGCGTGGCATGACTCCGGCGAACAGCGAGGCCAGCACCGTCCCGCTCGCCGACAGCGGCTGGTGGGTCTTGGAGTTGTTCCACTCGAACGCCGCGACGAGCACCGAACCTGCGACCACCAGCGCCAGGCTCGTGACGATGGTGAGCTTGGAGTGCAACGACCAGCTGCGCGGCCGTCGCAGCCGCCGCATGACGTCGAGGATCACCGGGAAACCCAGCGACCCGATGAACACCCCGACGATCAACGGTGCCAGCACCCACCAGTCCGACGCGTACGGCACGAGCCCGTCGGCGGTGGGGACGAACCCGGCGTTGTTGAACGCCGAGATCGCGTAGTACAGCGAGTGCCAGCCTGCCGACCCCACCGTCTGCCCCTCGGCCAGGAACCGGGGGAACAGCACCGCAGCGATCGTCACCTCCAGGGCCGTGGAGGTCACCACGACGGTGCGCAGCAGCGACCCGACCTCGCCGAGGCGGGTGAAATGCGTCTCGGACGAGACCAGCAGCCGCTGGGTCAGGCCGACCCGGCGCGAGACGGCCAGCCCGAGCAACGACGCGAGCGTCATCACCCCCAGCCCGCCCACCTTGATGGCCAGGAGGATCACCGCCAGCCCCCACCCGGACCAGTACGTGCCTGTCGGCACCACGACCAGCCCTGTGACCGTCGTCGCCGAGGTCGCGGTGAACAAGGCCACGACCGGCGGTGCCCGGTGCCCGCTCGCCGTGGCCCATGGTGCGCTGAGCAGCACGGTGAAAGACAGGATGACCAGCGCAAACACGCCGAGAGCCAGACGCGCGGGGGACTGGCGCGCGGAACGGTCGACGTAGTCGCGCCACCGCGCGGCCAGGCCGTTGCCCGCCACCGGGCCTCCTTCGTGTGCTCTCGTGCCGCGCCAGGCGGCGCCGCCAGTGCGTCCACTCAACCACCACTGTGGCACGTCGCGGCCAGCCAGACGCGCTGCCACACGCCATATGACCAGCGGCTGGCAGATGGGGGAAGGTCTGACGTCTAAGGCGTGTCTCTTAACCCCCCGTGCGCCGCGACGCGCCCGGCACGCACGCTGGCGGCGTTGTCGTCGTCGGCAGCACCTCCAGTGCTGCTCTCCTCCGTCGCCTTGCCAGCGCACGCACCGGACACGCCGCGCTCGCACGGGGGGCTAAGAGACACGCCCTAACGGGCGACCGTGCTCGGCCTCGCCTTTTCGCGCAAGCCTGCGGAACGCTACGGTGGCATGGACCACGAAGGAGGTGCCCGGTGGAGGAACACGCCCCCGCGCGCTTCTTGACGGTTATGGAGGTCGCGAACACCATGCGGGTGTCGAAGATGACCGTCTACCGGTTGCTGCACTCTGGCGAGCTGCCCGGGCTGCGCGTCGGACGGTCGTTCCGGGTGCCCGCTGACGCACTCGAGGCGTACCTGCGTTCTGCTGCGACCGAGAGCCGGTCGGCGTAGACGGCGATGAGTACCCTGCGGTGCTCATCGCGTAGCATGGCCGTCTGACTGCTGGTCCGTCTGCCCCGACCACGAACGACGAATGAGGTCTGCATGGGTTCCGTCATCAAGAAGCGCCGCAAGAGGATGGCGAAGAAGAAGCACCGCAAGCTGTTGCGCAAGACGCGTCACCAGCGTCGCAACCGCAAGTAGCGCTCACTTCCTCACTTGTGCGCGGGTGCGCACTGCGCAGACCATGGACCACGCCAGCCGGCAGGCCACGGCAGTGACCACCACAGCGTCGGCGCTGCGCACCGCTGCGCGGCGCACCGTGCGGAAGTCGTACCGGGGCCAGCCACGGGCGGCAGCAGCACCGCGCAGACGCAGGTCGGGGTTGACCACGGCAGGGTGCCCGACAGTGCTCAGCACAGGCAGGTCGTTGCCTGAGTCGCCGTACGCATAGCTGGCCGCCAGGTCCAGACCGTGGCGCTGCGCCAGGTCGTGCACCATGGTGGCTTTGACCGGGCCGTGCACCGGTTCGCCCACGAGACGTCCGGTGTACTTGCCGTCGGCGCGTTCGGCGACTGTCGCCAGGCACCCGGTGGCCCCCAGGTGCTCGACGAGGACCTGTGCCAGCTCGACCGGCGTCGCGGTGACCAGCCAGACCTGGTGCCCAGCAGCCAGGTGCGCGTCGACCAGGGCGGTCGTCCCGGCGAACAAGCGTTGGCCGACGTGGTCGCGGTAGACCTGTTCGGCGGCCTCGACGAGCAGGTCCGCGTCGTGCCCGGCGAGCAGCTCCAGCGCACGTCCGAGCAGGTGGTCGAGCCTGGGTTCGCCCAGCGCGGCGTAGCGGGCCTGGTGCGCGACGAACCGCAACAGGTCGTCGCGGCGGAAGAACCCCTGCTGGCACAGCGCCTTGGCCAGGTGGAACAGCGTCGTACCGTGCACCAGGGTGTTGTCGACGTCGAAGAACGCGGCGACCTGGCCGTGGGCGGTACGGGCCGGTTCCATCTGCGGCCGGGCGGTCTGCGGGAAGCCGACCGCCTCGCGGACCAGGCCAGCGAGGCGACCACCGACCGGCGCTGGGAGCGTGACCGGTGCGCTGGCTGGTCCGCGTTGGTTCGGCACCTGGTCCAGCCGCCGGCCCGTCCACTGCGCACCTTCGGGGACCTCGCAGAAGCGGACGTCTTGTGGTCCCAGCGTCTCGACGTAATGCCCTGCTTGGGCCACAGCCATCCGCCCGGGCGTGCCTGGGCGCAACACCATCGTCGGACGCTTGGCGGCCGGACCTCGGCGGATCGACAGTGATGGCACGAGCGGGCTCCCTCCCCTGGTACGCCCCACCCATCGACGCGCAGGGCAGCCAGCTGAGCGTGACCAGCCGGTCTCACTCAGGTGCAGGACACCAGTATCAGCGGAAGGCGACGAGCCCGGGGGCGACGATCTCCAGCTGGGCGGCCAGCTCGCGGTGACGCTGGGTCGGGACCTGGTCGAGGGCCTGCTCGAGGTGCGGCAGGGCCCGCGCGTCGTGGTAGTCGGTCACGGCCATGGCCGCGGCGACCGCGCGGTCGGCGGGCTGGGCGTGGTCGTCAGCGGCGAGGCTGACCAGGGTGGACAGGTCGGCCATCCCGTGACGGTGCAGCCGGGCGTCCCAGTCGGTGGCTGCTTCCAGACCGTGCAGGGGCGCGACCTGGGCTGCCGCGGCGAGCACTGCCGGGTCACCGGGACGGAACGAGTCCATGAGCTCGAGCACCCGCAGCGCCGGACGCGAGCCGTCCTTGCTGGCGGCCAGGGTCCAGCGTTCCCACTGGGAAGACGACAGGTCCGGCAGGACGGCACGTAACGCGTCTTCCCCCAGCTCACGTACGACGACCGGCGACACGTCCTGCCCGGCGCGCAGAGCCTTGCGGACCACTGCCACGGCGTCGTCGTGCCGCCCTGCCCGCGACAGCAGGGAGGACTCGACACCGACCGCGTCGTCGCGGCGGTGTGGGCGTCCGGCAGCGTCGTAGAACTCCTGCGGCACCCGGGCCAGGGCGGCCAGGCCAGCGTCCACGTCGTCGCTGTGGGCAGCCACACGTGCTTCGGCGATATCGGCCAGGGCGTTGTCCGGCTGGGCCTCGTGCCACCGCTTGACCCACCGCCCGGCGGTTTCGGTGTCGCTGATGGACAGGCACAGGTCGATCTGGGTCTGGGCCACGGACTGGACCTCAGCGTCGGTCAACCACCCAGACGCTGCCCACGCCTGTTGTGCCACCTGGGCTGATTCGCTGTTCTGGGACCGTTTGGCCAGCCACCGGGCCAGGCGCACCTGCACGGACGCGGCCCTCGCCGGGTCCTGGGCGCTCTGTGCCCCGACGAGCTCGGCCCGTGCTGCCGAGATGTTGCGGTCGACCTTCTTCATCGATGTGCGGCCGGCGTCGGCGTACCCGCCGCGCCGCAGCCGCACACCGCCCAGAAGGCTCCGGTCCGCCGCCCCCCGCGGTACAGCTGGGATGGCAGCAACGGTCAGACGGTTATTCGTGTTCATCGCAGGCTCCACAACCTTGACGTTCGTACACTCTCATCGGCTCGGCAGCCGTGCCTCTTGAGCGATAACAGGCACGTCGCAGGAGGCCGCACGAGTGAAACTTTGCCCGGACAGCTCCCGGGGTAGCCCGGGTGGTCGATAGGAGCCGGTGAACCAGTCCCTGGAGGATGCCAGCATGTCCGAGCGCACCCCGTCCCGTGCCGCGCTCGTCCAACCGGTGACGGCAGGCCAAGTCGCCGACTTCGCGTTGCAGGACGTGCCCCACCAACGCCCTGCTCCCCGCGCTGCCCTCGTCCACCGACCGGTGATGGACGCCGGTGGCCAGGTCGTCGCCTTCAGCCTGCGTGAGCTGGTGCACTCCGAGTCCGGCCTGACCGGCGACGACCGCCTCGATATCGAGTACGGGCAGACCGACCTGGCCTGCCTGGCTGGCGACCAGCCGTTCTTGCTGCAGGCCACCCGGCAGGTCATGACCGACTCCGCCGAGCACGTGATCGCCGCCGTGCCCGCCGAGCACGCCCACCGTCCCCAGGTCGAGACGATGGTCGCCTGGCGGCACGCCAACGGCCTGCGCACCTGTGTCACCGGGTTCACCGGCACCGAGGCCGAGGTGGTGCTGGCGTCCAAGCTGGCTTTCGTCGTGGTCGACACGGCCGTCGGCGACAACCGCCTCGGTGACATCATCGACCTCGCCCATTCCATGGGGGCGAAAGTCGTCGCCGAGCAGGTGCGCACGGCCGAGGGTGTGCAGCGCGCTTTCGAGATGGGCGCCGACTGTGTCGAAGGCCGCGTCCCGCCCGTCGGTGAGCTGGAGCGTGGCGGTTTGTCGGCCGAGGAGATCAGCTGTCTGGAGCTGCTGTCCTTGCTCGGTGAGGAACCTGTGGACTACGACGCGGTCACGGGTCTGGTCGCAGCCGACCCCAACCTCGCTGTCGGGGTGCTGCACCTGGTCAACTCTGCGGTGTTCGCCCTGCCCACACCGGTCGACTCGGTGCGCCAGGCGGTCGTCCTGGTTGGCCCGCGGCTGCTGGGGGCCCTGGCCACCACGTCGCTGCACCAGGCGGCGCGTTCGAACGCTGACGAGCTGTGGCACGTCCTGGCGCGGGCTCTGGCCTGCTGGGAGCTGTCCGGTGACGACACCGGTTACACCGTCGGGCTGCTGTCGGCGGTCAGCGACCTGCGTGAGGTCGACCCTGCCTGGCTCGCACATATGGCTGGGATGTCTTCGGCCGCCACCGATGCACTGGTGAACCTGCACGGACCGGTCGGCCATGCGTTGGCCTGCGTCCGGGCGTACGAGTACGGCGACCCGCAGGTCGCGCTGACGCTCGGTGTCGACCCGTACCAGGTGTCGCGTGCCTGGCTGGACGCGCTGACCGAAGCACGTGGGGTCGCCACAGCCTTGACCGCGCAAGAATGACGAGGAGCTCTTCGTGGCTGTTGAGTGGCAGATGCCGGTGCTGGTCCGTTACCGGTTCGCCGACCCCTCCGGGCAGGTCGCCGGTTACGGGTTGCGGATGGCTTCGCCTCACGGAACCGACGACGAGGCGGTCGCCGACGCCCTCGACGACGAGTACCGCCGCACCGACCTGACAGAGCTGGCCGACGGGCGCCTGCTGTGCGTGCCGGCGACCGGCGCCCTGCTCGCCGAGGCCGCCGACCTGCTGGGTCCCGAGCACGTCGTCGAGCTGCCGCCACGGTTGCTGGGCAACCCCCAGGTCGCGGCGCTGGCGGCCCAGCAGGTGCGTTTCGCCCTGGGTGACTACACCGGGACGCCAGCCCAGCTCGACGCCCTCGAGTGGGCCGAGATGGTCATCGTCGACGCTGAGGACGAGCACCTCGACGAGGTGGTCGCGACCTGCGGCGACACATGCGTCCTGGCCGTGGGGCCCGCAAGCCGCGCCTGCGTCAACAAGGCAGCGGCCGCTGGGGCCGGGTTCGTGGAGACCACCTGGGTCTACCCTGACGACCCGCGTGAGCCCGGAGACCTCAACGCTGTGGAAGCCCAGTGCCTGACCCTGCTGGCGGTGCTCGACCAGCAACCGGCCGAACCCGACAAGGTCGCCGAGGCTATCTCCGCGTCCCCCGAGCTGTCTGTGGCTGTGCTTCGCCAGGTCAACTCTTCTGCGGTCGCGCTGCGTCACCGGGTCGACTCGGTACGCCACGCCGCGGTGCTCGCCGGTCCGCGGCGGCTGCGGACCATCGCTGTGGCCGAGCTGTCCGGCTCGCGCCAGGACGGGATCGACGCGCTGTGGGCGATCCTGGCCCGCGCACGCGCGGTAGCCGACCTGACCGGCCGTGAAGCCGGGTACACCGCTGGTCTGCTGTCAGGACTGGCCGATGTGCGCCGTTTCCCCCTGGACTGGCTGGCCACACGGGCGGGAGTCTCACCGCAGGTCAGCACGGCTCTGCTGGCCCGGCGCGGGTCGTTGGGCGCAGCTGTGGCGGCGGTCGCTGCGCACGAGGCTGGTTACCCTGCCGATATCGCGGCACTGGGGATGGACCCGTGGGTCGTGTCCCGTGCCTGGACGGACGCGCTCGTCGAGACCCGTGCTCTGCTGCCCGACCTGACATAGTGGGGGCATGGTTCTCACGACGGTCCACCTGCTGCGGCACGGTGAGGTGCACAACCCTGAAGGTGTGCTCTACGGACGGCTGCAGGGGTACCGGCTCTCAGACCTAGGCGAACGTATGGCGCAGATGGTCGCTGACGACCTGGCGTCGCAGCCAGCAGCGGAGATCGCTCTCGTCGTCGCCTCACCGCTCGAACGCGCCCAGCAGACCGCCGCGCCGGTCGCCGCGGCGTTCGGCCTGGACGTGGGCACCGACGACCGCCTCATCGAAGCCGCCAACTACTTCGAGGGGAAGAAGTTCGGTGTGGGGGAGGCGTCGTTGGCCAACCCCCGCAACTGGCCGCACCTGCGCAACCCCTTCCGTCCGTCGTGGGGTGAGCCGTATGCCGAGCAGGTCGCGCGGATGCGGGCGGCGGTCACGACGGCCCGGCGCCAGGTCCCTGGACGCGAGGTTGTGCTCGTGTCCCACCAGCTGCCGATCTGGGTCACCCGCCTGGCTGCGGAGGGCCGGCGGCTGTGGCACGACCCGCGCCGCCGCCGGTGCACCTTGGCTTCGTTGACGACGTTGCGGTTCGACGACGACCACCTCGTCGGCGTCGGCTACCGCGAACCTGCTGCGACCCTCGTCGGCGCAGCAGCCGAGACCCCAGGGGCCTGACCGGCGGTACCGTTCAGAACCCCGTCGCGGTGCCGTCGAGGGCTGAGCCGGTCCACTCTTTCTCTGTGATCTCGTTGGTGGACACGATGCACATGATGGACTCGGCCCCGGCATCGAGCTCTTCGTCCGACGCCACGTACGCGCTGGAGAAGTCGAGCAGACCTTCGGGAACGCCATCGGCGGTCATGAGGCTGGCACACCGGTCGTGGTAGACGCCCTCCTTGATGGGTTCGCTGGCTCCGCGGTCGACGTCTTTGACCGTGACGAAACCGATGACCTGGCTCTTGTGCGGCTGGGGGCACGCGATGGTCTCGACGTTGGTCGACGTGTGCAGAGCGTTGTCCAGCACAGGCAGGTCGCCGAAGCAGTCACCTTTGGCCAGGTGCCCGTAGACGGCCAGGTCCACCGGGTTCGGAGACGCGACCTCCCACTGGCTCGTCGGGCGCGGCGGCGTCGGGGGTGCCTGCGTCGTGGCCGGCGTCGACGACGTGGGTGGTGAGCTGTCGACCTGGGGCTTGGTTGACCTGGGGTTCAGCACCACCGCCCCGATGACCAACGCGGCGACCACCACAACGGCGACGATACCCAGCGAGACCAGTATCTTGCCCCGGCTTGGCGGCGGTCTCCAGGACTCGGTCGGCTCGTCCTTCCACACCCGCACCGGTGCAACAGCCATGGGTGCAGGTGCTGGTGGGCCTTGTGGCGCACGTACTGGTCGGACAGGTGCAGGCGCCTGCACCAACCACGCCGACACCCCCGGGGCAGGTGCTGGGGCTGGTGGTGCTGGTGCTGGGGCTGGGGCTGGTGGGACAGGTGCTGGTGGGGCCGGGGCTGGGGCTAGGGCGGGTGGTGCCGGGGCTGGGGCTAGGGCTGGTGGTGCCGGGGCTGGTGGGACAGGTGCTGGTGGGATAGGTGCTGGTGGGACAGGTGGCGCAGATGCCTGCGTGATCCACGCCAGCGACTCCTCCAACCCTGGTGCTGGTCTGGGAGGCGTGGGCGCTGGGGGTGGGTCGGGCGGCACAGGGGCGGTCTGCGACGGCGGTGCCGGGGGTGTGGGAGGCTCTGGCTCTGGTGGGGGCGGTGGTGGTGGTGGGAACGGGAGTGGGGACCCTGGTTTGGCGATGGGCAGCGTTAGTTCGAGCGGTGGCTCTGGCTCTGGTGGTGTGGGTGGTTCGGCTGGTGGTTCGGGCGTTGGGTCTGGGGTGGGAGGAGTCGGCTCTGGTGGTGTTGGTGGCGGTGGTGGGGCCTTTTTGGGGATGGCCAGTGTTGGTTCGAGCGGTGGCTCTGGATCTGTTGGTGTGGGTGGCGCAGCCGGTGGCTCGGGCGTCGGGGTTGGCTCTGGCGGTGCTGGCGGAGCCGGTGGTGTTGGCGGCGGCTCGGGTGTTGGCGGTGGGGTCTTCTTGGGGATGGCCAGCGTTGGTTCCAGCGGTGGCTCGGGCGTCGGGGTTGGGGGTGAAGGCGTTGGCTCTGGGGGCGGCTCGGGTGTTGGCGTTGGCTGTGGTGCCGGGACGTCGGGCTCCGGCTCTGGTGGAGCGTCCGGTGGCTGTGGTGCCGGTGCGTCGGGCGTGAGCCCAGGTGGCCGATCTTCCGGTGGGGGTGGAGGTGGTGGCTCGGGTTGTGAGGTCGCTTGTTCGACAGGTTCTTGCGGCTCTGACGGGTCGGCGTCCGGCAAGGACGTGTCGGACGTCTGCGGACAGGCGTCACCAAGGCGAGGCTCGTCAGGTGGCACGCTCACAGGGCAAGTCTAGGCTGTTACCTGTGGTTGACCGGGGGTTTTGTTGTGCTGATGTTGTTCACAAGGCCAGGCCAAGGCCGAGCAGGACCGCGAAGACGAGCTCGAGCTGGCCCGTGAACGTCAGCACCGGGATCAGCCCCCGGCCGCGTACCCCTGCCAGCACCATCACAGCCAGCACCACCGCGGGCGCCAGGCACAGCACCACCAGCAGCGACCACGGCGCGACGAAGGCGCACGCGGCACCCAACGGCACAGGAAGCACGACGAACGCGGCGTACAACCAGCGGGCCCGCTCCTCCCCGAGCCGGACCGCCAAAGTACGTTTGCCCGCCAGGACGTCCGTGGGGATGTCGCGCAGGTTGTTGGCCATGATGAGCGCGCAGGCCAACAAGCCGATCGAGACCGCCCCGAGCCACGCCGGCCATGTCAGGTACCCCCTCTGCGAGGCTGTCGTGCCCAGCACCGCGAACAGCCCGAAGAACATGAAGACTCCGACCTCCCCGAGCCCGGAGTACCCGTACGGCCGCCGTCCGCCGGTGTAGGTCCACGCCGCGACCACAGCGGCCACACCCGCCACCAGCAGCCACCACACCCCTGACCAGGCGACCAGCCCCACCCCGAGCAGCGCCCCCAACCCCAGGGCGCCGATGGCGGCGGTCTTCACCTGCCGCGGCAGGGCGGCGCCGGAGGCCACAAGCCGCATGGGACCGACCCGGTTGACGTCGGTCCCGCGCACCCCGTCGGAGTAGTCGTTGGCGTAGTTCGCGCCGATCTGGATGGCCAGCCCCACGCCCAACGCCAGGACGGCCCGGCCCAGGTGCGCGCCCCCAGCCTGCGCGGCCGCCCCTGTCCCCACGAGCACCGGGGCTGTCGCCGCAGGTAGCGTCCGCGGCCGGGCCGCAGACCACCATTCAGCCGCTGTCGCCACGTCTCACCTCTCAGGCCCAGTCTGGCACGCGTGGGCGGCCACCAGCACCGCTGCGGCCCGCCGGTCGGGTTTGCCCGGACCGAGCACCGGCAGCGCGTCGACGACGACCAGGTGCCTGGGGGCAGCCGGTGCGCCCAGGTGTGCCGTGATGTGCGCACGTAGGTCGTCCAGCGTGGGCGGACCAGCACGACCAGCCACGACGACGGCACCGACTGCCTGCCCCCAGCGCGGGTCGTCCACCCCCACCACCACGACCTCACGCACCCCCGGCACCTCGACCAACGCCTTCTCCACAGCCGCAGGTGCGACGTTCACCCCGCCGGTGATGATCATGTCGTCGGACCGTCCCAGCACCTCCAGACAGCCGTCCGGCGTGGTGCGGCCCAGGTCGCTGGTCGTGAACCAGCGCCGCCCTGCGCGTTCGGTGAACGCCTGGTCGTCCTGGCCCAGGTAGCCGTGGGCAAGCACAGGTCCGGCCATCTCGATCCGACCGCCGTTGATGGCGACCTCGACCCCGTCGAGCGGACGCCCGTCGTACACCGCCCCGCCGCACGTCTCGGTCGCGCCGTAGGTCATCACGATGTTCACCCCTGCGGTGCGCGAGCGGGCTGCGAGCCCGGCAGGCATCCCCGCCCCGCCGACGAGCACCGCCGAGAACCCTCGCAGCGTCTCGGTGGCTGCCGGGTCGTCCAGCAGCCGCAGCAGCTGGGTGGGGACCAGCGAGCAGTACGACGGTCCCTGTATCCGCACCGCAGCAAACCGTTCGGGGCCAAACGGTCCCAGCACCACCGGGGTCGTACCTGCCAGCAGCGACCTGACCAGCACCTGCACCCCAGCGATATGCGTGACCGGCAGTGCTAGCAGCCACGTCCCGGTGCCGGCGAGCCGCTGCGCGGACGCCTGCGCGGACGCGCGCAACGCCGCAGCGGTGAGCATGACGTCACGTGGTTGCCCTGTCGAACCCGACGTCCGCACGACGAGCGCCACCTCGTCGGGCACGTTGCCACCCACACCCACCGAGACCGCAGGCCCAGTCCCGTCGAGCGCCGCCGGCAAGACCTCCACGAGGTCTGCTGGCGAGACGTCGCGCAGGGGCCTGGACACCCGGACAGCCTAACGGCCAGCCGATGGGCACAGACCAGGGCCACCCGGACAGATCAGCTTCGCCCCTCCGGCGAGAGTAGATGGTCACATCCACCCGGTGCGACGCCGTACAGTAGATCAGACTCAATAGCGAGGAGCCTGCATCGTGTCTTTGGCATTGTTTCGCAGTTCCGTCCGGCGCAGCGGATGGGTGGTGCTCGTCGTAGCGGGCCTGGCCCTTGCTGGTTGCGGTACCGCCGCTGATCCGTCGGCCCGCAAGACCGATGCCGATGCCCGTAGCAAGACGCAGGTCCCTTCCCCAGAACCAGTTGTCACCGCCTGGCCGTTAACTGGTCTGCCGATGGACGATAACACCGTGGTCCGTCCAGCGCTGAACGTCAAGATCGAGAACGACAGGACTGTGCGGCCCCAGACCGGCCTGGAGTACACCGACATCGTGTGGGAAGAGGTCGTCGAGGGCGGTATCACCCGGTTCGTCGCGGTGTACCACTCGCAGGTGCCTGAGGAAGTCGGCCCGGTCCGCTCGAACCGTCCTATGGACCCGCGGATCGCCGGACCGAGCCGCGGTCTCATCGTTTTCTCTGGTGGGATGTACACCAGCCAGCTGCGTGCTGCTGGTCTGCAGGCTGTCTCCATGGACGAGGGCACTGCCGGGTTCTACCGCAAGGTCGGTTTCCGTGCCCCGCACAACGTGTTCGGCACGCCGCAGACGTGGTGGGACCTTGCCGACGACAAACACCGCAACAACCCGCCCCCCCAGTTCACCTATGCCCCAGCAAAACAGGCGACGGCGTTCGCCTCCGGGACCCCGGCTGCGTTGCTGGAGCTGACGTTGTCCGCCTCGGCGCACCCGTCGTGGTCGTGGGACGCGGCGTCGGGGACCTGGTTGCGTTCTGAAGGCACCACACCCTCGTCCTCCCGTGCTGGGGTGCGCCTGTCCGCCGTGAACGTCATCGTGATCAAAGCCCCGATCGTCAACACCCCCGACCGTGACCCGGCTGGTTCTCCCGTGCCCGACACGAAGTTCGAAGGCACCGGCACCGCTCTTGTCGCTACCGGCGGCAAAACCATCACTGCGACCTGGACGAAGGCGTCCGACACCGAGGTCGTGGTCCTGACTACTTCTGGTGGCGAGGCCATCAACCTCGCCCCAGGCAACACCTGGGTCGAGCTCATGCCGACCGACCGCACCTGGGTGATCTTCTGAGGATCGCGACGACCACGCTCGGTTGGGCGGCCTGCGGTCTCCCCGTAGGCACGCCCCTGCGCAACCCTCGTCCCTCGGTCAGGTGAGGACGACGCAGACGACTTCGCTGTTGCTGGCGATCCGCAGAGGAATTCCCCAGGTGCCAGCACCAGAGGTCACGATGACCTGGGGGCTGGATCCGTCCTTGCGGTAGTACCCGTAGTCGACGGCGTAGATGGCGCGTGTGATGAGGTTGGCCGGGAACATCTGTCCCCGGTGGGTGTGGCCTGCGAGGATGAGGTCGGTCTCGGCGCCGTACTCGTCGATGGTCCCCGGGTTGTGGTCCATGACGACGACGGGCCTGGTGCCGATGGTGGCCATCAGCTGTGCGGTGTCAGTCCTCTTCAGGTCACCGGTGGTGCTGATCGGCGAACAGTCCAGCCGCCCGACCAGGGTGATACCGCCAACAGCCTCGTACTCGTCCTTCAGGACCCGTACCCCGCTGCGTTCCAAGAGGCTGACCATCTCGTCGAATCCGTGTCGAGCGCTGTCGTGGTTCCCCAGGCAGGCGTACACGTGAGCGCACCTGATGCTCTCCAGCGTCTGTTGCGCCGAGCCAGGCACCAGCTGGTAGTCGTCGTTGAAGATGTCACCGACCAGGCACACGAGGTCAGCGTCCACAGCGTTGACCTCGGCGACGACCTTCGCGAAGTTCCGCCCGGAGCCGACCGACCCGAGGTGCAGGTCGCTGACCACGACGATCGTCATACCCGACACCCCTGGGAGCCGGACGTCGTAGGACACGTGCACGATACGCCTGGCGTTGTACAGCCCATACCCGACCACACCAGCAGCCAACAGGACAACAACCAGCCCCTCACCGAACCGCACGCCTGTCGTCGGTTCCACCTTCACGACCCGTCCGACCGCTAGCACCAGGTCCGCGACGAAAAAGAACATGAGCAGGTAGACAAAGAGCCCAGTCCAGTGCCCGCCTATCCAGCTGGCCACCTTCCTGGCCCGAACCGGCAGCGGCGCGTACCCGACCAGCAGCGACACCGCCAACCCCACGTACACGACCGCAAACACCACACCGTTGGTCGGCAAGAAGATGTCCGACCACTGGAACAGCCTCGTCGCGACATAAAAGTTCGTCCCCCCATAAACCCCCAGCATGACCCCCGCCCCGAAAACGATACCCACCGTCCGCACGACTGCTCCCTCGCTTCCCGCGGCGACAACAGACCTCAGCCGTTCGTCCGCGGAGCCGTCCTGGCCGTCGTCGCGCAGGAACCAGCGTACGACCGGTGCAGGCCCAGGGCTGACGTCGGCGACCCACGCTGCCTTGTCGGCGGTGACGGTGGTGGCTACCTGCGCACGGCGACCCAGTCTGGAGCCAGTACGTCCCGCACGTGCCTGGACGTCAAGGTCCCACACCCCACCCACCAGTTGAGATGCGACCGTCTCGTCCTGCGCTCTGGCAGCGCAAGACCATCCCTCGAACGGGTGAGTTCTGTCCCAGTATGTCTGTAGTTCTCCCGAATGCCCCATATCTGTGACAGATCACCCATAAGGTGGTCCCGGAGCGCCGGTGGGTGCCGGCCCGAGGGGATGCACGACTCAAGGAGGGGTCTTCATGCCGTACCCAAGAACGTGGTGGTTGGTCGCCAGCGCCACCTCCATCCAGATCACCGTCACCGTATCTGTCGTCGACACCTACCGGAGCAGACCATGACCCCACCCCGCCTCACCCTCGCCGTCACAGCCCTGGCCCTGGCAGCCGTGGCCGTGACCGGGTGCACCAACAAAGATCCCGACCCCGGCCCTCCCCCCAACCCGCCGACCACCACCACGACCACCTCCACAAAACCCGACCCCAAAAGCGCCGCCGAACGTGCCGCCGTCCAGCGGCTCAAAGACTTCAACGCTGCTGAGAACCAGCTCGGGCAGTCAGGGTTCGAGCTCGACGACATCAACGCGATCACCGAGTTCATCACCGGCGACTTCACGAGGACCTACCTCAGCCAGCTGTCGTGGTTGTCGTCGCAGGGCGCCGTGCAGAGGGGGGAGTCGACCATGACCGGCATCAAGGTCGTCGACCACCACGTCGTCGACGACCTTTTCTACGACGACCAGCTGACCATCGAGGCATGCAACGACACCACCAGCCTCGACGTTCTCCTGCCTGACGGTTCCTCCGCCATCCCCCCCGACAGAAAGGGCCGGTTCGTCGTGACCATCACGATGTGGCATTGGGCCGACGAAGACGTGTGGGCTATTGCGGGGTACATCACAGACGGAGGAAGACTATGCTGACCACCAGGACGAGAACCAGGTTGCTCCCGGCCGTGCTGGTCGCGGCACTGCTCGCGTGGGGCGGTCCCGCCTGGGCTGCCAATGACCCCACCCCGACCCCGACCCCCGCTCCTCCGGGCACCACGATCACCCCGCCCGGCGACAGCGGGGGCGACCCGTCCGGCTACGAGACCAAATTCGGCGTGGACACCCCCGGTTCGGGAGGTTCGGGCTCTGGCGGTGGCACGTCAGGAGGGTGCAAGGCACCGGCTGGGGACAGCAGCACGGCAAACCTGCCTTACTCGTGCTCGCACGCCTGCTGGTACGTGGACTTCCTTGGACAAGGCGGCGCTCCTCCTGGCCAGCAGAAAGACTGGACTCCGTCCCCAGAGAACCCCATCGACGGCCACACCGACGGGAAGTACGTCCAGTGCAAGTATTTCCTGGACAACGGCATGGTGATGACCTCTATGCGCGGTGAGGCCTTCTGGATCGGGCCAGGCGGAGAAGCGGCGGTCGACCCGGCGGTGCTGGCCCAGCAGGCGATGGCGGCCATGGCCCTGCGGACACCAGAGATCGGGATGACGGGAGGAAGCCCGCCCGACGGTATGCAGATCGTGGGTGTCCCAGCGTGGTTGTGGGCTGCTGACCCGGGGGAGTCCACCACGCCGGGGGTGGCGGGCGTGGCACCGATCACCAGGTCGGCGTCGGCGGGGGGTGTGACCGTCGAGGCGACAGGGCGCCTGGACCGCACGGTGTGGTCGATGGGTGACGGGACGACCGTGACGTGCCCAGGCACACGGGCCGCAGGCACACCTTGGCGGTACGGGTACGGCGGGCAACCGTCGCCCACGTGCGGGCACACCTACCAGCGCACCTCCGCCGGGCAGCCCGGCGAGGCGTTCACCGTCACCGTCACCGCGTACTGGACCATCACCTGGTCCGGGGGAGGCCAGTCTGGGACCCTGTCGGTGCAAAGGTCACGGTCCATCCAAAAACGCGTCGGCGAGATCCAGGCCATCCTCGTGCCAGGACCAGGCACGTGATCAGGACCAGGCACGTGATGAGGAACCGCGGCGAGTAGGGCACTGTATATTGCGCGTTGCATCGTGACCGTGCTCGTCGCTCTGGGCCTGGTCGTCGACGGCGGGTACAAGCGCACCCAGGACGGTGCGTTCCTGTGCCCCCTCAGTTCGTGCGACAGCCCAGCCTCGAGGCAGGTCTTCTGCTCGCGGAGCCGCCGTCGTGGCCGTCGTCGCGCAGGAACCAGCGTACGGCCGGTGCCGAGGTGCACGAGGTGACCCGGGTCTGCGGCCAGTGTGTCCCCGCACCCGTGCCTGGACGTCAAGGTCCCACACCCCGCCCGCCCACAGTTGGGGCGTGCCTGTCTCGTCCCGTGCTGGACGACTCTGGTAGCGCAGGCCCATCCCTCGAACGGGTGACTTCTGTCCTGGTATGTCCGCAGTTCTCACGAATGCCTCACATTTGTGACAGATCACCCATAAGGTGGTTGCGGGGCGCCGGTGGGTGCCGGCCCCAGGGGAGATGTACGACTCGAGGAGGGTTCTTCATGCCGTACCCAAGAACGTGGCGGTTGGTCGTGCCTGTTGCGGCCGCCTTGCTCGTGGTCGGCTGTACCAGTGGTGCTAGCCCGGAGCCGACCGCCACTGTTGCCCTTGGTGACGCCGCCGAACCCGTGTGGGTCGTACGGGTCGAAGCGATGAGCCAGCCGCACGTCAAGGACGGTGTTGCGGTCGCCTACCTGGCCGTGCCCAACGGCGAACCTGCCGACCCCGACGCTCTCGTCGGCCACAAGGATCTGGCAGTCGTCGCCTGGGACGCCGAGAGCGGTGCAGAGCTGTGGCGGCACGATGCTGTCCCGGGTCACATCACCGGATCTGGCAAAGACTACGGTTACGCCCCGTTAATCGACATCACCGAGCTCGACGGCTCACAGGTCGTGGACTACCTCGTGCCTGATCCGGACTCCGATGGCACATTGGTGGCGATCGCCGACCTGCGCAGCGGCAAGGAGACCCGGTACGGCCCTACGGTGTGGGCGACCAGCCGCCCGTACAGCTGCGACTCTGACCCCTGGCGCGGGGTTTGCCTGACCGGCACGTTCGCAGGAGAGGCCGACGCCCACGAGATTGAGCTCGATCTGACGTCGGCGGCGCTGGTCGCGGTTCCCGACCTGACACCGGCCAATCCTGTGCCCGACGGTGCTGAACAGCTGGGCGCTGGTCTCTTCTTCGCCGACGGCCAGCTGGGGTACGCCGACGACCTCGACGAGGTCAGGTGGACCCGCCCGTACGAGGACGTGCTCGGGCCCGGGTCGAGTCCCCAAGGCATCACCGGCTGGGTGGACCGGCACGACGGCCTGCTCGTCGGTCTTGGCTCGGTGTCGACCGAGATCGCCGGGGAGTACGACGCGTCCACCGTGATGCGGACAGTCGTGCTGTCGGCCGAGACTGGCGAGACGGTGGCGTCGGTCCCAGGGATGCCGTGCTCCGGGCGCTGGTCGTATTCGGACGTTGCTCTCACAGTGTGCGTGGAGACGGGCACCGTGACCTTCCCCGGGGATGGGTCGAGAAAGCTGACGTACACCGACCACCAGCGCTACGTAGTCGGCATCGACATGAAGACGGGGGAGCAGAAGTGGCGTCTGCCAGCCCAGGGCGCAGAGCCAGTGACCGATGACAGCTCATTCGTCTCGGACTACCCGTATGTCCACAACGGCTCGTACCTCGTCATGGGCTGGTCCGCGCAGCTGCGGGTTGTGGACACCCTGACCGGTGCGGTGTCCGACCTCCCCAGCGACGCAGTGTTCTTGTGCTGGTCGCCATGGGACCGTGCCTACAGCACGTCGCTGGTTGTCGGCGGTGCTGACAGCGTGTCGCTGGAGTTCGAGCGCAGTGTGGTCGAGGTTTGCGACGTCGACGGGATGCCCACCGAATCACCGTGGCCGGGGTACTTTGTCAGGGCCGCCTTTTTTAGTGACAGGGATTTTGACGGCCGAGATGATGACGGCTTGTACATCGTCGCCGGACCCGGGCAGGTCGCCGCCTTCCGCCTGTAACGCACAAGGAGAATAACGATGCTGCGCAAGAAAAGAACGTTGGTTTGTGTCGGCCTGCTCGCGAGCCTGGTCCTGGTGGGATGCACGAAGAGCAGCGATCCCCAACCGTCTGTTTCCGCTGGTGCACACGAGCTGGCAAACCCGGTGTGGTCGGTGCGTACCCAGGCGGTTGAGCAGCCCGAGCTGGTGGACGGGCTGCTGCTGGGAGAGGTGTTCGACCCAGACTCGCTGGTCGGTGCGTCGGTGGTCGTCTGGGACGATTCTGGCAAGCAGTTGTGGAGCCACGACGGCAGAGCGCACGTGGCCTTCGATATCGGCTCAGCCATGAAGGTGGGTTATCTCGTGTACCGCTCGGAAACGTGGTCGGTGGCCGTGGCGGACCTGCGCACCGGTACTGAGTCGCTGGTAGCGATGCCCGGAGGCCGACGGGCTGACGGACTGCAGAAGTGCGACGAGAGCGTGTGCGTCGACACCTGGCACGAGGAGTACTCAGAGTGGTCGCGGCTGGACACCGCGTCGATGACACTGGTCTCCACCGGGTGGCCCTCCACCTATGACTATCCAGATGGGATCGCGCTGGAATCCGGCTCCGTCAGTTATGAAGGTGATAGCCGAGTTGGCGCCTGGGTCCGTCCCTACGCCGAGATGTTCGAGACGGAATCCACGTGGTTCTCTGTCAGGCACGTGTCGGTTCTGTTGGCATGGTACGGCGACCGGGAGGTGCTGCTCGGGACCACGTCGGCTGTGCCGCTTGATCTTGAGTTCGACCGCAGCCATGAATACGCGACCGCAGGTTTTGCGCCTGACGGCACCACCGTGTGGAAAACCTATGGCCGTCCTTGTTCTGCAGGCGAGGGGGGCTGGACCAGTGGTGGCATCCAGGTCTTGTGCGTCAGCACCGGAACCACGACGTACACCACCACCACCCAGCCGGGGTCGATGCACATCGAGCCGACGACCGACGACAACGGGAACTACTGGGTCGGCATCGACGTGCGCACCGGGGAGCAAAAGTGGCGGTTCCCGCAGGAAGGTACGCTTGCCACTCCGACGAACCCCACGCAGTACGCACCGGTCGTTGACGACGGCTATGTCCTGGCTGCGGCTGACGACGGCAACTTCCTGGTGGACGTCACCACCGGAAACGCTGAACCTCTCGACCCCGACGGTGCGTTCCTGTGCCCCCAGTTCGTGCGACAGACCAGCCCCGAGGCAGGGACGGTCTTCCGCAACGTCCGCCGCGTCTGCAATGTCGACGGCAACCCCGTCGTCGCATCCTGGAACGCCGCCTGGGTCCGCCTCACCGGTGTCACCGACGGCAAGGGCAGGTACTACGTTGCGACCGCCAGCCAGCTGGTCGCCTTCGACCTGTGAGTGACGCGGAGACCAGCATGAGCGCTGGTCTGGCGGCTGATGTGCAACCCTTGCGGCGTTTTACCGTACAGCACTATCCTCGTGGTATGGCAGAGAAGACGGCACGGCTGGACCTGCGTATGTCGCCAGAGCACAAGCGCCTGCTGGAGCAGGCTGCGCGGCTGACGGGTTCGACTGTTGCCGGGTACGCGGTGGCGCACCTGGTCGAGGCGGCTTCGACGACGGTGGCCAGGTCGCAGACCATGACCCTCGACGCCGCGTCGTGGGACGTGTTCGTCGCCGCCCTCGACGCACCAGACGACGAAGCCTTCGCAGCTGTGCGCACGATGATCCCCGTGTGGGACAGGACGTGAGGCTCACCCCGCCACGGCCGATCGCCCCTACCGATGACCTGACCCGTTTCGTGTGCGGCCAAGCAACGCTCGACACGTGGCTGCGCGACCACGCCCTGCGCGCTGAGAAAGAACGCACAGCCCGCACCTACGTCGTCTTCGACGCTGAAGCCGCGCTGCTCGCTGGTTTCTACTGCCTGGCGTCGTACTCGGTCGAGCGTGCCACGATCGGCGGTGGCGCTCTTGCCCGCAACACCCCACGGCGGGTCCCCGTGGTTCTGCTCGGACGCCTCGCTGTGCACACCGACTACCAGGGTTACGGCCTCGGTGCGTCGATGCTCCACGACGCGATCGTCCGCGCGACCGACGTCTGCGACCGAATCGGCTCGCGAGCCCTGGTCGCCGACGCCATCGACGACCAGGCAGCCGCCTTCTACCAGCACCACGGTTTCCGCCCTTTCCCCGCCGACCCCCTCGTTCTCTTCCACCGCCTGTGACAGCGAGGTGTGCCACGAGTTGGCGGAGTACCGTGCCATGGCCCGGCCACTGCTGCGGTGCGGTCTTGACGGTTGTGCCAGGTGGGGGCGGGCCAGGGCGGGGTGGTCGTCGACCAGAGCGGGCCGACGGCTCGACCTGACGAGGTCATTGCCCGTGGGCCTGCGGCCGGGAGGATGACCACTGCGACCACCGCCTGCACCCAGGTGGGTACAGTGTGGGCGTGACGGCTCTCGACGGTGTGTCTGCCACGTTCGACCCAGCGCGGTGGCGGGAGGTGGACGGGTTCGACGACCTCACCGACACCACTTACCACCGGGGGTGCGCCGACGGGCAGGACCTGCCGGTCGTGCGGGTGGCGTTCGACCGGCCGCTGGTGCGTAACGCGTTCCGCCCGCACACGGTTGACGAGCTGTACCGGGTGCTCGACCACGCCCGGCAGACCACCGCGGTGGGAACGGTGCTGCTCACCGGCAACGGGCCGTCGCCCAAGGACGGTGGGTGGGCGTTCTGCTCAGGCGGGGACCAGCGCATCCGCGGACGCGACGGTTACAAGTACGGTGACGACGACGGGCACGTAGACGCCGGGCGCGCCGGGCGCCTGCACATCTTGGAGGTCCAACGTCTGGTGCGGACCATGCCGAAAGTCGTCGTCGCCCTGGTCAACGGGTGGGCGGCCGGGGGAGGGCACTCGTTGCACGTCGTGGCCGACCTGACGATCGCCTCGCGCCAGCACGCCCGGTTCATGCAGACCGACGCGAACGTCGGGTCGTTCGACGCCGGGTACGGCTCTGCGCTGCTCGCCCGGCAGGTCGGGCAAAAACGCGCACGGGAGATCTTCTTCCTCGCCCGCGAGTATTCTGCCGAGCAGGCGTACGCCTGGGGTGCGGTCAACGACGTTGTCGACCACGACGACCTGGAGGCGGCCGGGTGCGAATACGCGCGCATCATCGCCACCAAATCACCGCAAGCGGTCCGGATGCTGAAGTTCGCCCTCAACGCCGCTGACGACGGTATTGCTGGCCTGCAGGTGTTCGCCGGGGAGGCGACGCGCCTGGCGTACACCACAGACGAAGCCGTCGAAGGCCGTGACGCCTTCTTGGAACGTCGCGACCCGGACTGGTCGTCGTTCGGATGGGCTTATTGATGATGAGAATCATGTGGATTCCGGCTATGCTTTTCAGTGCGATGGTGGCGCTGTGGATAGTCGTCGGTGTGAACGTCTATGTCGCAGCGAGGGTGTACCAGTGGCTCCGCCTGGTGTTCTCGAAGCTGAGGCTGAAGGTCTTCGTGGTGGCGTACGCATGTGTCGCGGTCATCATGATCGTCAGCTTCCTGCCGTTGCGCGCCACGCTCGGGTGGATAGGCGGCGTCGGGACAGGCCTTTTCTTGTACCTGCTCATGATGATCGTCGTGGTGGACCTGGTCGTGCTGGTCGGACGGCTGGTTCGGCTCGTCCCCAAACCCGTCCCGGCCGCTGTGCGTCTCGCGTCAGGGCTGGTCGCAGCGGTGACGGCGCTGAGCCTGGTCGGATATGGCCTGTACAACGTGCACCAGGTCCACCACGTCGCCTACGACGTGACCATCGACGACGCAGAATTTGCTGGAATGCGGATCGTTATGATCAGCGACCTGCACCTGGGCGCCGCGGGCTCAGAAGCGAACCTGGCCCGTGTCGTCACCGAGGTCAATGCCGCCAAACCCGACCTGGTCTGCATCGTCGGTGACACGTTCAACGATTCCTACAACGACATCAAAGACCCCGGCCGTGCGATCGAGCTGTTCGCCTCTATCAACTCGACGTACGGCACGTACGCGAGCCTGGGCAACCATGACGCCGGGCCGACACTCGACAAGATGATCGGCCTGCTCGACAAAGCCGGTGTGGTCCTGCTCACCGAAGAGCACGTCGTCATCGACGACCGTCTCGTCCTCGTCGGCCGGGCTGACAGGTCCTGGGCTGACGCCCCCGACCGCAAACCCACGAGCACAGTCCTCGCTGGCCTCGACCCCGCCCTGCCCGTCGTCGTCATGGACCACAACCCGTCGAACATCACCGACTACGACACGAGCGTCGACCTCATCGTGTGCGGCCACACCCACCGCGGCCAGTTTTTCCCTGTGAACATCATGACGATGCTTTCCTACCCCATCGACTATGGCCACCGGACCCGGGCCCCCCAAGTCATCGTCACTTCCGGCGCCGGCACCTGGGGAATCCCCCTGCGCATCGGCAGCAACAGCGAAGTCGTCACCATCAACGTCCACGGCACTGGACACTAGCTAGGCGTCACCCCCCGGACAGCCCGGCCACGGTCAGCGGTTCAGGACGGCATCGATCACGAGCCTTGCCATCGGCTCGAGGTTCTCGCTCGTCGGGTCCTCTAGGTCGTCGCCGTTCTTGACGAACACCACCACTGCCACCTGCGGGTTGTTGGCCGGGGCAAACCCGGTGAACCACATGTAGGGGGACCTGTTCCCGTAAGTGACAATACCGGTGATGGCAGCCAGGGGCACTGCGTCGGCCTGCGCCGTACCGCCGCTGCTCGCGGTCGCCTCCATCATCTGCGTGAGCTGGCGGGCAGTGCCTTCCGAGACCGGCTGGCCGAACCTGTCGGACCTGGTCGTGGTGATCACCGACTGGTCTGGCCCTCGGACCGTCTCGGCGAGGTACGGGCGCATCATGACACCGTCGTTGGCGATCGCCGCTGAGACCATCGCCATCTGCAGCGGGGTGGCCTGGACACCTTGCCCGGTCGCGAAATGGGCCATCGCAGCGGCGCGGGGCACTGGGGGGAAAGTGCTGTCCAGCGCAGGCATGGGGATGTGCACCTGCTGGTCGAATCCGAACGCCTCGGCCTGGTGGCGCACAGCATCCTCGCCCAGGTCCATGCCGAGCTGGGCGAACGCGGTGGTGCACGAGATCTTCAGGGAGTCCGCCAAGGAGATCTGGTCTGACGTCGGGTCGCACGCCGCCCCGCTGGGGTTCTTCATTGTCGCCACGGTCTGCGGCAGGTCCAGCACCTGCGGGCCGTACAGCAGCGTCTCAGGCGAGTACTCCCCAGACTCCAACGCCGCTGCAGCGGTGATGACGGTGAACGTCGACCCTGGGTAGTACCGCTCGGCGTACGCCTTGTTCCGCAACGGGTTGCCCGGGGCTCCGGTCAGCGTCGTGTGTGCCGCGACAGCCGCGTCGACGTCATGGCTGGCCAGCGGGTTCGGGTCGAACCCGGGGGTGGACACCAGAGCCAGGATCCTGCCTGTGGACGGTTCGATGGCGACGATCGCACCTTCGAGGTAGTGCTCGCCATCGCCGCCGGGCAGGCACTCGGGGGTGGCACCGTCGCACCGCAGGGCGGCCATCGCCGCCTCCTGGGCGCTCGGGATGATCGTGGTCTCCACGAACCCAACCCCATCCTGCTTGTAGAAGTGTATCTCCAGGCCAGAACCCTCCCGGAGCCCGAGGAACCCGGTCACTGAGGAGTACAGGACCGCCCCGGCTGGGTCGCCGCCTGAGTACACGCGCTGGTAGCCCGCCGAGTCCGGGAGGGGGACCGACTCAACGACGACGGACCCGCCCGCGACGATCACGGGAGCGCTCGTGGAGGCATCCTGGGTGCCTCCGGGCGTGCAGCTGACGACGAGCAACGAGCCAGCGAGAGCGACCACCAGAGGCCACAAGGCGGGCTTTGTCATGCCGGGCTCCTTCAGGGCTCGCTGATGCACAAACCGGGACAACCGGGGTGCCCACCGTACCTCTGGCCGTGCCGGGAGTGTTCCGCGACCACCCCGGTGAGCCGGACGGACCTCGTCGACCCCGACGGCGCACGGTAGCCGAGAAGAATCTCGCCCTGCATCTGGCCTCTTGGCGCGTTGGCAGCTCGGTACTGTTCGGTATCTCGGCGACAATCCAGCCGAGGATGGCGACCGCTTCGTCGCCGAGGTGCGAGAGTTGGCGCCACCGCGACGGGGCGGACGAGGCTGCTTCGCATGTGCTCACCGACGAGTGGAGGTGACCGTGGATCCACTGGTCCTCGAGCAGGTGGCCCGCTTGGGCGGCTCGTACGTCCCTGGGCGTGTTCCCCCGTTCGTCCCCCCGCCCGGCGAAGGGGACCGCAGTGCCTGGGACGACCCCTACGGCGGGGCCCACGGTGGCCCGTTGGTCGGCGACCTGTTGGCGGTGTCGTTCCCCGGCCCGCTGCACAGACCGCTGTGGGGGGTCGACTGCCCGTTAGAACCGTTGTGGGGTTCGGACCTGAGCACACGTGACGACGAGCCCTCCGAGGTCGTCGGCGGGTTGGTCAACCTGGACGTCCTGGTCGCTGCTACCCAGGAAGAGTTCCCCCCGGTCACCTATGGTCCATGGGTGTTCGCCCCGTTCACCCCGGGTAGCCGGACTTTCGGCGAGCTGGCTGGTCGTTTTCACAAGTACCACTCGAGCAGCAAGACCTTCCGCCCTCCCGAAGGTTTCGTCAGCGAAGAGGCCTTGGTGCGTGTGGCGTTCGGCCTTCCTGTCGAGGGGCCAGAACCGCTCGAGCTCATCATGCTCGCCCACTGCGACGGCTACCCCAACAACTACGTCGTCGCCGTGTGCGACCCCAACCCCGCCAACCCCCGCGTCTTCAGCACCGACCACGAGACCTTCTTGACCATCGTGCAGCCCGAAGGCACCCTCGCCGAGTTCTTGTCACGGTTCGTCAGCCCTGACGACCTGCACGCCGTCGCCGCCGATACCGAGGACCCCACGCACTGACACTCGGTCCCCAAGGTGGGGACCTGACGGCCCCGATCCCGAGCTCGCCCTGGCTGCGGCCCTGCGCCGGGGTTCGACTCGGCCCGCCTCGTGGTGCCCCGTCGCGCCGGACCCCGCTGCGACGCGTGGATGCCCCGCGCCAAGACCCGCCGCGTCGGCCCCCTCGCGCCACCGGGTGACCTAGCGCGCGGGTATCGGCAGCAACCGGTTGGCCCAGCAAGCACGAGAAGACAAGGAGGGCCACATCGACCCGAGGCCGTCGTTGATGTCGTGTTGGTGCACCACGCGGACCTGTTCGACCACCCTCAACCCTGCTGGGAAGAGTTGGTCAGCGGGATCTGCAACAGTGCACAGATCTGGTACGATCGGGAGATGGGCGAACCGCTGCGGATGCCGATCTCGACGGCTGCGCGCCGTGGGGTGTCGGCATTGGCGACGACCGCGGAGCAGCGCAGGGTTGTGCTGACCAACACTGGTCGGCCTACTGCCGTCGTCGACTCTGCCGAGCGGATCGACGAGGACATGCGCCAGGTCCGCGACGCCGCCCGGACCGTGGTCGATGCCTATGCCCAGGTCGCCGCGGGCCGGACAGTGACGACGAGTCTGGAGCAGCTGTGCGCACGGTTAGGTCTCGACGAGGCCCAGGTGCGTGCCCGGGCAGCCGAGCTGGCCGGCGAGTAGACCCACGAGGGGGCACGGGTGCGGCCAGGGGGAAGGTTCCCACACGACCAGGCGGAGATCGTCTTTTCTGACGCGTTCGTCGACCAGCTCGAAGACCTCAGCTCTGTCGAACGCGAACAGGTGCTGGTCGCCGTTGTCGCCCTGTGCGCCGACCCGGGCGGAAAGCATACGCTCAGCGCCCGGCGCGGCAGCCGTGCTCTGGTCGGCTGCAACACTGTGGCGGTCCTGGGTGGCACCCATCGTGTCGTCTACCACGTGGACGAACCTGGCGCGTCGGTCCTCGTGCTCTGCATAGGTCCGCGCCGCGGGTCCGAGGTGTACGACATCGCCACCGCTCTGGCCGCGACTGTCCTCACTGACGCCGAGGCCGCACAGATGTGGGTCGCGCTGGCGGTGCTCGACGTCCTGCCCGAGGCCGTCGGCATGGACGGCTGGGACTACCGCCCACCACCGGCACCCGACGGGATGCGCAAGACAGCCGTCGCCGCTGGTCTGCTGCCGGCCGACCTCGTCGACCTGCTGTCGGCCGACGAGGTCGCTGCCGCCATGGCACAAGGCTGGGGACCTGACGGCCCCGATCCCGGGCTCGCCCTGGCTGCGGCCCTGCGCCGCGCCCGCGCCAA
>WRET01000005.1 GCA_009779195.1 Micrococcales bacterium
AAATCGCGGGGGGGGGGGGGGGGGGCGTCATTGGCTGCTGTTCTCACGTGATGTTTCATCGAGCGCCACTGACACTCGTGTGACGTTGTAGAACATGCGCCCGCAGATCGTCGCTCCGTATGCCAGCACGAAATATACTGGCCACATGGAGTGGATCATAGCGCATGGGACACTGAGCGCTGCCAGCACGGAAACTTCAACTGCCAGACTTGCCAGCCGTCGAAGAGCCTTCTGGACACCCTGTTCGGTCGTGGGCATGGCGACCTCCAATATCGACGCTCCAACCGGGAGCGGACGCGGGATCGCCGTTGGTGACGACCGGTTGATGCAATTGAGTTGCACCAACCGGTCGGCATCAAAACGACATGCATAAGATATCATAGTTGAACACAATTGTCAATGGAAACAGGGCGTTGACCAGCGCAGAGGTAGCCGAGCGCCAGGCTGTTGACGACAGTGGTCACACACGATAGAGTGACCACTGTGAGCCAGTCCCGGCATCGCAGAGGGTGAAATCTGGAGGTGAAGTTCGATGTTCAGCGAACAGGTCTGGATAGCCGTCATCTCAGCGGCGGCGGCTATCACCGTCGCTGTCATCACCTATAAAAAACGAGATGCCATAAAAATAATCGTGAGAGTGTTTTTGCCCAGCCGCCAAAAACCGTCGACCGATGGTATGTCGACCGATGGTATTCAGATAGATCTTGACGCCACTCCGGCTTTCCCCTCACATGCAACTCTACTGGACGGCAGCGCCCATACTTTCGTCGCTGACGACTTACCATCAGAAGAAGAGAGGCCCGATCCTCCAGTAGTTCCTGTCGAGCGAAAATACAGAGGTCTCGTCGGAGACGAGTTACTATCACAGTTTTTGTCTGACATGCAACTAGACTTGCACCCAAGCGACAAATTCCACATGACCGACCGGGAAGTAGGTAAAAATGGCTAGATGGAGTCACGTAGACGCGCCGGACGTCTCTCCGGAGCAGACTAATATCCCTGTCCGGTTCTTAGAGAGAATAATCCGGCATGCATACGCAGCGTCGGTCTATCCAACTTACCCGCTGATCCTTGCGATACAGGGCAGCCCGGGCGACGGAAAGTCATTTCAGACCAAACGTGCCCTGGAGGAAAGTGGCTTCCTGGTTCTCCATGTTTCTGGGTCGTCTCTTTCAGGTCGATACGAAGGCGATTCAAAAAAGGCAGTTCAAAAAGCTTACATCAGGGCACGTGAGAGTTATTCCGTCCCGGGTCGAACATACCCTGCGATCTTGATCGAAGACTTTGACCTGGGCGCCGCAAGCGAAAAAGAAGCAACTCGATACACGATAAATTCTCAACTCTTATCAGCCTATATGATGAATCTCGCCGACGACATAGGGTTGGGCGAGGTCGGCACCGATGCGCGTTTTCCAGTGTTCATAACAGGAAACGATTTTACAGATCTACATCGTCCTCTCGCCAGACCCGGACGAATGGATTTCTTTACATGGCGTCCGACAGAAGAGGAGTTGGCCTATATGGTATGGGGTCTTCTTCGGGGGGTGGGAGATGTGTCAGAGACTTTTTGCAGGCAGATGGTGAATCGTCTTCCGTTAAGGACGATCGCAGAGTATCGCGCGGCAGTGGACATCATGCGGGCGCACAATCTCTTTAACAGCATGAAGCTGTCTGCAAGCCTGGGCCCACGAGAGTTCATAGAGCAGCGCAGGGTTTCTCGGGACGGGTTGTGGTCGGAACTGCAAATTGGTAACTGGCTAGGCAATTGGGCCAATAGTAATGAGCGCGCCCACAACTTCCTAGACTCTTCGGCGGAAACAAATAGGCGGTGATTGAGGTGAGTGACGTGGAAATTGATGTTGATGCAAATGTCGTTGTTCTGACGAGATTGAAGACACTTCAACGCATCGCTCAAGAATTCTGCATCGCTTCACGTGGTGGAGAGCGAATTGTAAATATGGTAGCAGAGGGCATCAGGACTAAGGCAATTAGTCTGGTGGAATTTATCTTATCCAACTCCGATGGAGAGGATTGTGGATATACTGCATTTGGTGTGGACTGGGAAAAGTATGCTGTTCAGATAGTTCGAGGCGAAGAATACGATTCTTTCCCTGTGGATATTGGTAAATCTGTTAGCTCTCAAGTTTCAGTGCCGATCGCCAATCTTATCGCATATATCACCGAGAAGGCGGAAGAAAATGATGTGCAAAGCGTCCAGGCAGTGTTCAGCTATGAGAACGTAGACGCTGTTGCCCATCGCAGATTCGCGGAGAAGTATCATCTGACCGCAATTTCTGGCGACATACGGGAACGGCTTGATAGACAGCGAGATAATGGACGATATGCAGTGTCGTTGGTGGACAATAAGAACCTCGGGGAAGTGTCAGCGGTGGCTGTGTTTAAATTGTAAGGCGGAACACAACTTCTCGCGTCCTCGCCTTCCGCCCCCTGATCTGCTAAAATGGGTACAGATGCGCGCATAAAGCAGGAAGGAGCGAAGCCCATGACCACCCGCCGTCGAACCCAACGTGAACCCTCGGTTGCCAAGCCTGATGCCGAGTTGGCCGGTGGCACCGACTCAACTTCCTTCCCCTACGCAGCCGTGTTGTACCTGCGTGTCTCCACCCCCCGCCAAGCCCGCAAAGGCGGCGAAGCCGAAGGCTACTCAATCCCAGCCCAGCGCACCGACTGCCAGCGCCGCGCCGACAGCCTGAACGCCGAAGTCGTAGCCGAGTTCGTCGAGAAGGGCGAATCGGCCAAGTCAGCGGATCGCACTGAACTGCAAGCCATGTTGCGCCACCTGTCCCTGATCGGCCAGATCAACCCAGAGACGGGCCAACTGGTGCCGCGTGTGGATTACGTCATCGTCCACTCGATCGACCGGCTGGTTCGTAACCGCGCCGACGATGTGGCCATCGGGCTAGCGGTGACGCGGGCTGGTGCGCGGCTGGTGTCGGTCAAGGAGAACATCGACGAGACGCCAACCGGTCAGTTGATCCACGGCGTCATGTCGTCGGTGGCAGAGTTCTACTCGGCCAACCTCAGCCTTGAGGCCAAGAAAGGTATGCGCGAGAAGGCCAAGCGCGGCGGCACCATCGGCAAGGCGCCGATCGGCTATCTGAACGTCACGCGCCTGATCGATGGGCACGAGGCGCGCACAGTGGTCGTGGACGAAGAACGGGCACCACATGTGGTGTGGGCGTTCGATGAGTTTTCCAAGGGCGATGTTTCGCTGTCGCGGCTGACTGAGCAGTTGGCGGCTAGAGGTCTACGCACCAAGCAGAGCGTGCGCTACGGCGCCAAACCCCTGTCGCGGGCGCAGGTGCATCGCACGTTGACCAACCCCTACTACAAGGGCGTTGTGTCATATGAAGGCGTCGAGTATCCCGCCCAGCACCCGCCGCTGGTCGATGCCGAAACCTTCGCGCGGATTGATCAGTTGTTGGTTGATCGGCGTGCCAGCGGTGATCGGTCGTGGAAGCGGACACATCATCTGCGCGGAATTATCTACTGCGGACGCTGCGGTTCGAGGCTGGGTCAGAGCGAATCGCGTGGCAAGTCGGGTGAACTCTACGATTATTTCTACTGTCTGGGCCGCAACAAGCGCCGGACGGACTGCGATTTCCCGTATGTGCTGGTCAGCGTGGTTGAGTCTGCGGTGCGTGATCTGATCACACAAGCCACGATTTCGGCCGAAGAGTTGGACGGCATGTATGAGGCGGCGGTTGAGGAAGTCGAGCGCCAGACGACTGACGGTCGCGAGTTAGCGACTCAGGCTGAACGCCGATTGTCGTCGCTGACGAAGAAGCGGGATCGGCTGGTCGATGCGTACTTGGCTGATGCCTTGACGATTGATCAGTTGAAGGCCAAGCAAGCCGAGATTTCCGGTGAGATTGCCGAGGCCGAGCGAATCGTTGAGGGTGCGCGAGCCAGTGGTGAGAGTGCGAGGGCGCGGCTCAGCACGATCCGGGCTGTGTTGTCCAAGCCGGTGCGGCTCTACGACCTGGCGGACGACACCGGCAAGCGGCTGGTGATCGGGGCGTTGTATGGCGGGCGGATCGAGGTTTACGAAGAGGACGACTCTGATGGTGGTGCTGGGATCGTGACGGCTGAGAGCGAGCACACAGAGGTCGTGGCGGCGGCTTGTGAGGCTGCGGGTGAAGTTCGGCGGGGTTGGGCTGGTGAGGCTGACAGGGACGCTAGTGCTGGCCTGGACGGTGCTGTGGGTGTCGAGGCTAGTGCTGACGGTTCAGGTGCGGCTGACGACACCCCTGGAGCATCGAGCCTGGTCAGAGACGTGAAGAACCCCGGCCGCCATGAGGGCGACCGGGGTTCGAACGTTGTCCGCTTGGCGGAGGATGGGGGATTCGAACCCCCGAGGGTGTTATCCCAACACGCTTTCCAAGCGTGCGCCATAGGCCACTAGGCGAATCCTCCGGGCGCGACGATGGTACCCGAAGCTGGGGCGTACTCCGAGTCGGCTGGTGGTTGGAGGGTCCGGTCGGGGAGCAGGTCGCGGGCCAGGACGGTTGCGCCGGCGACGACGGCGGGCATGGCGGCGATCGACACGACCGGCACGAGGAAGAGCAGGTAGGCGACGGAGCCGAAAGTGCTGGCGCGTACCCGTCGGGCTTTGACCAGGTGTCGGCGTTCGGGCTGGCTGAAGCCGCGGGCCTCCAGGGCGCGGGAGGTGAGCCCGTTGGACAGCAGGCGTCCACCGACCACCACCGCGACGACGAACGCTGCGACCGTCCCGACCACCGGGATCAACCCGATGAAGAACAGGCACACCGACAGTGCCACGCCCTGGACTGCCATGCGCAGGCTGGTCGACGCTTGGATCGCCAGTCCGGTGCCCGGGCCTTGTGCCGGGGGCGGGGGGTTGCCGAGGAGGCGTTCGACCTGCTCGGCGATCTTGTCGAAGAACGGCTCACCGACGAACAGGGTGGTCGCGGCGTACCAGGAAGTCAGGGCCCAGCCCACGAGCAGGACGACCGCCGCCCACAAGGCGATCCGGGCCGCCCCGCGCACCAGGGACGGCCAGCCGTCGGCGAAGGGCGTCGCCCAGTCGACCAGCGCTGGTGTCGCCACCATGACCACGACGAACACCGCGAGGAACACCGTCCCGACGACGAGTGCCGGCGCGGCTCCCAGGAGCATGAGCCGGGGGCTGTGCCGCCACAGAGAGAACCCGCGCCGCAGCGCAGCAAGCCCCCCGCCAACCTCGGTGAAGAACGTGCCCGGTTGTGGTGCGCTCATAGGCGTCATCTTGGCAGACCCGACAGGACAAAGGGGGACGTTATGGTCGTGGCAGGTGGTGACCAGGTTCGCCGGGCCGGTGCCCTACGGTAGGCTGGAGCCAGACCCCTCGTGCGGCGTCACCCCACCGAACTCCCCCAGGGCCGGAAGGCAGCAAGGGTAGGCGGGCTCTGGCGGGTGCGCGGGGGGTCGTCGCGTACCCGCAAACCGGGGGTTGGGGGGTTGGCGGCCACACTGTGGGAGCACCTCAGCCGCGCGCTGACGAGTGCAGGCGGCGCAGCAGCAGGCGGGTGGCCGCGGGGGCCAGGCGCTTGCTCGGTTCGCGGGCGGCGAGCAAGAGCTGGGCGGCCTGGTCGAGCACGCCGTCGACGTCGGGCTCGCCGTAGCGGGCGTGCATCGCCAGGCCGTCGCCGATGGCGACCAGCAGCGCGGCCATCGCGGGCGGGTCCACCCACCGTTGGATGTACCCCTCGCGCTGCAGGTCGACGATGAGCGTGGCGATGTAGTCGACCAGCTCGGTGTGCAGGTCGGTCAGGGCGGCGGCCAGCGGTGGGTTGGCGGCGGCGGCGGCCATCGCGTCGGCGTAGGCGGCCAGGTCGGCCCGGGCGGCGCTGAACGAGCCGATGATCGTGCCCAGGGCGGCCAGCAGCCGTTCGACCGGGTCGTCACCGGAGTCCAGGTCGGCCCGTACGGGGACCAGCCGTTCGCGGAGCATCCCGGTGAGCGCCTCGGCGACGAGGGCGTCCTTGGAGCCGAAGTGGTAGGTGATCGCCTGCAGGTTCGCCCCGGCCGCCCGGGTGATCTCGCGTGAGGTGAGCCCGGCCGTCCCGTGCACCCGTAAGGAGGCGACGGTGGCCTCCAGGAGCCGTTCGCGGGTGGTCGCGCCGGAGACCGGGTCCGGCCCAGGGTCGGGGCCCGGCATTGGTCGGTTCGGCGTCACCGGGTCACCGTAACCCTGGAGAGCCACGAGGGGAGGGGGCGACCAGAGGGCAGGCACTCATTCATACGACTGTATGGTACTGTCGCGGCCATGACCACCGCCCTCATCACCGGCACCAACGGCTACACCGGCAGGCACCTTGCCCATGTGCTCATCGAGCGGGGACGCCAGGTCCGCACCCTGACGCGCGACCCAGCCACGGTCACCCCACCGATCGACGCCCTCCCCTTCACCTTCGACGACCCCGAGCGCCTGACCGCGGCGTTCGACGGCATCGACACCTTCTACAACACCTACTGGGTGCGCTTCGCCCGCCGGGGCGCCAGCCACGACCTTGCCGTGGCCCACAGCCGGGCGCTCATCACCGCAGCCGCGCGAGCCGGCGTACGCCGCATGGTGCACATCTCCATCATGAACCCCGACCCCGACTCGCCCTACACCTACCAGCGCGGCAAGGCGATCGTCGAAGATCTGGTGCGCGCCTCGGGGATGAGCTACGCGATCCTGCGACCCTCGGTCCTGTTCGGCGGGGCCGAAGTGCTGCTCAACAACGTGGCCTGGCTGCTGCGGCACTTCCCCGTCTTCACGGTGCCCGGTGACGGCCGCTACCCGATACGCCCCACCCACGTGGACGACCTCGCCGAGCTGATGGCGGCTCTGGCCGCCGGGGACGACAACGTCGAACGCAACGCGGGCGGCCCCGAGACCTTCGCCTTCGGTGACCTGGTACGCCTCATCGGCAAGGCCACCGGTGCGCGGGCCCGGGTCGTCGATGCCCCGCGCGCGCTGGTGCTACCGGCGACCCGGGTCGTCGCCCGGATCACCGGCGACGTCACCGTGACCCGCGCCGAGCTCGACGCCCTCATGGACGGCCTTGCCTCCTGCGACGGCCCACCCGCCGGCAAGCGGCGCTACACCGATTTCCTCATCGAGCACGGCCTCGCCTACGGCCGCACCTACACCCACGAGCTGCGCCGCAACTTCACCAGCCCTGCCTCCTGACCTTCCGGACGGGTCGGCGTGTCGGCCGGCGCGGGACGGCGCACCTGCGAACCGTCCACAGCCGACGGTGGCGAGGGGGTCGAGTAACTGGGGTCACAGGCTGGGGGCCAGATCGTGCACGGTGGGTACATGCTCACTGCGTTGCCACCAACTTCCCAGCCGAGGCCCGTACCAGATCCGGGGCTGGTCACCCAGGTACGGGCCCGGCTGGGAGGACGAACGGACCCAGCGCTCGTCGCCGACGAGGTCGTCGCTGCGCTCGCCGGGACGGCACGGTTGTTGGGGCCGCGGGCGCTGGCCGCGACCGTCCGGGCGGTGTGCGACGAAGTGGTGGGGGCGGGGCCGTTGCAGCCTTTCCTCGACGACCCGCAGGTCTGCGACGTGCTGGTCAACGGTCCGCACGACGTGTGGGTCGAACGGGCTGGGAGCCTGGTGCGCGTGCCGGTGGACCTGGCCGACTGCGCCGGGGTCCGGGCGCTGGCGGTGCGGCTGGCGGCGGTGGCAGGCCAACGCCTGGACGACGCGTGCCCAGCCGTGGATGGCCGGCTGCCTGACGGGACGCGCCTGCACGCCTTGCTGCCGCCGCTGGCCGGGGAGTGCACGGTGCTGTCGCTGAGGGTCCCGCGCGCCCGGCCTTTCACCCTGGACGAGCTGGTGCAGGCCGGGACTGTCGCCCCCGCGTTGGTCCCGGTGCTGGGTGCGCTCGTGGAGCGTCGGGCGAACCTGCTGGTCACAGGCCCCACAGGGGTGGGCAAGACAACCTTGCTGGCGGCGCTGCTCGGTGAGGTGCCTCCTGACCAGCGCATCGTCGTGGTCGAGGAGGCCCGTGAGCTGAGCGTCGCGCACCCGCACGTGGTGAACCTGGCGACCCGGACCGCCAACGTCGAAGGCGCGGGGACGGTCGGGCTGGAAGCGTTGGTGCGTCATGCGTTGCGGATGCGCCCTGACCGGCTCGTCCTGGGCGAGTGCCGTGGATCAGAGGTGCGTGAGGTGCTCGCCGCTTTGAACACCGGGCACGAAGGCGGGTGCGCGACCCTGCACGCCAACGCCGCCGCCGACGTGCCTGCCCGTCTGGAGGCCCTGGGCGCTCTGGCGGGGATGGACCGGGCAACGGTCGCGGCGCAGGCTGCCAGTGCGGTGGACGCTGTGGTGCACCTGCGCCGTGCTGGCGGACACCGGTACGTGGCGCAGGTCGGTGCCGTGGGACGTGCCGCCGATGGCGCCCTCGCAGTCGACGTCGCCGTGGAGGTCGACCCGACGGGAACGGTGGTCCGCGGTCCGGCCTGGAACCGTCTGGCACTCAAGGCGGGTACGAGGCTGCACCTGGTGGACGGTGCGCTATGACCATGCTCACCGCTGTGCTGATGGCCGCCGCAGCCGCGGTCCTGGTCGGGCCGTGGCGCACCCTGGGCCGGGCACAACGGTCCGCACGCGTGACCGGTCCACCACCCGACCTGGCAGCCGTCGTCGCAGGGGTCGCTGCCCGCCTGCGTGCGGGGGTCAGGGTGGGGGAGGCGTGGTCGCAGGTCCTGGGCGTCCCGGTGGGTGACGAAGGACCTGACCTGCGACAGCTGTGCACGGTGGGCGCACCGGCGTCCGCACGACCGTGGCGCACCACGCAGCCGTCCGGTGGTGCAGGCCGGGCCCAAGCAGTGGTCTGCGCCGACCGTATGGCCACCGAGCTGGGCGCGCCGCTGGCCCCCGTGCTCGACACGGTCGCACAAGCCCTGGCCGCCGACGCCGAGGCTGAGGCCGAGCTCGGGGCGGCGCTGGCAGGTCCGCGCGCCAGTGCCAGCCTCGTCGGTTGGCTTCCAGTGTTCGGCCTGCTCCTGGGCGTGTTCGTGGGAGCCGACCCGGTGCGCGTGCTGACCGACGGCGCTCTGGGCACAGCCGCAGGCGTCGGCGGGGCTGTGCTGTTCGTCGCCGGGCGCGTGTGGTCACGGGCCCTGGTCGACCGGGCCCGCAGGTGGCAACGATGACGGTCCTCGCCGCGCTCCTGCTCGCCGTGGCCTTCGCGCCGTGGACGGTACGCCGCACCACCCCCGCGCCTGCCGACACCCCGCCAACCCCCGCCGCCCCCGACGCGGTCCTCCTGCTGGCTCTCCTCGACGCAGCGATCGGCGCTGGCGCACCCGTCCCACGGGCCCTGCAAGCCGTCGGGGCATCTGTCGGCGGGGCGGTCGGAGACGCCTTGGCCACCGTCGGCGGACGCCTCACCCTCGGCGCCTCCTGGTCCGAAGCAGTCGCCGCCGCCCCCGCCAGCCTGTGTGACCAGCTCGAACCCCTCGGTGCCTCCTGGACCTCCGGCGCCGCTCCTGGTCCGCTGCTGCGTCAAGCCTGTGACCGTCTGGTCCGTGACCGCCGCGACCTCACCCGCGTCGCCGCCGCCCGGTTGGGGGTCCGCCTCGTCCTGCCGCTTGGCCTGTGCCTCCTGCCTTCCTTCGTCCTCCTCGGCATCGTCCCCGTCGTGCTGTCCCTGACCGGCGCTTTCGTCAACCCCTGAGGAGCAGCGCACTGTGCACCCGTTTGTGCAAGGAGGGACCGCTCGGCTGTGGTGCTGGCGGAGGCCTGGCTCGCCTCGGGGACAAAAGAGGGGAGGATAGATACATGCGGTTTCGACACCTGGGCCGGTCGGGCCTGAAGATCTCTGAGATTGCCTACGGTAACTGGTTGACGCACGGCAGCCAGGTCGACGACGGCACGGCTGTGGCATGCGTGCAGGCGGCGCTCGAAGCGGGGGTGACGACGTTCGACACCGCTGACATCTACGCCGACGGGGCTGCTGAGACGGTGCTGGGCAAGGCCCTGGCGGGTGTGCCCCGTGAGTCGTTGGAGATCTTCACCAAGGTGTACTTCCCCACGGGGCACAAGGGCCCGAACTCGACCGGGCTGTCGCGCAAGCACATCCGCGAGTCGATCGACGGGTCGTTGCAGCGCCTGGACACCGACTACGTGGACCTGTACCAGGCACACCGGTACGACTTCGCCACACCCCTGGAAGAGACCATGGGGGCGTTCGCCGACGTCGTGCGCTCTGGCAAGGCCCTGTACATCGGCGTCAGCGAGTGGACTGCCGACCAGCTGCGTGCCGCATCAGCGCTGGCGCGCGAGATGGGTGTGATGCTGGTGTCCAACCAGCCGCAGTACTCCATGGTCCAGCGGGCGATCGAGGCCGAGGTCGTCCCGGCCTCACGCGAGCTGGGGATCTCGCAGGTCGTGTTCTCCCCGTTGGCCCAGGGTGTGCTCACCGGCAAGTACACCCCAGGTTCGTCGCCTCCGACCGGGTCGCGGGCCACCGACCCAGCGGGGTTGTCGTTCATGTCGTCCGTGCTGGCCGACGAGGTCCTCACCGCCGTCGCAGGCCTACGGCCTGTCGCCGACGAGCTGGACGTGACCATGGCTCAGCTCGCTGTCGCGTGGGTGCTGGCCCACGACAACGTCGCCGCAGCGATCATCGGCGCCTCGCGCCCCGAGCAGGTGGTCGAGAACGTCGCCGCGTCCGGGGTGCAGATCCCAGGCGAGCTCATGGACCGTATCGACGAGGTCCTCGGCGCCGTCGTCATGACCGACCCAGCATTCACCGCCAGACAGTCGCCCAAACGCCGCCTGGCGTGAGCCGGAGGCGTAGGTCCAGGCTCACCGCAAGCGGTAGGTGACGATGGAGACGGCCACGTAGTGGCACACGTACGCGGCCACGGTCAGCGTGTGGAAGATCTCGTGGAAGCCGAACCAGCGGGGGGACGGGTTGGGCCGTTTGAGCCCGTAGACCACCGCGCCGACGGTGTACGCCAAGCCACCGGCGGCGATGAGGCACAGCACGCCCATACCGGCCTTGTCGTAGAACGCGGGTATGTAGAACACAGCGACCCAACCCAGGGCCACGTAGATCGGCACGTACAGCCAGCGGGGCGCACCCAGCCAGAAGATGCGCAGGAGCAGGCCGACCAGCGCCCCGGACCACACGATGGTCAGCAGGAGGCGGGCAGTGCTGGTGGGCAGCAAGATCACCGTCATCGGGGTGTACGTCCCGGCGATGATGAGGAAGATGTTCGTGTGGTCCAGCCGGCGCAGCACCCCGGCGACCCGCGGTGACCAGGTGCCGCGGTGGTAGACCGCCGACGTGCCGAACAACAAGAACGCGCTGATGGCGAAGACGACGTTCGCCCAGCGGACCCCTGCCGACGGTGACAGCGCGACCAGCACGATCCCCGCTGCCAGCACGAACGGCGAGATACCCGCGTGGATCCACCCGCGCAGCTTGGGTTTGATCGTCGAGGCGACGTGCCCGACCCGGTCGCCCACAGCTTCCACCGCTGCGCCGACAGCCCGTGAGAGCCCGTCGTTGCGGTGTGCGGTGTGCGGTGTGTCGGCTGTCGACATCGTGCCTCCTGCTCAGGGTAAGTTACCTTAGCGTAGGTTACGCTACCGTAGGTTCAGAGTCGAGCATCGGTTGGTTCTCAACCATGGTGCGCCGTTGAGACCAAGTTTGCCCGGCGTCGTGGCCTGGGTTCGGTACCGTGGCATGTGACGAACTGTGTGAGGGAGCTCCCGCGTGCACATGCCGCATCTGCTGTACGGGTTGTACGAACGCCGCCTGGCTGCCTCCCTGCCGCCGGACCGCACACCGCGCCACGTCGGGGTGATCCTCGACGGCAACCGCAGATGGGCGCGCAGCTCGGGGGTCTCGTCGGCCAAGGGGCACCGTGCCGGGGCGCAGAAGATCGTCGAGGTGCTGGACTGGAGCGAGGACATCGGCGTCGAGGTCGTCACCTTGTGGATGCTGTCGACCGACAACCTGGCCCGCGACCGCGACGAGCTGGGCGCGCTGCTGGCGATCATCGAGGACTCGGTGCGCGACCTGGCGGCCACCGGTCGCTGGCGGGTGCAGCCCATGGGTTCGCTGGACCTGCTGCCCGAACGCACCGTCGCGGCTCTGGAGGACGCCCGCAAGGCCACCGAGGATGTCACGGGCCTGCACGTCAACGTCGCTGTGGGCTACGGCGGGCGGCAGGAGATCACCGACGCGGTGCGCACCGTGCTGCGCCAGCAGGCCGCCGCGGGGACCACGTTGGCCGAGCTTGCCGAGGACTTCGACGTCGACCATATCGCCGAGCACCTGTACACCAGCGGCCAGCCTGACCCTGACCTGGTGATCCGCACGTCGGGGGAGCAGCGGCTGTCGGGGTTCTTGCTGTGGCAGTCCGCGCACTCCGAGTTCTACTTCTGCGAGGCCTACTGGCCCGACTTCCGGCGGGTCGACTTCCTGCGCGCGGTGCGGTCGTACGCCCAGCGCGAGCGCCGCCGCGGGCGCTGAGCCGCGTTTCTCAGCCGTCCCCGGAGGTATCCCACGATCTGCGGGCGTCAGTTTTCGTGCTGACGCACGATGGTGCCGGACGCGACATTGGGTGGCCCGGATGTGACCTGATGGTGGTGGCAGAACGTGCCCAAAGGTGACGGCGTGGCTGTCAGTGCACGTCAGAACGACGCGTCCCGGCGGGACGAGCTGTCGGCACCGTAGTCATTGGCAGTCTCTACAGGCAGTCGTGTGACCCGTTTGGCGGTATCGAGGAACAAGCGTCCTCGCACGTGCGCTCGCCCGAACGTGCGAATCGCCCCATTTAGTCCCCTAGATCTTCCCCAGAGGAGGTTCCGAGCAGGGACAATAGGGCTGTGTTGAGCGCGGAAGACGTCGAGAGGGTCCGGTTCGGGGCCACCAAGTTCCGGGAAGGCTACGACCAAGACGAGGTCGACGACATGCTGGACCGGATCGTGGCGACCTTGCGCCACGACCCCAGCCGGCGTGTCGTCACCGCGGACGAGGTCTACACCACCACCTTCTCCTCCACCCGTTTCCGGGAGGGCTACGACCCTGACGAAGTCGACGACTTCCTGGACAAGGTCATCGAGACCCTCGAAGAGGTCGAGCGAGGCCAGGCGCCCAAGGCTCCAGGGGCGCGCCACGAACCAGCACGTCATGAACCGGAACGTCGCGAACCCGTACGTCACGAACCAGTGCGTCACGAACCCGTACGTCACGAACCGTCACGGCCCGAGCCCGTACGCCACGAGCCTGTACGTCACGAGGTCTCGCGCCCTGAACCGCGTCGCGAGCCGGCACGTCACGAACCGTCACGGCCTGAGCCCAGGCGCGAACCAGCGCGCCGCGACGTGGCACGCCACGACCCCCGGCCGGTGACGACGACCACCTACCACGCCGGGCTGGCCGTCCCGCGCCCGTCGGCCGTCGACACCCAGCAGAACACGCTGATCCGCCCGCCGGTCGACGAGCAGTCCTGGGAAGACGAGTGGGACGACGACGACCAGTCCTGGGAAGACACAGCCCGCCGCCCGTCGGCCCCCACCCCGCCTCCCGCGCCGCCGGCCCGCGGGCGCCAGCAGCCGCGCCAGGCCCCGTCCACGGCCCACGGCTACCCCGCGCAGCAGCAGCAGTACTCCGACCCGAGCCTCCCGGCCATGCCTGCAGCAGCCATCGCTACCCGGCTACAGCTGGCACGTGCGACCTTGCCCACCGAGATCCGCGACACCCTCGTCGTCGAGCTCCCCAACGGCAGCCTCCACCCGGTCATCGACGTCCAGACCGGCCGTGAAGGGATCGTCCTCGTCCTCGGCTAGCCAAGACGAGCCGACAGCCTCGCTGAACGGTTCGCCAGCAGGCCGCGCTCTGGTCGCGACCTACCGAGATTTCACCCAGCCCAGGTCGACGGGCAGGCGCACGACATCTCCGGCGACAGCACGCAGGCCCGGAAGCGTCCAGGTGCGGTGCACCGCGCGCAGGCACGCACGACGCTCGGACCGTTCCAGCCCGACGTCCCGCGCGCCGTCGCGCACCGCCTGGTACACCAGCGGGATCTTGCGGGCGTAGGGGAACACCACGTGCGGACGGTTCGGGTCCACCCACACCGCCTCGGACCGCCGCTCCCCACCAGCCCGTTCGCGGTGCTCACGGATGTGCTGGACCGCCTCGGAGACCAGGCGCAACCGTCCGCGCACCGCCAGTGCGGCGGGCATGACGTACTCGCCAGAGGTGGACACGCAGGTCCCACCAGCCGCGCGCACCACCTCGGTGCGGAACAGCCCGAACTGCGTGGGCCACAGCATGCCTTTGAGCAAGATACCCACCCGCTCGTGCGGGGGACCGTCCAGGTCCACGTACAGGTGGTCTTCGTAGGGCCCACAGTCGACGCTGTCGTCGTCCAGGCGCCGCACCCACGGGAACGCCCCGACAGCCCCACTGTCGTCGTCCAGCGCTGCGACCAGCGCAGAGACCAGACCGGGCCCGCACACGTCGTCGTGGTACGCCCATTTGAACAGCTCGCCGGACGCTGCCTCCAGCAGCACGTTGGAGTTGTGCCCGCCGCCGATGTTCTCCTTCTGGCGAACCATGGTGATCCGCTCGTCGCGGGCGGTGAAGTCTGCGGCGATCTCGGGCGTCGCGTCCGTCGAGGCGTTGTCGGAGATGAGGATCTCCATATCGTCGAAGTCCTGCTCGACCAGCGAGGTCAGCGCCTCAGCCAGGTACTTCTCCCCGTTGTGCACCGGGACCGCCATGGTCACCCGTGGTCTTGCTGTCATCGTCGATGCCTCTCCAGCATTGCGGCCACAGCCGCGATCTCGGCGCCCACTGATGTGCGCGCTTCTGCGCACACCTGTTCGCCTGCGCGCTCTGCCCGGTCCAATTCGGTCCGGGCAGAGGCTACCGCGGCCAGGACGTCGTTTGCGTCCACTGTGGTGACATCGAGCACGTAATCGTCCAGTCCGGCCTGGCTGAGCAGCGCCACATCCTTGGCGGCGTGGGCGAGGGCGACCGGGCTGCGACGGGCCAGCAGGGTCCCGATGAGGGTGTGGTAGCGGGTGCCGACCACGATATCGGCTGGGCCCAGAGCCGTGAGCAGCCCGTCGAGCGTCGTGGGCCGGACCACCGGCGGGGGCGTACCGTCGAGCATGCCCAGCACCTGGTTGGTGATGGGGACGTCCTCGTGGTCCATGACGACCATATCCACCTGGTTGCCCGCCGCTACCAGACGGTCGACAACCTCGGCCAGGACTTTGGCGTACCGTTCTCGTCCCTGCTCGGGCGGCAGGTCGAAGACTGACACCGCCACACGCCCCCCCGGCGCCGCAGGTACCGCAGGACGCGGGTCGACAGCCAGGACGAGGTCGTGGATCAGCTCGTCGTGCGTCACGTCCAGCCCGGCATGGTCCAGCGCGTCACGGGTCATGGCGTCTCGGTACGAACGTCGGGCCGCCCCTTTGGCTGCCCAGACCGCGACCCGGGCCGGCATACGCTGCGCGTAGGGAGACCCACCAAGCCCCACCCACACCAGCGGCACCCGGCGCAACCGGCACGCCAGCGACAGCAACGCCAGCCAGGTCAGCTGGCCCCCAGGCATCCGGGCGGTCGGGTCTTCCAGCATGCCCGTGCCGGGGACCACCATCACGTCGAACTGGCGCACGAGGCGCAAAAGCGCAGTCAGGTCGGCCAGTTTTGCCCACACGCGAGCGGGGAGCGACGGGCCGTGGGGTTTGGCAAAGGACAAGGCGGGCAGGCCCACCATCTCGTCGGCGCGGCCAGGCTCGGAGACCAGGGCAGTAAACGCGGCGTCGGGCAGGCGGCTTGCGAGCTGTTGCATGACGACCTGGCACGTCATGTCGTTGCCGAGGTTGCCGAGGCCGAACTCGCCAAACATCCCGACGCGCAGTGTCGTCACCCGCCACCGTCCCTTCTTTGGCAGCCGTGCACGCCCATGTCCACGGCACAGTGTGCCACCTGCCGACCACTGTCACGGTGAGGGCGGCTAACGGCGTATATTCTAAGGGTCTTTGAGACGAATCACCCGGGCCCATAGCCCGTATGACGGCAACCCCAGAGAGGACCTCATGACCACGAACGTGCTCGCCGAACCAATTGCGACCTGGGTCGACCGCTGGTCGGGCAAGCCCGGCGGAGCTGTCGTGCTGGACCTGGGATCTCAGCCCCCTTCGGACCTGTTCCCTGCCGCTGACGACCCGCTGCCCGACCCGGCCTACCCGCTGCGCATGGTGATGAGCAAGGTCAGCGGTCTTCTCCAGCTCGAGGACGACCCCACCGAACCCGAAGAGGTCATGGGCGTCGAACCGGTCGCCCTGGTGCGCCAGGCCGAGCTGTGCGTGTCCGACGCCGCCGACGCCGGGTACGTGCGCGAGGGGACCACCGTCGTGGAGTACCCCAGCCCGCACGGTGGCTCGTGGGGCGGCCAGCTCACCGCCCGCGGCGCGGTGCTGGTCGACGCCGGGCCAGTCGACCTGGTCGTCGACGTGCACGGAATGATGCACGACCGTGACCAGAACGTGGCGTTCGTCGAACGCCGGGACCTGCTGGCACCCGACGGCGTGCTCGTCATGATGATCCACGACGTGGCATCGATCGTGCGTCTTGGCATGTGGAACGCTCTCAAGAGCGGCCACTTCGCCTACTACTCGGTGCCCGCCCTGGTGTCCATGGCGCGCGAGATCGGCATGGTCTCCATCGGCGCCTGGCAGTACCCGCTGTACGGGGACCGCGGCACGACCTTGATCGCTTTCGCCCGCTCTGGCAGCCGTTGGGGCGAGCAGGCGCAGGTCGTCACCGACCTCGTCGAGTCCCAGACAGCCGAGGGCATCGTGGACCCGCAGCGCGTCGCGAGCCTGTCGCAGACCCTCACCGCCTCGGTCGCCGCGATCCGCTCGTACCTGGACCAGGCCAAGGCCGCGGGTCTGACCGTCGCCGGTTATGGAGCTGCTTCGCGCACCTCTGCCCTGCTGGTCAGCGCCAAGGTCACCACAGACGACCTCGTCGGTATCGCCGACGCGGCTGCTGGCAAGCACGGGCGCACCATGCCCGGCAACCGCATCCCCATCTGGTCCCCGGCCCACCTGGTCGAGTCCCGTCCCGACCGGGTCTTCCTGTTCGTCCCTGACCTGCTCCCCGAAGTCCGCGCCACCTACCCCGAGATCGAAGCCAACGGCGGACGCTGGGTCGTCATGGACCCCACTCCCCGAGAAGTGTGATCTGTGATCTGACCAAGGCGTGTCTCTTGACCCCCGTCCGAGCGCCGCGCTCGCACGGGGGATAAGAGACACGCCCTAAAGAGGTTGCTTGGCCATCGCACCGACGACAAAGATGGCCGCTCGTGACTACGCAGCTCATCGACGCTCTCCTCGGGTCCCTGGCGGACGCCGAGCAGTCGGCGCCTGCGTTGGACCTGCCAGCGGTGATGGCCAACGAGAACGAGTGGCTGGACACCGAGACATGGGTGGGGATGGCTTTCGCCCAGGCAGTGATCGACGGCCACGAGCCGTTCACCGCTGAGGCGCCGCTGAAGCACGACTTCGACCGCGCGCTGCTGCTGCCCGACACCGCTGTGGTCCTGCGATCGGCCACGGACCACGAGCGGCCGGAGCAGCCGTGGATCTTCGCCCGCACCCCGACCGGGCACATCCACATCAGCCCGTCGGCCGCCACGGTCAGCGCGGCCACCGCCACCGCGGCCCGTGAGCTGCTCCAGGTGGTTGTCGACCGCATCCCCCCGGCTGTCGACACCGACGACCCCAACAAGGCCGAGGTCGAGATGTGGCAGCAGTCGGTGCACAGTGGTGGCAGCTCGCGCAGCAAGGTGATCGACGTCCCGTCATGGGCCGACGTCCAGCGCAACTACGCCACCGCCACAGGTGACCAGCTGGCCCGGCTCATGGCCAGGGGTCGCCCGTCGGACGCCTCGGGCAAGCTCATGGTCTGGTACGGCCTGCCCGGCACCGGCAAGACCACCGCTATCCGCACCCTCATGCGCGAGTGGTCGGCGTGGTGCACCTACCACTACATCCCTGACCCCGAACAGTTCTTCAACACCGTGTCGTACATGGCTGCGGTGCTCTCCGTCGACTCCGACAACGCCGACGACGGTGAACCCATGCACCGGTTGGTCGTGGTCGAGGACTGCGACGAGTTCATCACCGCCGACGCCCGCCACCGCTCTGGCAACGCCCTGGGACGTCTGCTGAACCTGTCCGACGGGATCATGGGCCAAGGCTCGAAGGTGATCGTCCTGCTGACCACCAACGAAGACATCATGGCGTTGCACCCTGCCCTGACCCGTCCGGGCCGCTGCCTGGCCAAAGTCGAGTTCCGCCCCTTCAGCGCCGACCAGGCGCGCACCTGGCTCGACGACCCGGCCGCCAGCCTCCCCTCGTCGTCGCCCACTCTCGCCGAGCTGTTCGAGACGAAGAGCGCCACCCCCCGCATCTGCACGTCCGACGACACCCCCGCCCCCGGCCTCTACCTGTGAGGCTCGTCGAAGGATGACGGCGTGACCGGGCTCAGCGGCCTGACCGACGGCGTCCAAGCGCTCACGAGCGCTTGGACGCCCACGCCTCGGACTTCGAACCTGTGACGCCACCGTCCATCCAGACGATCTTGCCCCTGGCGTCTGCGACGATATTGGCCGTGTCCTTCTCGCCGGACACCGAGACGTGGATGTGCATGGGGGTTGAGGCGCGTTTCTTGGTTTGACGCGGGTTGTCGACGTGCACCGCGGGACTGCCGTCTTTGATTCCGGTGAGCTCTTCTATCTGGGCGACGATTCCTTCGACAGATTTCCAGTCCACCGCGGTCGCGTCGAACAGCACGTCGTCACTGAGCGGCGAGTCGGCTTTGTCACGTTTGGCAAAACCGTCGCGCCAGGTGAACCGGTCGACCGTGGCCGCCCCCGGAGCCGTCGGAGCCCGAGCATAGATATGGGTCGGGTACACGTGGATATCGAAGAACCTTGGTCCGCCGGCCACTTCTACGAGGTCGTCGATCGCCTGCTGCAGGTGCTCGGTGGTCAAGAGCCCCGCAGCCGCCCACGCCTCTGATTTCGACCCCGGGGCGCCGCCGCTCATCCACACGATCTTGCCGGACGCGTCGGCGGTGATGCTCGCGGAGTGGTAGCCGTCGCTGGTGCGGACCACGAGCTTTGCCGCTGGCGACGCACCACCAGTCGTCGCACGGGTGATGTTCACAGAGGGGCGGCCGTGGACGAGCTTGGTGAGTCCTGGGACCTGCGCGACGAGCCCGGCAACCTTCCCGCAGTCCACCGTCGTGACGTCGAACAGCTCGCCGGTCGACACACGTCCCGACGCCGGACCGTCCCGCTTCGCCTGTCCGTCGCGCCAGGTGAACCTCTCGACCGTCGTGGCACCTGGGGTGGTCGGGGCCTTCGCGCTGGCGTGCGTCGAGAAAAGGTCGATCTCGAGGAACCGGTTTCCCCCAGCCGCCTTGACCAGGTCGTCGACCACCTGCGCAGCGTCGATGGAGAAGGCATCAGCAGGGACCGCCATAGACGCAGCTGGGGCCTGATCGCCTGAGCCAGGCACCGCCGCCGGTCTGGAGGTGACCCACCAGACCCCTGCGCCGGCCACGCCGCAGACCATGAGCACCGCGACGAGCACGGCGACGACACGCAGCCCCCAGGAGCGGGTCTTGGCTGGCGGTGGGCCCGGCACCACGGTGGCTTGTGGGGGCGGCGCAGGAGCGCTGTCTTGCACCGCGCTGCTGTGCGCCATGCTCGAGGTGCCAGTGATCGACTCGAGCTGGACCTGGGTGAGCGTGGTCTCCAGGTGGATGGGACCGTTCTCGCCCACCTCCAGGTACTGCACCGAAATTTTCGTCGAGGTGGCTACCGACAGCGCCCGCCTCGCCTTCTCGGCGGCTTCGCGCAACCGCGCCCGGGCGACCGCCCGCCCCGACAGGTCCTCACCTGACTGCTTCGCCAGCTCGACGAACAAGAAGTCGACGATCCGGTCGACGTCATCGCCCGCCCTCGCGGCTCTCGCAGACGACCCCCAGGGGGCCGGACTGCCGTGTGGCTCCGGACTTGGTGGCAGCGGCGCACTCACGCCCCTGAGTCTACGGCCGGCTTTGTCCCTTTATGAACGAATAGCCGAGTTTTTTCATCTCAACATCCGAGGTGACGGTCCGTGGTGTCAGAGGCTGGCACGTCCGCGGAAGCGTTCGTGCTGATGGCGAGGCGCGGACGACACGGGTTGCCCGTGCGGACGCCCCAGAGCCTTCCTGGCCGACCAGGCTGTGCGGTGCGTTCAGGCGGCGCCGATAAGCTCGCAGTAGGCATCCCAGGTCAGGCCGTTGCTGTCGCGCTGGGACACCACGGTGATGGGGGCGGGCCACACGACGGCGAGGGTCGGGTCGTCGTAGGAGACGGTGACGTCCTCGTCGGGACCGTAGAAGTCGTCGATGCGGTAGACGAAGTCGGTCACCGACGTCAGGGCCTGGTACCCGTGCAAGAACCCGCGCGGGATGTACACCTGGCGGCACACCTGGTCGTCGAGCAGGAACCGCGAGACCTTGCCGAACGTCGGCGAACCTGGCCGGGTGTCGATCGCCACGTCCAGCACCGCGCCGTGGGCGCACCGCACCAGCTTGGCTTCGCCCTTGTTCAACCGTCCGTGCAGGCCACGCACCACACCCTGGTACGACCGCGACTGGTTCTCCTGCTTGAACCCTGCCGGGTCGATCCCCGCGTCGGCCAGGATCTGCACGTCTAGCGTCCTGGAGAAGTACCCCCGCTCGTCACGGTGCGGGGTTGGCTCGAACACGACGAGCCCGTCAACATCTGTTGGAATCACTCTCACGGACGCCCACCCTACCCCCGATATCGCACGGTCAGGCCGCGCCTAGGCCTGGAGGCTACCAGCCCAGATACCTCGGTCGACGACTTTCGGGCGCTGACCGCGGTGATGGCGGTGGCAGCAGCATCCAGTGCTGCTGCCACCTTGCCACACCGTCCTAACCGCGGACGAAGTCGGACACGACGGTCGGGACCGACGCGTCGTAGCCGGCGACGTCCAGGCCCAGCTGGTCGGCCGGGTCGTTGATGGTGAACCCGGTCGACGTCAGGGCTACGACGACCGAACGGGTCTGCGGGTCGACCCGCTTGCGGTAGGTAGACACCGCCGAGGCGGTGTGCTCCTTGCCGCACCAGGTCTCGTTGTCGGTGTACGAGACGATGCCGCCGAAGGCGCGCCGGTGCGCGGACGCCCACGTCCACGGCAACGACGTGTTGGTGCCACCCATGGAGATGGCGCTGACCTTGGAGATGACCTGTGCCAGCGACATAGACGGGTCGATGGGTACGTCCACGAGACGGTGGGAGTAGCCCATGATCGTCCAGTCGCTCTCGGTGTTGGCCGTGACCAGCGCGAGCGCTGCGGAGACCTCACGCGGGGTCAGGCCGCTAGCGTCGGCCCGCCAGCCCATCGAACCGGACACGTCCAGCGCGAGCAGGACGGGCTTGCCGATGGGCCGCACCGCACCGAACGCCGCGTAGAACCCGGCGTCCAGGGCCTGGGCCACCGCACGCACCGGCCGCCAGTCACGTCCGCCACGGCCTGCGCCCTCGGCGTAGGTACGCGCGGCGGACAGGACCGACAGCGGGTGGATCCGCGCGGCCTTGAGCCCCGCCGGGTCGGTGACCCGGGATGTGACGTGCTCGACCCATTCGGACCGCTCGTAGAGCAGGCCGATACGGGTCAGGCGCGGCAGCTGGCGTACCAGCGCACCCAGCGGCACGCCGTTGGCCAGCAGCGCTTCCCACACGGCGACGGTGCCCAGCCAGCGGTCGGGCAGCATCTCCCAGGTGATGGCACGGTTGTCGGCGACGATCGCGACCACTTCCTCAGCGGTGCCGGCCGCTGCGAGCGCCTCGAACGCGTCGACCAGGCGCGGCACGGACTCGCACCGCTCGCCGCGCAGCACCCAGCGGAACAGGGCGTTGAACGCCGGGTCCGCCGTGGACGGGTGCGCCAGGCGCAGCACGTCAGCGTGGGTCCAGCCGTCGCGCGAACGGTACTTGACCATCTGCAGGGCAGCGGCGTCCACGTCACGGGCGGTGTACCAGGAACCCAGCGCGCGGCGCAGGCCACGTCCGGTACCGCGCAGGTTCTTGGCGTAACGCGCGAACGTCAGCAGCGTCGAACCGGTCCGCGCCACCTGGGGCAGGGCGTCCAGCGCGAGGGTGCGCGCCTGGTCGTTACCCACCGAGGCGGCCACGGCCAGCGCGAACAGGCCTGGCTGCTGCTTGGGCGCCAGACCCGCCTGCGAGGTGCGTACCACCTGCTCGACGTAGGCGACCGGGTCCCGGTCAGCCAGGCCGAGCAGGAACGCCACGTTGTCGGCCAGGTGCTCGGCCGCCCCGACGTAGTACGTCCCGGCGGGCGCACCCAAGGTGAGGAACCGCTGCAGACGTGCCGCGTCGTCGGTGCTGTACACGTACCCGCCAGCATTGTTGACAACCTGCCGCGGGTCGGTGCGGACCATCTGCGTCGGCTTCCGCTGCACAGTGCCGTAGATGTCAGTCGTCATGATGATGTCCCCTTCCCGGGTCAGGTGTCACCTGGACGACAGGACGGTGGCAGACAAGGGACAGCCCCGGAATTGTGCTGCTCTACCAGCTGAGCTACGCCAACCTTTCAGCCGACGGCAGGACTCGAACCTGCGACCCGCCCATTAACAGTGGATAACCGAAAGCTTTCGGCCCGCCACCGTCCTGTCGACCAGGCGACGCGGATAAGTGTGTGGAAGCCGGAAAGCCCCTGACGACCAGGGCGCATGGCGCGCAATGGTCGGGGCATCTCTCGATAGGATAACCGACGTCCTTCGACCCGCGTCTTCCGGGTCTGTGACGACCTTACGCGGGGCACCCGTGGCGGCCCAAGCGTTTTTCTGGGGCGTTCTGGGCCGTGCGCCAGGGTGCTACCGTCTGCGGGTATGGGTGCCGACACCTCTGGTGAGCACGACGCCTGGGACCTGGCGCAAACCGTCCGGGACCTCCAGGTGCGGGTCGCAGCGCTCGAAGCGGCCATGGCACGCGTGCCCGGCGGCGACCACCAGGTCGACAGCACCGTTGCGGCCTGGGGTACGCCGAGCAGGCCCGACGCACGTCTTGTGGCGCTCGAAGATGCCGTGACCCGTCTTGGTGGCGAGGCCCGGGCCAACGACCAGGACGAGTGGCTCGGGGACTACCAGACCCGTGTTCCGGCGACCGTCGGCGAGGTGGCGCAGGTGTGCAACCGGATCGCTGGGTCGTGGTCGTCGACCTGGTCGTCCCCGGTCGTCCTGTCTGGTATCGAGTGGTGGGTGCTGGACGTGGTGCGCGACGAGACTGGCCACCGGGCGTTGCTGTTGTCTGACCGGGTGGTCACCCAATGCCCGTACCACAAGGACGAGTCCGATATCACCTGGGAGCTCAGCGACCTACGTCGCTGGCTGAACAACGTGTTCGGCTGGACGTTAGGCATGCCGTTGGTCTTGCGCGTGGTGACGTCGAAGCTGACCAACGAACCCAACCTGGTCTGGGACACCGCCGGGGGGAACGACACGGCCGACAAGTTCTTCCTCCTCAGCATGCAAGAAGCCGTGGAGTACCTGGGGAAAGACAAGTACGTCAGCTGGGAGAGAATCCGGAAACAGGGATACTACGAGCTGGGCGAGCGAGGAGCAGCGAGGAGCGACGACGGCGAGAGAACGTTGTGGTGGCTACGTTCCCCGGGCCGCTACCCCAACCACGCCGCAGCCGTCTTCCCCAACGGTGTCCTCCCCGGCTTCGGTCGCGTAGCCCACGAGCCCTCCGGAGGCGTACGCCCAGCCTTCTGGCTGAACCTCCAACCCTGAACAGCGCCCTCTGACGACCTCGTTCAGTGTGGTCAACACAGTTCACAAGAGTGAACGGTCTCGACCAAACTGAACGAGGTCGTCAGAGGGGGTGAGGACTGGGCGGCGGCGGCGGACGTTCAGGCGGCGTGTTTTGCCGGGGTTCGGGGGCAGTATCCCTTGGTTGGACTGTGCTGGCGGCCTGGGGCCCAGTGTCACACCTGGTGGACGCGGACCTGGTCGCCGACGAGGCGGTGCCAGTCGTCTGGGTCAGATGTGACGACGACGACCGGGGGCGGCAGCCGCAGGGCCAGTGCCGCGACGAGGCCGTCGATAGCGTGGGTGTGGCCGTGCAGCTTACCGGCATCGTGAAGCAGGCGCACGGCGGTCCGTGCGTCCTGCTCGGTGACCTGTTCGACGGTCATGCGGGACAAGAGCCAGTCCAGACGGGCTCGGTCGGTGCGACGGTGCACGGCCTCGACGATCGTCACTGGGGAGACGACCACAGGGGTTTGTGCGCGGCGGGCAGCAACGAGGAACACCGCCATCGCTGGGTCACGGTCGACCAGCAACGACAACCCCTGGGCGTCGAGCACGACCGAACGCGGGACTGGCCTGGTCACGCGGCAGGCTCAGCGCCGAAGACGTCTCGTGCCACCTGCTGCACCTTCTCCTCGTCCACAGGGCCGCACGTGCGTTCGTAGTCACGCACGATCTCGTCCAACCCTTCCATCGCCAGCCTGTGCTGGACCGCCTCGGTGACATAGGCTGACACACCCCTAGGCCCCGCCCTGACCTTGAGCGCGTTCAGCACGTCGGCCGGGATCGAGACTGACAACGTCGCAGTGGACCCTCCACGAACAGCCATGTGCCGATTGTACTACAACTACCAACACATCCATCTGACGGGTAAGTGACCCCCGCACGACCTCGACCACACTGAACGAGATCGTGCGGGGGGCCGGGGCTCGGCTACGCGGGTGGGGGCGTGAGGTATTCGGCGACTTGGGTCCGGGTGGCGTCCAGGGGGGTGGTGCCTGAGCGGACGGACTGTTCCCAGGTGACGACTTTGGACAAGGCGGTGGTGACGTCCCAGGCGGGGGACCAGGCGAGGTCGGTGCGGGCCCGGGCGGAGTCGAGCATGAGCAGGCCCGCTTCGTGGGGGCCTTGGTGCTCGTCGGAACACCACGAGGCGTTGTCGCCCCAGGCCGTCGCCAGACGGGTGGCTACTTCGCCGACGGTCAGCGCGTCGTCGGTGGCAGGGCCGAAGTTCCAGGCCGTGGCGTGACGGTCGGGGGTCAGGTGCTCGGCCAAGGTGAGATAGCCGGAGAGGGGTTCGAGGACGTGCTGCCACGGGCGGACTGCTGCCGGACGCCGCAGGACTGCTTGGCGCCCAGACGCGTACGCACCGACGAGCTCGGGCATGAGCGCTTCGGGGGTGGCGTCGCCGCCTCCGACGACATTGCCGGCCCTGGCTGTGGCGACCGCGTAGCCTTCGCGCGGGAACGACACGGCCATGGAGTGGGCGACGATCTCCGCAGCAGCCTTGGACGCTGAGTACGGGTCGTCGCCGCCGAGGCGGTCAGTCTCCCTGTAACCCCACACCCACTCGTTGTTGAAGTACACCTTGTCGGTCGTGACCACGACGCACCGGGTCACACCAGGGACGTCCCGGCACGCCTGGAGGACAGAAAATGTGCCCATGACGTTGCTGGAGAACGCCTCGTGGGGGTCGTCGTACGACTCGCGCACGACGGTCTGCGCGGCCAGGTGCAGCACCACCTGCGCCCCGGACGCGGCGATAGCCTCACGCAGGACGGCGGTGTCGCGGATGTCGGCCCGTTGGTCGGTGGCGACCAGCGACCCCAGACCCGCCCGGTTGTACAGGTAGTGCTCGGGGGTGTCCAGGGCGTACCCGTGCACCTGCGCGCCCAGCGCGTCGAGCAGGACGCACAACCACGCGCCTTTGAACCCTGTGTGCCCTGTGACGAACACCGGGCGGCCTGACCAGAATGACGTGTCCACGGCACACACCGTACCGTTCAGGCGTCGTCGGACGCGTCAGTGTCCAGGTACAGCTCGCGCTCGACGCGGGCAGGGCCTGCCAGGTACAGGTGCAGGCGTGAACGGGTGCCGTGGCGGACCAGCAGCCGGGCGGCGGAACCGACAACACCCATGGCGCGGGCCACGGCCCAGCGGCGGTCGCCCAGGTGCTTGCGGTAGTACTTCTCCAAGGACCCGTGCAGGTGGGCTTCGTAACGTTCCGGGTCGCTACGTGTGGTGGCACCGCCGGTGTGGCGGGTCACCACGTCGTGGACCAAGACGTTGCGCCAACCGCGTTGGCGGGCACGGTAGGCCCAGTCGGCGTCCTCGAAGTACAGGAAGTAACGTTCGTCCAGCCCGCCGACGTCTGCCAGGGCGTCAGCACGCAGGAAGTCCACCCCGCACGCGACGAAGCAGCGCGAGCGTCGGGCAGGAAGGCGGCCCAGCCCGATGTTCTCCAGGAAGAAGCGTCCCAGCGAGGGGAAGGGCCAGGTGGCACGTGGTGGTGACAGGTCACCTTCTTCGATCTCGCACGGTCCGACGAGCGCTGTGCGTGGGTCGGCGTGCGCGGCGCGCTGGAGGGCGACAACGTCGTCGAACAGCACTTCGGCGTCGGAGTTCAGCAAGATCACGTCAGCGTCGGGGCACTGGCGGTGTGCGAGCCCGTCGTTGACCCCGGCGGCGAAACCCAGGCCCCGGCCTTCGACGTACTGCGCACCAACGGCTTCGGCGACCTCACGGATCTCGGGCAGGCGCGAGTTGTCGACGACGATCAGCGAGATCTTGCCTGCCAGGGGGGCCAGCACCGTGCGGACCATCTCTGGGTGGCGGTACGCCACGACGATGCCCTCAGGCAGCGGCGGGTCGGGCGGTTCTGGCACTGTGACAAGGCCGAGCACCCGGCGGTACAGGTCGCCGTTCGCCGTGGCGACCGAGTCCCACGAGCACCGGGCGGCCACAGGGAACCCACGCTCGCGCAGTGTCGCAGCCAGCTCTGGGTCGTCGACGACCTGGCGCAACGCGGCACCGAGCGCTTCGACGTCACCAGGTGGCACGAGGATCCCCGCGTCGCCGACCACGTCAGGCAGCGCACCAGAGCTGGAGGCGACGACAGGGGCCCCGCAGGCCATGGCCTCGACCGCGACCCGTCCGAACTGCTCCACCCACCCTTGGCCTGGACGTGACCCGTGCGTGGCGTCCAACGACGGGACGGCCAGCACGTCGATGCTGCGGTAGAACTCCACGAGCTCGGGCTCGCCCAGCGACCCCAGGAAGGTGATGCGCTCACCTGCTGCGGCGGCCAGCTCGCGCAGCTCGTCTTCGTCCGGTCCGCCTCCGGCGATGCGCAAAGTGAGGCTCTCGTCGGCCAGGACGGCCTTGACCAGCACGTCCACGCCTTTGTGCTCGACCAGACGCCCGGCGTACCCCACAGTGCGCGACGGTGTGCGTCCGTCGGGCCCGGGTGTGAACACCGACAGGTCCACTCCCAGCGGGATGTTGACCACCGGGCCGCCGGCTCCTTTGCGCTTGCAGATCGACACGGCTTGGTCGTTGCACACCGACACCCCCGCAGACCGGCGCAGCGCCCTGCGTTCCAGCGTCGAGAAGGGCCACGGGTACCACTTGAAGATGTTCTGCGCCGACGAGACCAGGTAGGGCGCGTGCGAACGGCGCCCGCGCAGGCGGTCCCAACCGCGGCGCAAGGCGCGCAGCGCGAGGATCTCAGCGGTGACCAGGGCGTACGGTTCCTGCTGGATATCGAGCAGGTCGTGGGGGCGTCCCAACGCCCGCCACAAAGGTCCGGGTGCGAACAAGAACAGGGCGGGGTGCGAGCCGATGGTCCGCACACCTTGGACCGGTTCGCCGGGGCGCGGCTCGAGCGCGACGACACGGCCGCCTTCGTCCCACGCCTTCGCGCACAGCAGGTCCACGTCGAGCCCCTGGGTACGCATGACACGTTCGCCCTCGCGCCAAGCGTCGACGACTGCGCTGTGGGAGATCCTCAACACCTTCATGGGTGCCCCAGTGTAGCTTTCACCCGCAGGTGCATCGGCCACTGGTGGCTCTCCCGTCGAGGTGGGTGGTTGCGTCTTGTCCGTCACAGGTAGTCCTCACCAGGTGCCGGGTGGTTGTCCACGAGCTGGCGCCAGTCCAGCCAGCTCGTCGCCGAGGTCAGGTAGCGCCGCCGCAGGCCCGAGTCGTGGCGGTACTTCCACGGGCTGGTCATACCGTCGCGGCGTTCGATCTGGCTGAGGTGTTCGCGCAGGTCAGGGTCGGTGACGTACTGACTGACCCACCGCCACGGGTACACCCCGTACAGCACGTCGTCGCGGGCCCGTACCTGGTCTCGGTCGCGGTGGTCCACCACGTCGTCGACCACTGCTCGCGCGACGTTCGCCCCGGCCGCGGTGGCGAAGTAGTTGTTGTTCCCAGCCCGGGGGTTGACTTCGAGATACACGTTCTTGCCGGTGCGGGGGTCGCATTTGTAGTTCACGTGGACGAGCCCGACGTACCCCACCTCGTCCAAGATCCGCGTCACTGCGGCCGCGCCGTCGGCGTCCCACCGTGAGTACGCCGAGCGCATGACGCCCTCAGCCCCTTCGAGCAGGACGTGGCCGGTGGCAGCCAAGGTCACGGTCCCGCCGGTGTCGCGGTAGCCGACCATGAGGCGCATGTACGTGTCGTCCCCGCCGATGTAGTCCTGGACGAGGAACACCCCTTCGTACCCGGCGTCGAGCAGACGTCCCAGCAGGTCGTCGACGGCCGAGCGGTCAGCCAGCCGGTACACCTTCGACCACCCGTCCACCCGGTCGTAGAACTCCAGGTGCTCGGAGGTCACCGCAGGTTTGGCGATGACGGGGTACTCCAGGTCGACCGACAGGTCCGCCAGCGCCTCACGTCCACCGGCGGCACGCAGCTCGGCCAGGTCGACGCGGACCGTCACCGGGGTGGCCACGTCCACCCGTCGGCAGACCTGCTCGAACTTCTCCTTGTCGGCCAGCTGTGCGAACGCCTCGGGCGGGCACGGCGGGAACAGGTACAGCTCTCGCAGCCGGTCGGCGTGGTCGACGAGGACCTGCGCGTGGTGGTCGTTGCCGGTGAGCAGCACACGTGTGCGGTCGGCGAAGGCTTCGGCGACGGACTCCAGGGCTTGCACCAGCGACTCGGGGTCGTCGATGTCGGCGACCTCGACCTCGGTGACCAGGTCAGAAAAGCGCAGCACACGCCCCAGACCCAACAGGCGGCGGCGCGAGGTGCTCCCAGGGCCGACGAGTGCCACCGTGGGGCACCGGTACTCCTCGTGGAATGCTCTCGCCAGGGCGTAGACCCCGATGTCGTCGCCGACGGCGACCAAGAGCAGATCGTCGTGCTCTCGCACTGTTCCTCCCAACCGGCCCGACCAGCGCCGCGGACCGCCGCATCATCTTACGGCCGGTATGTGAACATTTGGGCCGCCTTCGCCGATCGTCGGGACCGGCCAGCCACGCCGGGATGGTCCGTCTCGCGCGTCTGGGTGATCTGACCTGGGCGAAGGGGTCACAAAGTGGGCGTAGTGACGCAAGTATGCCTCAGGTGGGACACAATGGACGCCAACTGGGACACGATCGACGATTCAGCTGGAGGTTCCCTCGATGTCTGACAGTGCTGCGCCCCTGGTCACAGACCCGGACGTGCGCACCTTTGCCCGCTCCAACGCCGCCCAGGCCCGGTTGCACGCGCTCGTGCCCGGCGGGTCGCACACCTACGCCCGCTGTTCGGACCAGGTGCCTGAGCACATGACTCCGATCATCGACCACGGGGTCGGGGCGAGGGTCTGCGACGTGGACGGCAACTGGTACGTGGAGTACGGCCAGGGGCTACGGGCGGTCACCCTCGGCTACGGCTACCAGCCCGTCGTCGACGCGGTCGCCAAGGCCGCTGCTGGTGGCCCAGGGTTTTCGCGTCCCAGCAAGTGGGAGGTCGAGGCGGCCGAGCGGTTCCTGGCACACGTGCCCGGGGCGCAGATGGTGAAGTTCGCCAAGAACGGGTCTGATGTCACGTCCGCTGCGTTGCGCCTGGCCAGGGCGGTCACCGGCCGTGACATGGTCGCCCTGTGCGGCACGCAGCCGTTCTTCTCCGTCGACGACTGGTTCATCGGCGGAACTGCCATGCGGGCCGGTGTCCCCGAACGGGACCTGGAGCTGACCGTGAAGTTCCGTTACAACGACCTGGAGTCGGTCGAACAGCTGCTCGCCGACCACCCCGGCCAGATTGCTGCTTTCGTCCTGGAGGCCGCCACCGCCACCGCCGAGCCCGCCCCCGGGTTCTTGGAGGGCCTGCGCGCGCTGGCCACCGAGCACGGTGTGGTGCTGGTGCTCGACGAGATGATCACCGGGCTGCGCTGGGACGTCGCCGGTGCCCAGTCGGTGTACGGCATCACCCCGGACCTGTCGTGCTGGGGCAAGGCCCTGGGCAACGGGTTCTCGGTCTCTGCGCTGGCAGGCCGTCGCGACCTCATGGAACGCGGTGGGCTCAACACCGACGAGCGCAGGGTGTGGCTGTTGTCGAACACCCACGGCGCCGAGACGACCGGCCTGGCTGCGATGGGCGCGGTGTACGACACGTACGCCACCCGTGACGTCGTGGCCGAGATGACCCGCGCTGGTGAACGGCTGCGCGCCGGGTGGACCCAGGCCGCTGCGGACACCGGCGTCGGTGACCGGGTGCCTGTGCTGGGCCGGTCCACCTGCATGGTGTTCGGTACCAAAGACGCCGACGGCAACCCGTCGCAGCCGTACCGGACGTTGTTCATCCAAGAGATGATCCGCCGCGGTGTGCTGGCCCCGTCGCTGGTGGTCTCGGCGGCCCACACCGACGACGACATCGACCACACCATCGAAGCGGCCCGCGGTGCGATGGCGGTGTACGCCCAGGCCCTGGACGCCGGTTCGGTGGACGGGTTCCTCGAAGGCCGTGCGGTGTGCCCGGCAGTGCGTGAGTACGCCGCCCCGCGGCGGCTCGAAGGAGGAGAACGATGAAGGTCGTGCTGTTCTGCGGCGGTATGGGGATGCGTATCCGTGAGGACGCCACCGACGTGCTGCCCAAGCCGATGACGACCATCGGCGGCCAGCCCATGCTGTGGCACATCATGAAGTACTACGCCCACTTCGGGCACACAGAGTTCGTGCTGGCCCTGGGTCACGGCGCGCAGGCCATCAAGGACTTCTTCTTGGCCTACCGGGAGACCGCAGCCAACGATTTCGTCATGCGTGACGGGGTCGAGCTGTGCTCGCGGGACGTGTCGCAGTGGACCATCACCTTCTGCGACACCGGTGCCGAGACGGCTATCGGCGAACGTCTGCGGCGTGTGCGCGAGCACCTGGGCGCCGACCCGATGTTCTTGGCGAACTACGGTGACGGGTTGTCCGACGTGGATATCAACGACCTGGTCGACCGTCTGCCCGACAACCACGTGGGGTCGTTGCTGGCGGTGCGCCCCCAGGACTCGTTCCACGTCGTGCGGATCGACGACGACGGTGCGCTCACCGGCCTGGAGTCCGTGGCCGGGGCGGACATGCGCGTCAACGGCGGGTTCTTCGTGCTGCGCCAGGAGATCTTCGACTACCTCGACCCCGGGGACGACCTGGTCATGGACGCGTGTATGCGTGCCGCCAAGGACCATCGGTTCACCGCCCACCGCTACGACGGTTTCTGGGCGTGCATGGACACCCAGAAGGAACGTCGCGAGCTCGAACAGATGAACCGCTCCGGCGTCGCCCCCTGGAAGGTCTGGCAACGGTGAACCTGCGCCTGCCCGACGGGCCCCTGACAGTCGCCTGCGTCGCCGCTCATCCTGACGACGTGGAGATCGGCTGCGGCGGGACGCTGCTGGGCCTGGCCGACCGTGGTGACCTCACCGCGCACTGGCTCACCCTGACAGGCACCGACGACCGTGTCGCCGAGGCCCAGGCCGCCGCGCAGGCGTTCTGCCCCGGCGCCACCACGACCTTCGCCGGTTTCGACGACGGTTACCTGCCCGAACGTTGGGGTGAGGTCAAACGCACCCTGCACGCGTTCGCCGCGCAGATCACCCCGGACGTCGTCTTCGTGCCGTGGGCCGGTGACGCCCACCAGGACCACCGTCTGGTCGGCGAGCTGGCGCCGACGGTGTGGCGTTCGGCGCTGCTGCTGCACTACGAGATCCCCAAGTGGGACGGCGATATGGGCCGTCCTGCGCTGTACGTGCCGATGGACGATCGCACAGCGGCCCGCAAGGTCGAGCTGTTGGACGCGTCGTACCTGTCCCAGGCGACCCGCGACTGGTGGGACCACGAGCTGTTCTTGGGTTTTGCCCGCACCCGCGGTATGGAAGCCAAGACCCGGTACGCCGAGGCTTTCCACATCACGAAAGCCAACCTCTCGCTGTGATGAGTCCACGAGGGTACGTCAACACCCACACGCGCGGGCGTGGCATACCGGTGGTGCGACCTGTGGACAAAGAAAGCGTGCGGCAGGTCAAGCGCACCGAACGCGTCGTGGCGACCGCGATCATCGCCATCGGGGCGTTCGCGGTCACCGGTGCGCTGGGTGTGGCGCTTCCGGTCGCGGGGATCGTCGCAGGCGCGATGATCGGGCTGACGGTGGTGTTCTTCACCGCGAGCTCTGAACCGGCGTTGATCGCGGTGCTGTCCATGCCGCTGCTGTGCCTGGTGCAACGCCTGGGTGGGCCTATCGACCTGTCGGTCGGGGACGCGGCGTTGTTCGTCGTGTTCTTGGTCATGGCGTTCCTGGGGCCCAGACCCATGTCGCCGATCCTGCGAGCGATCATCTGGCTGACGGTCATCTACCAGGCCACGACGGTTTTCACGGTGATCATCCATCCGTACCCGGCCAACTTTGTCGAGTGGTTGCACGCCTGGTTGCTCGTCGCCGGGGCCATCTTGGTGGGGTGGGCTGCGGCCCGGCGCGGGTACGCCCCGGCTGCTCTGACACTGCTCATCTTGACCGCTGCCGCTATCTCGCTGCTGTCGATCGGGGTAGCCGCTGGCCGGTTCGTCACCGCCGGGACCCTCGAAGAGGTCTACCTTTACTGGCCGTTCTTCATGCACAAGAACGTCATCGGGACCTTGGCGGCGTTCTCTGCGGTCGTCGTGTACGCACGTCCACCGTGGCTGCGCTGGCCGAACTGGGCGACGACGCTCATGTTCATCGTGATGTGCGGGGGGATGATCACGTCCCAGTCGCGCCAGGCACTGATCTCCGTGGTCGTCGCCGTGGTGTTCATCGTCTTGCGCAGCTCGTCGATGTCGGCACGGTCACGTGCGGTGCTGCTGCCCATGTTCGCCGCAGTGGTCGTCGCCGGGCTGACAGTGGCCGCGCAGTTCTCCGAGGCGAACAAGTTCAACTCGGTGTACCAAAGGCTCGACTGGTACGCCCAGTCCACCGACGTGTGGCAGATGAACCCCTGGTTCGGCATGGGCCTGCGCTGGTGGTACACAGGCATTCTCGCCGAGGAGTTCCAGCCGCCGCAGGCCATCTTGGAGCAGCTCTCGTCGACGGGAATCGTCGGCTTGATCGGTTTCGTCATCATGTTCGGCGGCTTCATGATGATCTTGTGGCGCCGTCTGCCCCCCGAGTACGGCACCCTCGCTGTCGCCATGGTCCTGACCCGTATGGTCCAGGGCCAGCTCGACCAGTTCTGGCTCACCGTCCAGGTCTCGGTCCCTCTCATCATCGTCGGCATCTGCATCGGCGCCTACGACCATGCTGCTCCCGACCCCGGGCACAAGGACAACGTGGCTGTCGTCGTCCTCGACTGACGGCTCACCCGTCCCGCAGGGACTGCCCAGGACACGCCCCGCCGCCGCGGGGAGACAACGGGCAGGACAATAAGTGCGGCCTGCGTGCGATGGTCAGAAATCGGGCGATAAGGACATATAACTCTTCGTCCCGGAGACGGGGTGAAAACTTCGTCCTATGGCTCTGAGAATCTCGGCTACGTTTGACGGGCTCGTGCATCTGGAGGAGTATCCCAACTACGAGTGACCGGCGTAACAAGGTAGTTGACTCCGGTTTCGTAGGATGATTCTCAGCACGAGCGATCACTGACCGCTCGACTCGTGCTGCGTGTCGTCCAAATGCGGCTCCGCTTCAGTGTGGTTGCGGTGCCTGCGACGACGAGAGGACAGTTGTGATGAGACGTTCTTTAGCAGCGAGCACTGTTGTGTGCTTGTCGTTGCTGGGGGCAGGCGCCATAATTACGGCAGATTCTAGATCTGCCGCTGCCGAGCCCAGCAACGTTCCTGGGGTAATAGATACCATTCACTATCATGTGGGGACAGAGGCCCAGGCCAGGGACTGGATTGTCGGCCATCTGAACGAGGGCTTCGGGACCCACGCGACGCGTTGGTACTTGGGGTTCCCCGAGCGGATCATTCCGGTGGTGCTAGTCGGCGACGCGGTGACCTGGCACGAGGCTGTGGGGATGGTCGAAGACGATGCTGCAGCTGTTTTCGGTCCCAACGCTAGCCATTGGTCGATCGACCCCGACGGGACTACGTTCGCGGACTACGGACGTATCAATATGACTATTCCGCCGGACAACACACGGCCGACCTGCGCCACCGATCCTCCAGTGCGAGCCGAGGCTGGGTCGCGGACCCTGTTCAACGCATGGTGCATGGGTCCCTTGACGTACACAGTAACCATCGAGAATGTCAGGGCTGCTGACAACAACCAATCGTGGGCGGCCTCTGCGTACGATTCCACAGGAGAACTTGCCGGTCTCTCGCCGCACGGAATCTGGATCGCCGGCCCGGGGAATGACAATCCCGGTCACAACACCAGCAGCAAAGAGCGTCTGTACGTGCTTGACCCGTCACTGCTTCTGACAAAGAAGGTGTGTACCACCACTGTTGTTGACGACTGCGACATCAATGATCCCAACGTCTGGAGAGATGAGCAGGAGATCCCGGCTGGTTCGAGCCAGGCAGTCTTCCGGGTTGAGGTCGAGAACACCGGGAATGTCGAGCTGGCCAACGTCCACATGGCGCAGGACACCACGAAGGCGGAGGCAGGTGAGCGTGCAGTCATCATGCCGCCGACGACGCAGGCTGGCATTCCGGTCGACGGAGCAGTGTTCGCCGACAGCCTCATGCCGGGTGCAAAGGCGGCGATGATGGTCATCGTGCCGATCGACGGAACACTGGATGGTGAGCTGAAGAACTTAGCGACTGCCAACGCGGAGCTGCCGGGCGTTGTGTCCTTCCCCAACGGCTCGACAGAGACCCAGGTGGCCACGGTCGACCCGGCCAAGAAGCCGCTGTCCGATCGGTTCACGGGCAACCCGACCGTCGATGACCCCGATGGCGAACCCGGCATGGTGCCGTCCAACGAGGATGCCGCCAAGGTCTTCGAGCGGGTCAAGGCTATCGATCTCGAGAAGTACGTCTGCGATGGCGTCAGCGACTGCGACGTGCCGACCGGTGGCGACTTGGCCGACCTGGCGTCGGGTAAGAACGCTGGTGGGTGGGTCAAGATGACCACCGTGCCGATGGCCGCGGACGCGCAGTGGCTGCTGGTCGTCACCAACACTGGCAACACCACCCTCGGCAACGTCACGCTCAAGCGTGAGGACCTGCTCGCAGGCGGCGACGGCCACGACGGCCAGCTCGTCGGCTGCGCGATGGGCGACGACCTCAAGCTCGGACAGCTGGCCTCGGGAGAGTCGAAGACGGTGACGTGCACCACAGGTCTGATCACCAACACTGAGGAGTGGGGCTCCAAAGAAGACGTGGTCAACACCGCCAAGGTGTGTGCCGAGGTCGAAGACGACACGACCATCATGAACGGCTCGGAGGTCTGTTCGAAGGAGAGCTCGGCGGAGGTCAACACCGTGGAGGAACCGGCACCGCCGCCCGACGAGCCGACACCAAGCCCAACCCCTAGCCCGACGACACCGCAGCCTGCGCCGAAGCCTCCGGCGCCGCCGAGGCTGCTGGGCGGGACGGGTGCCAACGCGGCCCTGGCCGTGGTGCTCGGAGTGATCTTGCTGGCAGGCGGCGCCGGACTGGTCACAGTTCGGATGCGGGCACGACAGGCCCGGTAGCCAGCACTGGTGGTGCGGACGGCGCGGTAGTCAGACAACGGAGTCTGGCCCCGTCGTCCGCACCATTGGCTGGGGTCGCCCACCCCAGCCACACCTCGGGCCGGGCCGCAAGGCCCGGCCCGTTGGGTGGGACGAACTCGATACCCATCTCGGCGTAGCCCGCTCCGACAGGGATGCGTCCCCGCCGACCCCGACCCTGCCGAAGGACCGGCTCAGCCGTCCCGCTCCCGGACCCAGACAGGAACCGGCTCACCAGACCCACCAGTCCCCGTGCTACAGGAAGGACGCGATAGATAACAACTGCGGCTTTCTCAGTCGAGTATCGGCCAACTGACCGGCGGTTCTACCGTTTCATCCAGATTCATGGGGTGAAGTTTCGTTCGTCGCGGCTGGCGGTCTCGGCTCGGTTTGACGCCTTCCTCTATCAAGAGCAACATCCCACGTATGAGTGACCGCTGTCAGCTGTCGGTGACAGGGCCTGCTCACAGGACTGTTGCGTACCGGGACCAGCCGTCGCCTGCTGGTCGTCGTGCGTGTGCGGCCCGTGGCCTGCTCCCGCGAGGTGGCGCCTGAACCGATGAGAGGAATGCCGACATGAGACGTGGATTGGCTGCGAGCACAGTGGTGTGCTTGTCCTTGCTGGGAGTGGGTGCCTTGCTCTCGGTGTCAGGGCCGAGCCCCGCAGAGGCCGCCACCAACAGTCCCGTGGCTGGGGTGTTGGGAGGGACGATGCAATACTCTATCGGCTCTCCTGAGGCTGCCCGAGCGTTCATCCTCAGTCACGTGAACCCTGGGCAGAGGATGACCACCACGACGTCGTGGCACGGCTTGGGCCCAGACGCCCACCCAGGTGAGGCCACGCCGACACGCGCGGTGGTGCTCGTCGGCGACTCGGTCACGTGGTACGAAGGCGTCGGTATGGGCGAGAACGGTGGGACCGCGATCTTCAGCCCCGACCCGAAGTCGTGGGCCCTCTCGCCGTGGACCACTGTGCCGCCTGCGGCGATCGACCGCTTCACCCTCACCCCAATACCGGACCCGGGCGAGGCCTGTTCGCCAAATCCTCCAGCCAATCTGAACGGCAACCTTATCAACGCCTGGTGCTACGGCCCCCTCGTCTACACGGTCGCCATCGAAAACGTGACCGCCGATGACAACCAGATCCAGTGGTCGGCGTTCCCGTACGACTGGAGTGGCGTCCTGGCCCCACGAGATCCCCACGAGGTCCCTCTGACTGGACCAAAAAACGACACTCCGGGCCGCAGCGACAGCGCCGCTGAGGGAGTCGTGGTGCTCGACCCCAAGCTTGAGCTGGAGAAACAGGTCTGCATCAACGCCCTGGCGGCTGACTGCGACCCGACCAACGACAGCCTGTGGGTCAAGAGCCAAGAGCTTCCCGCCGGGTCGACGCAGGCCACGTTCCGGATCGTCGTGACCAACGCGGGCAACGTCAGGCTGGACAACGTGCACATCGCACAGGACGTCGTGGTCCCAGTGACCGCCGACGCCTCCAAGGTCGGTAACGCGAACGTGGCCGGAAACCCCTCACAGCTGGTCAACGAGACTGTTGTGGTTGCTGACTCGCTCGAACCTGGTGAGTCGTCGGTGCCTCTGGTGGTGACGGTTCCGATCAACGGTGTCCTGGCTGGCAAGCTGAAGAACACCGCGACGGCCAACGCTGAGCTGCCGGACTTCGTCCACGACCCGTTCGACCCAGTCGGTGTGGACAGCGACCCGACGGTCAGCCCCGACGGCAAACGGCTGGCCGAGCGCTTCACCGGCAACCCGACCGCTGGCGACCCCACCGGTGAGCCCCAGATGGTGCCGTCGAACATTGACGAGGCCGAGGTGTTCGAGCAGGTCCCGGGTATTGCTCTGGAGAAGTTCGTGTGCAAGGCAGGCACGGGCTGCCAAGAGCCGACCGAGGCCGAGCTGGCCGAGCTGGGTGCAGGCAACGAGACCGACGAGTGGGTCAAAGCCACGACGGTTCCGTTCGAGACCGACGCCCAGTGGCTGCTGGTGATCACCAACACCGGTGTGACGGTGCTGACCGACGTCACCCTCTCACGTGAGGATCTCGACGAGGGTGGGCTAGGTCACGACGGGACGCTTGACGGGTGCGAGGCCGGCACGAACGTCGGGACCTTGCAGCCGGGCCAGACGACCACGTTGATGTGCAGCACGGGCATGATCACCAACGAAGCCGCGATCGGTAGCGGTGACGACGTGATCAACACCGCCGCTGTGTGTGGCGACCCGTCCGACATGGACGGCGTGAAGCTCCCTGGCCCCAACGGGCAGGGCACCCAGCCTGCGGTGTGCTCAGGAGAGAAGATCGCTGAGGTCAACACGTTGCTGGAGGAAGAGGAGACGCCTCCGGCGACGACGACTCCGCCGCCCACGACGCAACCGGCCTCGACTCCGCCTGCGAAGACCCCGCCGCTGGGTGGAACCGGTGCGAACGCGGTCTTGGCAGCAGTGCTCGGCCTGCTCATGCTGGCAGGTGGTGGCGCACTGGTCGCAGTCCGGGTGCGCAGGGCACGCCAGGAAGGCTAGAAGGTAACGGTGCGGGCGACGTGGACAACGTCGCCCGCACCGTCATGTGCTCTGCACGCCCAGCCCTTCAGGCGGTGCACGGCCGACGCCGTCGAGGTGGCAGGCCCGTGCGACAAGCCCAGCGCACGTGGGCCGGTGGCGACGCAGCGCGGGCACCTGGCGCGTACGCTCGCGGCGTTGCCAGTCCTTGGCCCCGCAGCTGCGGCTCTCGTGGGCCGCCTGGCTACTGCAGGTACGGCTGGCCTGGTGGCCTGGGGTGACCTGAGGCGAGGTTCGGGTCACCCATGGGGCGCATGGTGACCGGAGGTCCGACCCAGGTGGTGTGGCCGGCGTCCCCGGCGAAAGAGTACTCAGCCTGGTAGTTGCCGCGGACCTGGTCAGAAGCGACGACGACACCCAGAGGACGACCACCGGCAGCACGTAGGCGCGTCAGGGCGTCTTCGACCGCGTTGAGACGGGTCGTGTCTTCAGCCGCGACGAGCAGCGTGGCGTCGGCGTACGCCGAGACGATCGCCGCGTCGGCAGCCACCAGCACAGGTGGGGCGTCCATGACCAGCAGGTCTGCGCTGGCGCGCAGGTCGTCGAGGCGTTCGCGGACCTGTGAGGTGGCCAGGAAGTCGGCAGGGTCCAGCGGGGTGTGCAGCGGCAGGACCACCCGCAGGTTCGGCACCCGTGTGGGCACTGTGCCCGACGGGTCAGCACGCGGACGCCCGTCAGGCATGAGCAGCATGTTCAAGGTCGGTTGCCGCAGGTCGCCAGAGACCACGATGACGCGGCGCCCGCTGAGGGCGAAAGACGCGGCGAGGTTCGCCGTGATGAACCCGGTGGGCACCCCAGGTTGTACCGCGGTGATCACGAGCATCGAGCCGTCGGTGTAGGTCATCGTCGCCTGCAAGGCGGTGCGCAGCTCGCGGATGGACTGGGTGAAGGCGTTGGCGGTGCGGCCCGCCACAGGCAGCATCTCGTCGTCGTCGTCGAACGCCCTGGCGTTGGGCCCCACGTCGCTGAGCGCGCCCAGCGAGGTCTCGCCGATGCGGGTGACGCTCGCCGTGGACCGCAGACGCGTGTCCAGGGCGTTGCGCACCACCGCGGCTGCGATCCCCAAGAACATCCCGAGCAGCGCCCCGACTGCGACGATGATCGGAGGCGACACCGAGCTCAAGCTGGCTTTCTGCGCAGCGATACGCACCGTGGCTGGTGGGGGTGCTTGGCTCGCGGCGGCGATCTGGCCCCTCATTTCTCGGTACTGGGAGACGATCGCGTCGCGCTCTGCCTTGCCACCCTCGTCGCCCTCCACGTATTCGGGGACGGTCCTCCACAGGGCCGCTGCCTTGGCCTCCTGCTGCTTGAGAGATGCCTGGAACTGGTTGGTCAGGTCACCGATGTACGTGGCAGCAGCGGCCTTGGCCGCGTTGCGCGCATCCACAGGTGACGTGGCCCGCGCGGTGAAGACGAGGGTGTTGGTCGACTCACCGGCCACGGCCTCGACGGCCTGGAAGTTTCCTGGTTGGGACAGCGACTGCTTGATCTTCGCGATGGATGCGGTGGACTGGATGATGTTCGGGTCCACGTTGACCAGGACGCCGTACTTGGCCGCCAGGTCGTCAGGCGAGGTGTAGGCGACAGTGCACTGCGAGGAGTACGTCGGGATCGCCCACCAGGCGTAGAACAGCCCTCCAGCCAGCCCGAGGAGCGTCATGGCGAAGACGAGCCACTTGCTGAACAGGACCAAGCCCCAAAAGTCGCGCAATGTCACGGTTACTATCCTGCCGTACGATCGGTCCGGAATGCTCGGGTCTGTCTGGACACCACCCGTTGCCACGCCTGGCTCACTCGTGCGGCGGTGTCGGTGGCGTCGAAGCGGCGTGCTGCGCTGGTACGCGCGGCCAGGGCCCTGGCCTGGGCTTTCGGGTAGTCGTCGAGCACCGCGCAGATCGCTTCGGCCAGCGCGGGTGCGTCGCCAGGGGTGACCAGGATCCCGAGTTCTTCGTCGCCGTCGTCGCCGGTGACGATCTCCACAGCCCCGCCAGCGCGGGTGGCGACCAGCGGCACACCGCGGACCATGGCCTCCACGACCACCTGGCCGAAAGGTTCGGGCACAGGCGAGGCGTGGACGAGCACGTCCAGGGCGTCGATCTGGGTGCGGGGGTCGGAGACGAAACCGATCCACTCGACCTGGCCGGGCTGCAGCGTGCCTGCGTCCTCGGCTGCCTGCTGTTCGGCGCGGACCTGCTCGGCGTAGTCCTCGGCGCCGAACAACGGGGCGCCGATGACACGGAACACGGTGCCAGGGTGCTTTTGGGCGACGAGCACGGCAGCGTGGATGAACTCCACCTGTCCTTTGGTGGGGCTGATCCGCCCGACCAGACCGACCACCGGGTGCTCGCCAGGTGCTGGCCGGGCTGCGACCACATCGGCGTCCAGCACCCAGTCGTTGTCGATGGGCGGCGGGACGACAAGACAGTCGACGGGGACGGTCGATGCTGTGGCCTGCGAATTCGCGATCACCAGGCGCGGCAGGCGCCGTGAGGCGACCCGCATGAGGCGTACCAGCGAGCTGGGCAGGTAGTCGTCGGCGATACGGTCGTGCAGGTGCCAGACCAACCGCCGCCTGGCCACGCGTGCGGCCAGGCCACCGATGAGGTCGGACTTCAACGACGTGGTGACCACCAGGTCAGGGCGCGATATACGCAGCAGCCGGACCAGCGACACCATGAACGGTGCCAGGCGCAGACCCCGGCTCAGGTTCGCCAACGACGCACGCCCTGCGCTGACCCGGTCCACCCCTGTCACGTCTTTGGTCAACGGCAAGATCGCCACCGGCACGTGTGCGGCCCGCAGCTCGTCGGCCAACGGGCCGTCGTTGAACAGCAGGACGCGCACGTCGAGGTTTTCGCGGTCCAGCGCCCGCAGCAGCCGCAGGAGCGCGACCTCTGCTCCGCCGAGCTCGGCAGTGTGGTCCACGACGACCACGCGCAGCGGGTGAGTCTTGGTCATGGGCGCACGACCGCCCCGACCACCTCGTGCAGGCGTTGGGCGAACCGGTCCATCCCGAACTCGTCGGCCCGCCCGGTCAGCGCCTGCGGGTCCCAGCGCTGACGGGACGCGAGGTCCACGGCCGCAGCGATGTCAGTAGGAGTGAGCTCGTCGAAGAACAGCCCGGTGCTGCCCTCCACAACAGTGTCGAGGTACCCCCCGGCGCGCAGCGCGACCACAGGGGTGGCGAAAGCGTTGGCCTCCAGCGGGGAAAGCCCGAAATCCTCGAAAGACGCAGCGACCAGCACTGACGCACTGCGGTACAACCAGCGCAGCTGGGTGTCGGGGATCCCTGAGAGCAGGCGCGCCCCGGTCTCGGCGGCCATCGCGGCGATCCGTTCCCTGTCGGGGCCGTCGCCGACGATCACCAGCTCGAACCCGTCGAGCTGTGCGGCAGCCTCGATGACCAGGTCGACGTTCTTGTACGGCAGCAACCGTGCCACGCACAGCCCGAACCCGGGGGTCAGACCTTCCACAGGCTCTTCAGGACCGTCGGGCAGCACTGCGGGCGGGGGAGGCAAGAACTCCGCGGCGATCCCGTACACCTCGTAGACCAGCCGTGCCGACACTGACGAGTTCGCCAGGTACAGGTCGGCCCGGGCTGCGGCGCGCCGGTCCCAGCAACGCAGGCCGGGGGCGAGCGCGGCGAGCACAGCCCGTTCGACCAGGGCGGTCGTCGAGTGGGCGGTGCTGGTGTGCGCGCCCAGGTACCGCTGCGCCTGGTACAGCCACCGTGCCGGGGCGTGGCAGTACACGACCATCTGCCCGTCGGTGCGGAACCCGTGGGCCCACCCCGACGACGAGGCCAGCACCACGTCGGCGTCGATGGTGTGCGACGAGACCGCCGGAGCCAGCAGCGGCAGCGCGAGACGGTGGTTGCGGCGCAGCACCTTGGAGTGGTTGAGCCAGCCTGTGCGGATGTCCACCGGCTCGAACTGCGGGAACGTGCCCGGAAGGTGGTACAGCGTCGTGTGCAGTGGGGCGTCGGGGAAAGCCTGGACCATGATCATCGCGACCCGCTCGGCACCACCGCGCTGGGTGAGGTAGTCGTGGGCCAGTGCCACTGTGGGCCGGGTTCCGACTTCGGGCGTCTCTTCGGCCCGAGCGCCCTGTGTGGGCGTCATCGACCATCTCCTGTGCTCTGGTTGGTCGACGGGGCCAACAGCATGACCTCAGTCATTGCTACCAACTCCATCTGGACATCTTCCAACCCCGCCCACCCCAGGCTGACCAGCGTGGGCGGAGACACCACACCCGAAATCCGGACAGAAGCGGGCGAACTACTTACCCAAGCATAAACGGTGGACTTCGGTCTGTCGTGCGGTCTTCATCCAGACGGCGCATCGAACTGTCCCACGCGTCGTTGACCAGCAAGTTCACGGAACACGCAGGATGAGCGCGTGCGGGGCGACCCAGGTGGTGAGCGCTGCGACGTCGCCGACGATGTCCCCGTCGACCTGCAGCGTCGCCGACCCGGCGACCTCCAGGTGGATCCGTCGGGCACGAGCGTGGTCGATCCGCCCAATCTTCGCAGGAAGGACAGTCCGCATCCCGGCACCCTGGAGCACGACCTCCCCGAACAGCTGCGCCCAGCCAGCCAGCCCGCCGCGGGTGTCGATCAGGGCCACGTCCAGCCAACCGTCGTCGAGCAGGGCGTCGGGCAGCAAAGTCATACCCCCAGGCAGCCGGCCGCAGTTGCCGACCATGGCCGAACGCACCTTGGCGGTCTGCGGGTCGCCGTCGTCGCGGGTCACCTGCACCTGGCGGCGACGTTCGTGCAGGTGACGGAACCCTGCCAGGAAGTACGCCACCCAGCCGACCCGGGCTTTGAGGTTGGCGTCGGTCGCGGCGACCATCGACCCGTCGAACCCCAGCCCCGCGATGACCAAGAACAGCTCGTCGTCGTGCGTGTCGGGGTGGTCGTGGGTCCCCCAACGGTCCACGCGCAGCCAGCCCACGTCGATATCAGCGTCGCGACCGTCGATGACGACCCCCAGGGCGCCGACGACGTCGGTGACCGGCACGTCCACGTTGCGGGCCAAGATGTTGCCCGTGCCTGTGGGGACCAGGCCCATCGGCACCGGCGCCCCGACCATGGTCTTGGCCACAGCACGGACAGTCCCGTCCCCCCCGACGGCCACGACCACGTCCACACCAGCGTCCAGGGCCTGGCGTGCCTGCCCGCCTCCGGGGTCGTCGACAGTGGTCGTCAGCCACAACGGCTGCGGCAGCCCGCGTTGCTCGCACTGCGCCAGCAGCCGGGTTCGCACGTCGTCGGCGTCGTGTTTGGACGGGTTCGCCACGAACCCGATGCGAGGTGTCCACACCCGCAGTTCCTCACGTGGTCTGACCTGCGGGTGCGGCTGCAACGGCCAGGTGCGGCCGGGTTGGCGCCGCAGCACCAACATCGCGAGCACGACCGCGGCTGCGGCTGCCCCAGCGACGATCACCCAGGCCAGGCAACTCACGGGGCCAGCCTACGCTCGGCACCGGTTCGCGGCCGCTTGCGACGCGGCCGCCGTGGTGACGACGATAGCCCTTGTGGACGTTTTGACCGACTGGTACCGCGACCACGCCCGGGACCTGCCGTGGCGTGCGCCTGACCGCACGCCGTGGGGTGTGCTCGTCAGCGAGGTGATGCTCCAGCAGACGCCGGTAGCGCGTGCCGAACCGGTGTGGCGCCAGTGGATGGCACGTTGGCCGGGCCCTGGCGACCTGGCTGCCAGCGATGTGGGCGACGTCCTGCGGGCGTGGGGGACCTTGGGATACCCGCGGCGGGCGTTACGGTTGCACGGAGCAGCCGTCCAGATCGTCGAGCGCCATGACGGCCAGGTGCCCGACGACGAGGCTGCGCTGCTCGACCTGCCTGGTGTGGGGGTGTACACAGCAGCAGCGGTCCAGGCGTTCGCCTTTGGCCGCCGTGCGGTGGTCTTGGACACCAACGTCCGGCGTGTGGTGGCCCGGGCGTTCGTCGGCCAGGCGCTGCCCCCACCGCACCTGGGCGCAGCCGAGGCCGCCACCGCGAGCCAGCTGCTGCCGCACGACGACGCCCCGACGACCTGCGTCGCGCTCATGGAGCTCGGTTCGCTGGTGTGCACCGCGCGTGCCCCGCGTTGCACCCAGTGTCCTTTGTCCAGCACCTGTGCCTGGTTGGCCGCGGGATCCCCACCTGATGCGCACGCTCAGCGTCGACGTTCCCAGCCTTGGCAGGGCACCAACCGTCAAGCACGCGGCCAGATCATGGCTGCCCTGCGTGAGGCGTCTGGTCCGGTGGCCGTCGTCGACCTGGTGTGGCCCGACCGCGCCCAGCTCGACCGGTGCGTGGTGGCGCTGGCCGCTGACGGGTTGCTCGTCCACGACGTCGCGCACTCGAGCGTCAGGCTGCCGTGAGAACGGCGAGCCCTCAGGGAGCGCCGGTGAACTCGAAGTGCCACGGTTCGGGGTTGCCGCCGGTGGGCAGCGACCAGGCTGGTTTGAGCCAGCCGTACTCGCCGACGTGGTTGAGCATCCACTGGTGCTCGGTGGTGCCCAGGCGCGCTGGTGGACCAGACAGGTCCACGGCCAGGCCCAGGCCGTGCCTGGACGTGCCGGGTGTCGCGCACAGGCTGCCCTTGGTCTGGCGGCAGGTGACCTGCCCGGCGAGGGTCCGGTAAGAGTCGGAGATGATCAGGTCGTGGCCGAACTGGGCGCGGTACGCCTGGTTCAGCCCGTCGAGCATCTCGGCGGCGTCGCAACGCAGACGGGCGCTGAGGTTGAACGCGGGCGAGCACAGGGCCGAGACGGGGATCTGGCCGTTGGAGTACCCGTCGAGGCTGCGGGCGTCGGCGCTCAACCGGGCGGCGCGGGTCTGGGCAGCGGCGGCGAGAGCTGCCTCGTGGGCGGCCTGGGCGTCGGCGATGGCTTGGGCGTAGGCACCGTCGAGCTCGGAGGCGACACGGTTGGCCTCGGCTGCGGCCGTGACTTCTGCGGTGGACTCGGCGAGCTGGTCGACGGCGGCGAGCAGCTCGGTCAAGGCGTCGTCGGACATGGTGACCTCAGGGAGGGTCTCTTTGGCCTCGTCCATGGGGGTCGTCACGACGTCGAGGATCACCGCAGCGTCCGCAGCAGGGTCGGGATGGGTCTGGGGGGTTGTCACTGGCAGGTCGACGACGCCGGGGGTCTCTGGCACGTTCGGCGCGGCGGAGCGGACTGCCGGCGGAGCGTCGGACTCAGGGTCGATCGTCACCGGTGCGTCACGTACCTGGTCGACCAGCTGCTGGACCTGGGCCGAGGCCTCGTCGAGCGAGGCGAGGGTCTCGGGGGGCACGGACGCCTCAGCGGCGGAGGCGCGCACAGCCTCGGCTTTGTCGATCGCGACCTGGGCGCTGGCAGCGGCGGCTTCGCGGGCTGCGGCGACCTCAGCGGTCCACTCTTGCTCGACCTGCGCTTGTACCTGGGCGACGACGGCCTGTTTCTCACCGGTGACCAACCCGACGCTGCTGGCGGCGATCGCCCAAACCATGGCGACGACCACTGTGGCGCGGGCGATGTCGAGGCGGTGCGAGACCAGCTGGGCACTGATGCGGTCGGCTGGTCCGCGGTGGGTGGCGACCCAACCGGTGAACCCTGCGACTGGCCCAGCGACCAGCCCGCTGAACCCAGCGACCAGCTCGCCGAACCTCTGCGCGAGCTGTGCGGGCACACGAACCACGCTGCGGGTGCTGACCCATGTGGCCCACCGCGCAACGCGTCGAGTCGTCGAGTCGTGCACGTAGCCTTGGATCGTCCACAACACCCCCACAGCTAAGCCTGCGGGCCGCGCATCACTCAAGCGGCACAATTGCCGTCCTGGGATGACCGGGGTGGTCCGTGCAGGGCCGTTAGGGCTACCGGACGAGGATGGCGGTACAGCACGAGGCGCCTCACGCCGATGCCACCAGCGTCGGCTCCCCATCGCCATCGGGCACTGCCCGGGGAGCCGGCACCACAGGACAATGGGGACGGTTCCTATGTCCTGCCTGGTCAGAAGGGCGGCGGGAGGCCTGGGGTGGTGGTCAGGTGCAGGTGCCCATCGGTTTTGGGGGAGCGTCCATCGCCGGGCAAGGCATAGGAACCGTCCCCATTGTCCTGTCCCCTGACCAGGCAAGACATAGGAACCGTCCCCATTGTCTTCGTCTTTGGCTCAGTGGGCCAGGGGGCAGGCTGGGCAGGTTGCCGCGGACAGGTCGCACGAAGTGCAGGCGGGGGCCATGACGAGGCCGACGCGGCGGGCATGGTCGACCATGGCTTCGACCAGGCCGGGGTCGAGGCCCAGACGGGCGGCGACGGTCTGGGGGGTCGCGCCGGTGGAGGTCTCGCGCAAGACGTCCGCCAGGACCGGGCGGGTCACAGCCGTGCTCCGAGCTGGAAGACCGTGACGGCCAGGAGCCAGGCGAGCAGGAGGGACGCAGCGACCGACCCGGTGGTCCAGCGCCAGCCGACCTGGCGGGCCAGCTCGGCGACCGTGGCAAGGCACGGGGTGTACACCAGGACGAACACGCAGAACGCGATGGCGGCGGCGGCTCCGTGGCCACCAGAAGTACGGTCGAAGGCGGCGCGCAGGCCCTCGTCCCACGGCTCGTGGTCGCTGCCGTACGCCTGGGCCAACGACCCGACGACGACTTCTTTGGCGACGATCCCCGTGCCCAGGGCGGCGGCGGCACCAGCGTCGGCGAACCCTGCTGGTGCGAACACCGGAGCGATCGCTGCGGCGGCCCGGCCGTAGAGGCTGTCGGCCGTCGGCACGTCGCCCAGCTGGTGGCCGCTGGTCACCGGCACTGCCATGAGCAGCCACATCAGCGCCAGGGCGGCGACGATGACTTTGCCGGCAGAGGTGACGAAGGTGCTGGTGCGGCTCGCCGCGGAGGTCACCAGGGCGCGCAGGTGGGGGCGCTGGTAGGCCGGAAGGGCGAGCACCAGCGGTTCGTTGCCCAGGTCGCGGAACCCGGTGCGGCGCAGCACCAGCCCGACCACGACGACGAGCACCGCTGACAGCGCGTACATGGCCAGCACGACGAGCCCGGCGTAGTCAGGGACGAACACGATGGCGAGCATGAGGTACACCGCCAGCCGTGCGGTGCACGAGGTGAACGGCAGCAGCAAGGCGGTGAGCACACGCTGGCGGGCGCTGGGCAGGGTCCGCAACGTGGCCAGCGCCGACAGGTTGCACCCGAACCCGACGACGAGCGGCAGCACCGCGCGTCCGTCCAGGCCCAGGCGCCGCATCGCACGGTCGGCGACGAACGACGCGCGGGCCAGGTACCCCGAGTCCTCCAGCAGGCCCACAGCGACGAACACCACCGCCATGAGCGGGACGAACGAGGCCACCGTCGCCACACCCACGAGCAGGCCGTCGGCGACGAAGCTGGTGAGCCACACCGGGGCGTCGACCGCGTCGAGCCCCCGGGTGAACCACCCGCCAGCCCAGTCGGTGACCAGCCACCTCAGGCCGTTCATCGCAGGGACCGCCACGACGGTCACCAGCTCGAACACCGCCCACAGCACGACCAGGAACACCGGTATGCCGACCCACGGGCGCAGCAACCAGGAGTCCACGCGGTCCGAGCGTGAGGCGTGCACCGCCGGGGTCGAGGCGACCTGGGTCTGCACGTCGGCGACCCAGCCGAACAGGGCTTCGGCGTCGGCGAGACGGGGGTCGACCTGGGCCAGGGGGTGCTCGTGCTGGTGTGCCGGTTCGTCGTCGGGTGCCAGCGCGCCGTCGAGGCGCAGGCGCGCAGGTTCGGCGAGGGTGTCACGCACTGCTGTGGTCAGGTCCTCGGCCCCGCTGCCGGTGCGTGGGTCGATGGTGACCACCGGGACGCCGAGCAGGTCGGCCAGCGCGTCGGTGTCGATGGTGACGCCGCGGGTGCAGGCCACGTCGGTCATGGTCACCGCCACGACCATCGGCACACCGGTGAGCCCGACCTGGCCGGCCAGGTACAACGACCGAGACAAGCCGGCGGCGTCGAGCAGCACCACGACGAGGTCGGCAGGTCCGTCCGGCCCGCCGGTGACTGCCTGCGCGGCGACCTCCTCGTCGGGGGAGCGTGCCAGCAGGGAGTAAGCCCCCGGCAGGTCCAGCAGGCGCGCGTCGACGGCTTTCCACGTGCTCGAGGCGACCTCGACAGTCGTCCCCGGGGCGTTGATGACGGCCTGGCGTGCCCCGGTCAGGCAGTTGAAGAGCGCGGACTTGCCCGAGTTCGGGTTGCCGACCAGGGCGACGACCTTGGTGGGTGCAGGCTTGGTGGGTGCGGGCGCGCTTTCGTGCGTGCCAGATGCTGCCAGTCCGGCGTCGTTGGCCGCCGCGCGCCGCAGGGAGATCCTCACTGGACCGGGACCAGGCGCACTCCCTGGCAGGCGACCAGGTCCAAGGCGATGCGGTCGGCGCCGACCGCGACCACACGTCCTGCCCCGTGGGCGTGGTGGACGATCTGCACGACGGCTCCGACCCTCAGCCCCAGCTCGCCCATCCGCAGCGCAAGCCCAGGTTCGGTGTCCACGGCGACGATCCGGGCGTCGTGCCCGGTGGGGAAGGTGGTGAGGTCCACGTGCCACCTGTTCCTTAGGGAAGCCTTACCTCACATGAGGATAGTGCTTGGGCGTCCCCGTGAAAAGCCCTCGCCACCCGTTCGCCTCACGGCGTGGCGAAGTCAGCGATGTGGTCGTCGGACATCCACTGGTCGTCTTCGGAGCGGGCTGCCTCGCCGGTGAACTGGCTGTCGTTGATCATGAGGTAGGCGGTGGTGGTCGGCGGACCATCGTTCCAGGTCACGTCCACGGCTTTCCAGACCCCGCCGACGAAGACCTTGTTCCAGGCGTGCGGCGAACCGTCGGACAGCTTGCCGGAGACGATGACAGCCGGCACCCCGGCAGCGTTGGCGAGCAGGGAGAACGCGTCTGCGTACGACTCGCACACCCCTTTGCCCCGCAACAGCACCCCGGAGGCGTTCCACGCGTAGCGGTACTCGTCGGGAACGTCGGAGGCCTGGGGGTCGTCCGGCAGCTGGTCGGCGGCTTCCATGTCGTACTCGGCGTTGTCGACGATCCACTTGTTGATGGCCTTGACCCGGTCGACGTCGGACATCTCGGGGCTGATGATCTCGGCCAAGACCGCCGTGCTGGCCTCCAGCACATCTTCTTGGATCTCGGCCTGCTCCTCCTTGGTGTACCCGTAGCCCACACGGCACGCGTGAGGTGTGCAGCCGTAGGTCCGTACGTCGATGACGTACGGGTTCTGGCTCACCGCTTCGAGCAGGGCGTCGTCAGCCTGTGCCTTGGTGTCCAGCGAGTAGGCGCGCAGGTCGATGATGTCCTCGTGGACGAGCATCTCCTGGGCGATGTACTTGACCACGTCTTTCGAGCCGTAGACCGGGTACGCAGACGTGGAGTCCAGGCTCGGGAGCGTCGGCGGGGCTTCGGCGCGGGGGTCGACGTTGTTGGGCTGGGTGACGATCGGGAGCATCCCGCCGAGCAGCACGGCGGTCACCCCGAGGCTGAGCGCACCGATGGCGATCCCGCCGATGGCCATCGCCTTGCCCGCCGCCCGGCCCGCACCGATGAGCCCGAGCGCGATGATCCCGGTGATGATCGCCACCACCGAGCCCAGCCCGCCGATCCACACGATGGCCATGACGAGGGAGACCACGGCCAGGGTCTTGGTCGGCGGCCGGAACTGGTCGTCGTGCTCGTCGGACGGAGAGTAGGCGTACGCCGGAACCGGGTAGGCCGGCCTCGCGTCACGGGGGCCCTGCTGCGGCCCGAAGGGCGGGGGTGGGGGGTAAGGCGAAGAAGGCGGGAAGGGGGCCGCGTACGGTCCGGGTGCGCCTGGCGGCCACACAGGCCCAGCGGTCGCGGGCTCAGCCGGTGCTGGCCTGGGGATCGCCAGCCCCCCTGGCCTGGTCGTGACCGAAGCGCCTGGGCCTGGGGGAGGCCATGGCGCGGGCGGCTCGGGCATGGTCGGTGCTGGCTGGGGAACGGCGAGCGCGGCCGGCGTGGGTGGTGTGGCCCACGAGGGTGCACCTGGTGTGGGCCTGGCAGGAGTCACCGGGGTCGCGGGCCTGGCCGTCGGCTGGCTGGCTGCGGCGGCCCTGGTTGCCCTCACCGGTGTGCTTGGCGGCGGTACGGCTGGCCTGGTCCGGGGTGTGGCGAGCCTCGGTTCGGCGAACCAGGCGGGTGTGGACTGGCGTGCTGCAGCAGGCGGTGCGGCTGGCGCCATCGTGGCGCGCTGTGGCGGGCTCTGACGTGGTGGCGCTGGCCTGGCCCCGGGGACCGGCGGCGCGACGACGGGCACAGACCTGGTGTGCGGACCACGGGTCTGGGGCCTGGCGCTTGCCAACGGGGCGCCCCGCTCAGGTGTGGGGTCGCCGGGCCCTGGCGGCGGACGCAACCGGGGCGCCGGACGCCACCCTGGCGCAGGTTGTGGGGACCTCTGACCACGCGGCGTCGCGAATGGGTCAGAGGAGGTCATGCATACGACAATAGTCGAAAAGCGTCATCACACGGGCGGAATCGGTTCGTAGGGCCTCACTTGGCACCTTGATAGGTGCCTGCGACCAGCGACCCCACCAGCAGCTGGGAGTCTGTCCCGACCAGCACGCAGTACGCGGTCATCTCTCCCTTGGCGATCTGCGTACCACTGGGGTACCAGGTGCCGACGTTCGAGTCTGCCAGCAGGTTCGGGTCTGCGTTCAGCTGGGGCACGATGACGTCCCTCCAGCACGCCATACCGTCGGCCAGGACGCGTGGGTCGTCCTGGTCGACGTACGGCTGGGTGAGCCAGAAGGTGCTGACGAACTCCATGGCGTGGGGGACCGAGCAGTCGACCACACGGGTGTCTGACAGGTCGAAGGTCGTCGACACGAGGTCGTAGCACGTGCCCATGGCGATGTGCTGGTCCAGCCAGAACGACCCGGGGATCTGCGAGTCCAAGAGGCCCGTCGACGTCGGGGTTGGGGTCTGCGGGCTCGTCGTGGGGCGGGTGCTGGTCGTCGTCGGGTCTGTGGTCGACGCCACGTCGCTGCCGTCCCTGTTCATCACCAGAACGCCAGCGACGATCGCGCCGACCACGAGGATGAGGGCGCCGACGCCCAGCCCGAGCAGCAGCGGGAGGTTGTTCTTCTTCGGCGGTTGAGGCCCGGTCGGCACCGGGCCGTACCCGGGCGCTGGGCCGTACCCAGGTGTCGGGCCGTACCCGGGTGCTTGGCCGTACCCGGGTGTTGGGCCGTACCCAGGCAGGTTCGTCGGCGCTGCTGGGTCGTAGGCAGGGCCGGGAGCAGGTGCCGGTGGTGGTGTCGGGCTGTACCCGGGTGCCGGGCTGTACCCAGGTGCCGGGGCGTAGCCGGGTGCCGGGGCGTAACCGGGGCCCGGCGCGGGCGCAGGGTTGGGTCCCTGGCCGCCAGGGGTCTGGGGCGGACCGCCGGGGTTGGAGCCGTACGGGTACCCAGGGACGCTCATGCACAGAACTTAGTGGACGTCTGCTGGTGCGCGGAGCTCCCAGCCTCAGCCGTCGATGTCCACGACGACCGGGACGTGGTCGGACGGACCGGCGCCCTTGCGTTCGTCGCGCAGGATCTGCACCCCGGTGACCCGGCTGGTCAGCGCAGCAGAGGTGTACACCAGGTCGATACGCATCCCCTCGTCGCGGGCGAAGCGCGTGCGTTGGTAGTCCCAGAACGTGTAGGTGTGCTCGTCAGGTACGTGCACCCGGCTGACCTCGGTGTACCCGACGGCGTCGAACGCCGCCAGGGCTGCCCGTTCGTCGTCGGTGACGTGGGTGGCGCCAGCGAAGGACCCTATGTCCCACACGTCAGTGTCCAGCGGTGCGACGTTCCAGTCGCCGACCAGGGCCACCGGGGTGGCCCACCGCGCTGCGGCGTCGCGCAGTGCGGCCAACCAGGTGAGCTTGTAGGTGTAGTGCGGGTCGTCCACCTCGCGGCCGTTGGGCACGTACAGGCTCCACACCCGCACCCCGCCGCAGGTGACCCCCAGCGCCCGTGCCTCGGCCACCGGCGGGTCACCCCAGGTCGGCTGCCCAGCAAAGCCGCGCTCGACGTCCTCGGCGCCCACGCGCGAGAGGACCGCCACCCCGTTCCACCGGTCGAACCCGTGGCTGACGACACGGTACCCAGCGTCGATGAACGGGTCACGGGGGAACGCCTCGTCGCTGACCTTGGTCTCCTGCATGGCCAGCACGTCGACCTGCTCACGGCCCAAGAAGTCCAGCACCCGGTCCACCCGGGTCCGTACCGAGTTCACGTTCCACGTCGCCAACCGCACGTGCAGAACCTACCGCGCCTTCTGGTGACAGCGAGGTGGCGACCCCGACGGTCAGCTCGGGGGTTTGCCCGATGGTCTCTGGCTGCCGTCGGGTGCGATCGTGGGCGTGGCGTCCGAAGGAGGACGGCCCTGGGCCGGTTGTGCGCCTGCTTCAAGGTACGGTCGAGCCGGGGTTGAGACGAACGAGGAGTGGTGCTGTGATTGTCGCCGAAGGGCTGTCGAAGACGTACGGCCAGGTCCGGGCTGTAGATGGTGTGTCGTTCACCGTCCAACCAGGCCGCGTGACGGGGTTTTTGGGGCCCAATGGAGCCGGGAAGTCCACGACGATGCGCATGGTCTTGGGTCTGGACCGTCCCAGCGCCGGACGTGTCACCGTCAACGGTTGCCGCTACGTCCAGCACCGTGCCCCGCTGACCCAGGTCGGTGCCCTGCTGGAGGCCAGGGCTATCCACCCGGGCCGGCGCGCCCGCGCCCACCTGCAGACCGTCGCCGCCACGCACGGGATCGCCATGAAGCGGGTCGAGGAGGTCCTGGAGCTGACCGGGCTGGAGTCCGTCGCACGTAAACGCGTCAAAGGCTTCTCCCTGGGGATGGGCCAACGGCTGGGGATCGCCACGGCGCTGCTCGGCGACCCTCACACGCTGATCCTCGACGAACCGGTCAACGGCCTGGACCCCGAAGGCGTGAAGTGGGTGCGTGACCTGACGCGGGCCCTGGCCGCGCAGGGACGCACCGTGTTCTTGTCCTCGCACCTGATGGCAGAGGTCGCCCAGACCGCCGACCACGTCATCGTCATCGGACGCGGGCGGATCCTCGCCGACACCCCCATCGCCACGCTCCTGGCCGGGCCAGGGACCGAGACGTCCCGGCTGCGCGCCCCACGGGCCGCCGAGCTGGCCAGCGCCCTGCGGTCACACAACATCGAGGTCACCCAGACCGACGCCGAGCACCTGGACGTCGTCGCCAGCACCCAGGCTGTCGCCGAGGCCGCCCTTGCCGCGCAGATCGCCGTGCACGAGCTCGCACCGGTCAAAGCGTCCCTGGAGGACGCCTACCTCGCCCTCACCGCCGACCAGGTCGAGTTCCGCTCTGGTACCGACATCCCGGAGGTGCGCTCATGAGTGCCACGACGTCGAACCCTGCACGTGTGAAGGTCACCTTCGGCCGGATCGTCGCCTCAGAGGCTGTCAAGATGGTCTCGTTGCGCTCGACGTGGTGGACCCTCGGCGTCTTCGTCGTGGCCCACGCCGGTCTGGGTGCGCTCATCGGCCTCGTACTGCGCGTCGCGGAGATGGACGACGGCCCGCTCGAGGCTTCGTACCTGGCACCCGCGGGGGGTTTCGGGATCATGCTCACCCAGCTGGCGCTGGTGGTGATCGCTGTCCTGACGATCACCACCGAGTACTCGTCGGGGCAGATCCACGGGTCCTTGATGGCGGTGCCCACCCGGGTGCCGCTCCTGGTCGCCAAGGCCGTCGTGCTCGGCGCTGCGGCCTTCGTCGTCGGCGCCGTCGCTTGTGGGCTGGCGTTGGGCTTGGGGACGCTCATCGCTGGCGACAGCGCCGCGTTCACGCTGTCGGGCCCCGAGACCGCCTGGGGTCTGCTGGCCGGGCCGCTGTACCTGCTGGGTATCGCCTGGTTCAGCTTCTCTGTGGGCGCGCTCCTGCGTCACTCTGCGGCGGCTATCGCCACCCTCATGGCTCTGCTCACCATCGTCCAGTGGGTGGTGATGGGCCTGCCCTTCTACTGGGTCCGCGTGCTCGCACCGTGGATGCCGGGGACCGCTGGCCAGCAGATGTTCTTGACCAACCAAGACATCGCCGACGCCCGGGACCAGACCGAGGCCGGGGTTGTGGTGCTCACCCAGTGGCAGGGTTTCGCGGTCCTGCTCGGATGGGCCCTCCTCGCCTTCGTCCTGGCCACTGTCCTGCTCAAACGCCGAGACGCCTGACGGTGCCGGGCAGGACGGTCGTCGTGCCACCACCACGGCGGCCAGCCCCAGCACCTGACCTCGAACGACATACCGGACTGTGCGGTCGGTCGTGCTCGGGCGTGGCACACTGGGCCTGTGCACCTCGACGGGACCGGGCCGGTCGGCGCCGCGGATGTCACCTGCGTGCACGACGAGGCGTGGTTCGAGTCGTTGATGACGGCGCACGCCAAGGCGGTGCACCGGTACTTCGCACGTCGTAGCGACTGGTGCGACGTGGACGACCTCACTGCCGACGTCCTGGCGACCGCTTGGCGCCGCCGCGACGACGTCCCCGACGAGGCACCCCTGGCCTGGTTGTACCGCACAGCCGGTTTCGTCCTGGCCAACCACCGGCGCAAGGGCCGCCCCGTACCCGTCGCCGAGCTGCCCGAGGCCGCCGACCTGGACGACCCGGCGTGGCACGCGGTCCGCGACGACGAGCTGCGCCAGGCCCTGGCCGCGGTGGGCCCCCGCGACCGCCAGGTCCTGCTGCTCAACGCCTGGGAGGGCCTGGTGGGCGAAGGGCTTGCCGCAGCGCTCGGCGTGAGCCGTACGGCAGCGGACTCGGCGCTCTCACGCGCACGGTCCCGACTGAGAGCAGCGTGGCCGACATGACCCATCTGGATGACACGTGCGCAAGGCGGACCGTCGCCGGGACACAGACAGTACGGACTGCGAGGAGGTGCGCATGAGCAGACCTGACGATGCCGAGGTGGCGGCTCGTCTGGGTGCCGCGGACCCTGCCGCTGACCTCCAGGTAGACCTGGACCAGATCCGCACCATGGTCCGAGACAGGCTTGCCGTCGACGCTGACGAGCCGGTCGTCTCCGGTCCTGAGGAAGGTCCGCATCCGGTTGCTCCTGGGCCTGGTCTGTCGCTCGTCGGGCCGAGCCCGCACGAGGTGGGTCCGACCCCTGGTGTCCCGGCCCCGGGTCTGGCGTCTGTGGTGCCGATGCGCCGGCGTTGGGTCGGTTGGGCCGCCGCCGCCGCGGCGGTCGTGGTGGTCGTGGTAGGCGGCGGGTACGTGGTCTCGTCTCTTGCCTCCAGCCGGTCGGGCAGCCCAGTAGATGCCGCTCCGTCCCCGCTGGAGCAACCAGAAGGCACCCAGGGGGGCGCAGACAGGGCACCTGCTCCCACTGGCCCTGGTGAACCTGCCCCACCGGCGGTCCGGCATATCGCGGTCGGCCTGCCAGACACCGCTGGTACTGCCACGGTGTACCAGGTCGCAGCGCCCCGGGTGGACCCCGAGCGGTTGGCCCAGGCGTGGGGCGTGCCCGGGCCGGTGCGCCGGACCCCTGACGGCTGGGCCGCCGGGGACAGCACACGCACCCTGCGTATCACCGAGGCCGACGGCCTGGTCCACGTCGATTTCTCCGACACCTCGGTCACTGGCCAGTCCACCGACCAGGCAGCCGCCCGCGCTGCCCTCGTCTCGGCCGGGGTCGACGTGTCCGTCCTGGACGTCTCCACGTCCGCCGGGGTCGTCCACCTGAACCAGGTGGTCGCAGGCCACCCCACATCCCTGGGCTGGCAGGTCCAGATGAGCCCGTCCGGCCCCCGCGCCATCACCGGAACCCTCGGCGGCGCGATCACCTCGCAAGGCACCCAGGCTCTGGTCAGCCCCGTAGCCGCCGTCGCCCGCCTGGACGACCCAGCCTTCGCTTCCTGGTCCGCCACCATGCCCGACCTCACCGGTCCCCTCCTCACCGACGTCGCCCAGGGAACCATTCCCCCCTCCGTCACCACCGTCGCGATCACCAGTGCCCGCCTCGGCCTGGCCCTAGACGTCTCTTCCGGCACCCCCCGCCTCGTCCCCGCCTACGCTCTGACCTCGGAGTACGGAACCAACCTAGCCCCCGCCCTCGCCGACCCCTAGCTCGCGTCAGATGCGGGTCTGGAAGTCGTGCACAAGTCCTGCGCCGGCTCGGTGCTTGCCTGCCCAGGGGCTGCCGAGCTCACCTCTGGGCTGAGAGGTGTACATTCCTCCGCACGTCCTGCGTCAGAAGGTATACATTCCTCCGCACGTCCTGCGTCAGAAGGTATACATTCCTCCGCATGTCCTGCGTCAGAAGGTATACTCCTGCGCAGGCCCCTGCGTCAGGAGGAGTGGATGAAACCGGGCGATGTGGTCCAGCGACTGACCTCAGGCAACCTGTGGTGGCGCGACCCGACAGACTGGGCCAGCCGTGACGTGCAGCTCCGTGCAGCAGCTACGGCTGGGTACACGTACGAGCCGGGCGTGCTGTCGTCGGTACCACGCGGCGGGCTCGTGCTCCTGCGCGGCCCACGTAGGGTCGGCAAGAGTGTCGAGCTCAAGCGGTTCGCCCAGCGGGTCCTGGGCTCCGGAGAACCACCGCGTGCGGTGATCCACGCTGCGGTCGACGGGTGGCGAGCCTCAGACCTGCGTTCTCTGGTGGAGGTCGGCAAACGGCTGGCCCCGCCGGGCACCGTGCACCGGTGGTGGCTTGTCGACGAGATCTGCGGGGTACCCGGGTGGGCCGCCGAGATCAAGAACCTGCGAGACAACGACCCCGAGTTCGCCACCGACACCGTCGTGCTCACCGGGTCCAACGCCCGAGACCTGGCTCAGGCGACATCCGCGCTGGCGGGTCGTCGAGGCGATGTCGCCCGTCCTGACCGCACGATCCTGCCGATGGGTTTCCGCACGTTCGTCACGCTGATGCTCGCTGCGCGAGATCAGGCACCACCGGCCACCCCCCGGCTCGCTGGCGCCGACTTGCGGTCTGCGCATGCCGCACAGGTTTTCCACGAGCTGATCGCCTGGGAGTCCGAGCTGACCGCGTGGTGGGAGATCTACCTCCAGGTCGGCGGGTTTCCCCAGGCAGTCTCGGCGCAGCTGGGAGGGGACGACCCGGCTCCGGTCGTCCAGGCACTGTTCGACGTGGTCCAGCGCGACATCTTCGGGTCGGCACAGATGTCCGAGCCCCAGGTAGCGGCACTCCTGGCGCGGATCGCCTCGAACATCGCCAGCCCGATGAACACCAGCACGGTGGCCACGGATGTCGCCGTCAGCCACGACACTGGTGCCCGACGCGTGGCAGACCTTGTGACCTCGTACGTCCTGTGGACGTGCCCTGCTGGGGCCGACCAGCGCCCTGTGCTGCGCTCGCAGGCGAAACGGTATTTCACCGACCCTCTCCTGGCTCGTCTGGCGCACCTGCGCAACCCGGCGGTTCCCAACCCTGACGTGACCCGGCTCACCGAGCAGCAGCTCGGTATGGCACTGCTGCGTGCTGCTGAGGCCGCCACATCGGGTATCTACCCCGGGTTCGACCAGGTGCTCTACGAGCGCACCAAGACACGCAAGGAGATCGACTTCGTCGGGCCGCTGCTCGACCCAGTGGCGATCGAGGCCAAGTACACCGACACCGGCAGGTGGCAAGGGGAAGCCGCCACGGTGGACGCGAGCCCTTACGCGGGGGTGCTGGCTACCCGTGGGGTGCTCGACACGTCATCGGTCTCACCCGCCAACGCGTGGGCGGTCCCAGCGTCCTTGCTGGCCTTCAGCATCGACGTGTGACGAACAACGTGCCACTCACACCCTGTGCGACCAGGGCGTGGCCGAGTGCGGCGCGGACTCACCAGACGCGCTGGAGCTCTGGAAGGGTTCGTATGCCTCGGGGGCGCAGGACCTTCTTATTAAGGGTTTTGATGACAATCTGGTCATAGGATGATATGCCGTTTTCTCGGGTGGCGGTGCGTTTATGGGAATTCTACGCTGGCGGTGTTGTATTCGTCTGGAGGTGTGTGATGAAACGTCTGACAAAGGCTGCGATCGCCACGGGTGGTGCGGCGGTGCTGCTTGTCGGTGGTGCCGGGACGGTCGCGTACTGGACTGACACCGCCACAGCGACGGGCACGTCGGTCACCTCCGGTGACCTGTCGGTCACCGACGGCTCGTGCGGCGCCTGGGACTACGACGACTCCGACGAGGGTGGGACTGCCGGGGACATCGTGCCTGGTGACCTGCTGGTGACCACGTGCGAGGTGACGGTCGCCGGGACGGGTACGCACCTGGGGGTCACCGCAGAGCTCGACGCCAGCTCGACGTTCGACTCAGCCGCCCCCAACCCCCTGTCGACGGCGCTCGTGCTGACCACGAGCGACATCGCGGTCAACGGTGTGTCCGTGCCGGTGGACCCGACGCAAGGGGTGTCCATCACGGGCACCTCGAACACCATCACCGTGACGGTGACGGCGGAGTTTCCCTATGGAACCGACACCAGCCCGGGTAATGACACCCAAGACCTGACAGCTTTGCTGGACAACGTGGTCATCAACGTCGTCCAGACGCACACCCCGCCAACGCCGTGACCGCAGCGCCGTGCGCCAGGTGGTGAGGTCCGTCGCAAGGCTGGCTGCGGGGCTCGTCGTGGTGGTGGCCACGGGGGCGCTCGCGGTGGGCCTGGTCGTTCCACGCCTGGCCGGGGCCAGCACGTACACGGTGACCAGCGAGTCCATGACGCCGGGGCTGCCGGTCGGGTCGCTGGTGGTGGTCCGCGGCGGCCAGCCGGTCGCCATGGGTGACATCATCACCTACCAGCGCTGGTCAGGAGCCACGCCGGTGGTGACCCACCGGGTGGTGGGGGTCGGTATCAGCACGGACGGACGGCTCGCCTACACCACCCGCGGTGACGCCAACACCGCCGACGACCCAGGGTTCGTGCGGCCCGAGCAGGTGCGAGGGGTGCTGTGGTACCAGGTGCCGCACCTGGGTAGGCTCACCGGGGCGCTGACCGCCTCGCAGCGACACACCGCCGTGATCGTGCTCGCGGGCGTGCTCGTCGCCTACGCGCTGTGGCAGCTGGTGCAGGCGGGTCGTGAACGCAGGCCCACGCCGCGCAGCGCTCGTCCGCCTGCTCATGCGAGAAGGCACGTCGGGAGGTTGCTGTGATGACGGGGGTGCCAGCAGGAGCGGTCGCGCTGTGCCTCGCGGTCGGTGCGTCCCTGCTGGCCTGCCCGATGGGTGCCGCCAGTGCCGAGCGCGGCACCGTGCTGGCCGCGGTGCCCAGTGCTGCGCCCACGGGGCCGGCCCGGGTCGAGCTCTCCGTGGACGGCACCACCTGGTCGCACGACCTGGTGGCCGACCTGTTCGAGCCCGACCTGGTGTGGGTGCCCGGCGAGGTGGCCACAGCGACTGTGTACGTGCGCACGTCGTGCTCACAGGCCCAGGGCAGCGCTGATGTCGAGCTGGACAGTCCTGCCCTGGTGGTGCGCACCCGCGTCTACGCGGGGACGTGGACGAGCCCGCCGTCGTTGTTCGTCGTCGACGCCGACCAGATAGCCCCTCTCGACGTGGAGGTGACCTACGACCCGCAGGCCGACGACAGCACACGGCTCATGGCCGAACCGCTGAGCATCGTCGTGACCGCGGCCTGCTACGACGCCACACCCGCGCCTCCCCCCTCGGCGAAGGTGCACCCCACGACGAGTCCTGGTGCCACGAGTCCTGGTGCCACGCGTGCTGGTGCCATGACGAGTCGCGCCACGACCCCCTTCGCCACAGGTGCCGCGGACCGTCCAGCCGTTGCGGCGTCCTCTGGCCGGGGGCTGGCCAGGACCGGCGTCGGCGTCGCAGGCACGGTGGTCGTCGTGCTGGCGCTCGGGTTCGTCGGCGCCTGGCTGCTGTCGTTGCGCACGAGAGCCGGGCAGGTAGGCCCAGATGCCTGAGCCGCGACGACCACAGGCACCCAACCGGGCGGTGCGCGCGCTCGTGCGGGGGCTTGTGCTCGTCACGGGGCTCGTGGGGGTCGGACTGGTCGGCGCTGCGGCAGCGTGGGCTGGCTGGTCCGCGCAGGCGAGCGCATCAGGCACCGAGCTGCGGTCGGGGACGCTGGACATGCAGGTCTCGGGACTGGACAACAACCTGGCTGGCCCTGGCGGGTCGGCCACGTTGCCCACGCTGACGCTGGCCGCCGCCGAACCGGGCGCCAGCACGTCCGCGTCGTTCACGATCAACAACGCCGGGACTGCGACGTTCGTGCCTGACGTGGTCGGCACCGCCGACGAGCCCCTGACCTCGTGGCTGCACACAACCACCTGGTACGGCGGCACGACGTGCACCAACGGCACGACCAGCGCCCCCACGCTCGCTGCGGGCGCCAGCACCTCGGTGTGCGTGGTCGTCACGCTGGACTCCGGTGCTCCTGCGTCAGTGCAGGGGACGTCGGCGAACGTCACCTTGGCCCTCACCGCCACACAGGTGCGGTGATGACGCGCACCGGCGCACGGCCGCTGGCGGCATGGGTCGTCGGGGCGGCGCTGCTCGGAACGTTGGCGGGCACCGTCGCGCACAACACACCATGGGCACAGGCGTACTGGACCGACACCGCCACTGTCACCAGCGGGCCGTTCACCACGTGGGCGCTGACCAACGTGTCGTGCCCCAACCCGGCGTGGGGCAGCAACGCAGACCTGAAGTGGCAGGTGCCGTCGGGTTCGTCAGCGACGGTGTCGATCGCGCTGGACCCGACGAGCCCTCCTGTCACCGGGTTGTCGTACTGGTCGACGAGCCTGGCCCCCGGTTCGCCCCTGACCACGACCGGCGACGAGGCCACGTGGGGAGTGGGCAGCAACAACCTCTGGGAAAGTGCCCAGTTCGACGGGACGTGGAGCCTGGTGGTGACCTCCCCTGGCGGGGCCTGGACCGCGACCAGCACCGGAACCTGGAGCGTCCACTACGCCAACAGCACAGCCACCTGCACGGTCGACCCGGTCAGCGGCCCTTGAGGTCGTCGGGGCCGAAAGGGTCCGCCAGGAGCGTGGACAGCGTGACCGGGGCAGACGCGGTGGCGACGAGCAGGTTGTCGGCGCCGTGCTCGTGCAGCAGCTGGCGGCACCGTCCGCAGGGGGTCACCACTGTGCCGTCGCCGGTGACGCAGACCACGGCGACGAACCGTCCACCACCGCTGGTGTGCAGGGCAGACACCAGAGCGCACTCGGCGCACAAGGTCAACCCGAACGACGCGTTCTCCACATTGCACCCCACGACGGTCCGGCCGTCGTCGACGAGGCCCGCAGCCCCGACCGGGTAGTGGGAGTAGGGGGCGTAGGCCCGCGTCGCGGCGTCGCGAGCAGCGACCACGAGGGCGTTCCAGTCGATGGTTGCCGGGTCCACCCGCACCAGGCTACTGCCCCCACCACCAGCCCGGGGCCCGACAACGACAGGACACGACCGAGTTTTTTGTCTGTCATTGCCTGGAATGCCCCAAAATGCGCTGCCCGCAGTTTCTTCGTCGTCGGTGTGGTCAACCGGCGGTCAGCGCGTCCCATGACTAGCATCCGGAGCATCTGCCCGCGGACAAGAACAGGGGACTGGTATGAGATCGCGCGCGACGGCGATAACGGTGGTGCTTGCGCTTGTCGTGTTCGCGGCGCTGAACCTGGTCCCAGCGCAGGCGGCGAACACGGTTCCGTTCGGCATCCGGTACCAGGCGAACGCCAACGGCGCGATTATCGCAATCGGCAACAACCTGCTGACGTGCCCCGACTCGGCAGCGAACTGCGCCGCGGCCCGCGCTGGCGGCAACTACAACAACAACAGCTTTACGATGACCAACCTCGACGCTGACGACGTGGCCTCGACGTTCAACTCTTCGTCCTCGTCGTTGTTGCTGCCTGACGGTGCCGTCGTGCAGTGGGCAGGGCTGTACTGGGGGGCCCGGCTGACGGCGGGCAGCGGCGGCCAGGCCGGTACCGGCACCCGCACGCAGATGCAGCTGCGCCCTCCCGGAGCCGCGGCGTACATCCCGGTGGCCTCGCAGTTCACGTTCGGGCCCAACACGTCCAGCTATGGCGCCTACCAGGAGTTCGCCGACGTCACCGCCATCGTCGCCGCTGGTGGGAACGGTCCCTACTGGGGTGCGAACGTCGTCGCCGCGACCGGTGTGGACCGGTACGCCGGGTGGTCGCTGGTCGTGGCGTACGCGGCCCCCAACATGCCGCTGCGCAACCTGACAGTGTTCGACGGGTTCGACATGGTCAGCACCTCGAACCCGCAGACGATCACGATCGACGGGTTCTTGGCCCCCTGGACAGGGCCTGTCGACGCCCAGCTGTCCATGGTCGCCTACGAAGGCGACCTGTACCAGGCCCCGGACTACAGCCTGCTCAACACCACCCAGCTGGCGACCGCGTTGTCGCCAGGGTCGAACTTCTTCAACGCCACGAACGACACCAACGGAACATCGGTGACCACCCGCATCCCGGCTGACAAGAACATGCTCGGGTTCGACATCAAGAACATCGGTGCCTCGGGGGCTATCCCGAACGGTGCGACTAGCGCCACGTTCACCTTCTCTAGTGGTGGCGACACCTATTACCCAGGTGTTCTCACCACGGCTATCAGCATTTACTCGCCAGATTTCACGACCTCGACCAAGTCCGTGATCAACCTTTCGGGCAACAACCCTTCTAGGCCTGGTGACACGCTGCAGTACACCCTCGCTTTCTCCAACACCGGGATGGACTCGGCGCTGCAGGTCGTCGCCGAGGACGCGCTGCCACCAGGGGTGAGCTTCGTGCCCGGCTCGATCAGGTGGGTCGCGTCGTTCGGTGTCCCGCCGACCAGCCAGACCGATGCTGCCGACGGTGACAGAGCCGAGTACGACCCGACGACACGAACGGTCCGGGCCCGTCTGGGCACCAGCGTCACTCCAGCGGGCGGGACGATGGTCGGCACCGTGGACGGGCAGGGCACCGGGTCGCAGAACAAGCTGATGTTCAACGTCGTCGTCGACCCGGGAGCCGGTGGCACCACCGTGGCGAACCAGGGGACCTTGCAGTACCGCACCAAGACAGCCGGTGTGGACGCCACCTATGTGACCAACGTGGCCAGCACCGACGTCGTCGCCCAGGCCGACGTGGCCGTCTCCAAGACGATGAGCCCGCGCCCGACGCCGGTCGGCGGCCAGAGCGTGTCCACGGTGACGGTGACCAACAACGGCCCGAACGACGCGACCGGTGTCGTGCTCACCGACCCGCTTCCCCCGGGCTTGACGAACGTACAGGTCAGCACAGCATTTGGTGTGACCTGCACTATCGGCGCCACCACGGTCAGCTGCCCGTTGGGGACGGTGGCCAACGGCGCGTCGGTCACTGCGGTCATCCGCGGCACTGTCCCGTCTGGTTCGACCGACACGTCGGTGACGAACGTCGCCACCGTGTCGACCACGGCGTACGACCCTGTGACGACGAACAACGTGTCGTCCGACACGGTCTCCTTGGTCCGCCAGGCTGACCTGGCGATCACCAAGTCCGCCTCCGCGTCCACCGCGCCGCCTGGCGCTGAGGTCACCTACACCATCACTGCGACGAACAACGGCCCGTCGGACGCCACCAACGTCGTGGTCAGCGACCTGCTCGATCCCTCCCAGCTGGCGCTGGTCTCTGCTGTGCCGTCCACCGGCACCTGCATCACCCCAGGTAACGGCCTGGCGTGTGTCGTGCCGACGCTCGCAGTCGGCGCGTCGGTGAGCGTGACGGTCACCGCGACGCTCGACTCGCGCCTGTCGCAGGGCACCGTGGTCTCCAACACCGCCCAGGTGACCTCGGCCACGCTCGACCCTGTCACCACCAACAACCAGGCGAGCTCGCAGGTCACGGTCGGTGCCCCACAGGCCGATATCGTGCTGACCAAGACTGCCCCGGCCGACGCTGTGGCTGGTACGTCGATCACCTACCAGCTCGACGCGACGAACGACGGCCCCTCGGACGCCACCAACGTGGTGATCAGCGACCCACCACCTGCTGGTGTGACGTTCACCTCGGTGAGCACCACCCGCGGTAGCTGTGCCATCAATGGCGCTGGTGCGGTGGCGTGCAGCGGTATCTCGTTGCCCGCAGCCTCGTCGATGAGGGTCACCGTCGTCGGGGCCGTCGCCCCGGACGCCAACCCCGGACCGGTCACCAACACTGCCACGGCCACGGCGTTCGGCCGCGACACCACCGCGTCGGCGACGACCAACGTGGTGCGGTCCTTCGACCTGTCCGTGACCAAACGGGCGAACCGCTCGTCCCTGCCTGCCGCTGCGGGCCTGGACGTGGACTACACCATCACCATCACCAACCATGGGCCGTCGACTGCCACAGGTGTCCAGCTCTCCGACGTCGTCCCGGCAGGTCTTGTCGTCGACGCTGTCACCCCTGCTGCCAGCCTCACGTGCGGGAGCCTGGCGGCTGTCCCCTTGGTCTGCGGTCTCAACGGTTCGATCCCGCCGGGCGGCAGCCAGGACATCGTCGTGCAGACGCACTCGGCCGCGGACCTCAGCACCGGACCGGACCTCACTGAGACGGTCACCGTCTCCGCGACCGGACAGACCCCGGCCACGGCGAGCTGGACCCTCACGGGGTCTGGGCAGGCTGACCTGGCGGTGACCAAGACAGCGCCGGCCGCAGTCGTGGCGGGCACCATGGTCACCTACGAGATCACGGTCGAGAACACCAACGACCCGACGTGGGACGACATCACGGCGCTCAACGTGGAGCTCACAGACACCCTGCCCGCGGGGGTGACGTTCCTTGCGTCCACCGCACCCGGGTCGCTGACCACCTCAGGGTGCGCAGCCGTGGGGCAGGACGTGACCTGCGCACTGGCCGCCACCGCTCCGCAGACTTCCACGACGGTCAAGATCTCTGTGCTCGTCGACCCAGGGCTCGCTGCGGGCACCACCGTGGTGAACACCGCGACAGTGACATCGACGACTGCTGACCCGTCGCTGGACAACAACAGCTCGACGGTGACCTCGCAGGTCGAGACGAGCACCGACCTGTCGGTCCACGACCTCACCGTCACGCCGGCTGGACCGTACACAGGAGCCGGGTCGTGGGTGACGGTCGCTTTCACCATCACCAACGACGCTGATGGTCCGTCAGTGGCCCATGACGTGCAGTTCCGCCTCGACTCGGTCGCTGACCTGGGTGTGGCGGTGGACCCGAACCGCTGCGCCATCGCCAACGGTGAGTTCGTGTGCACGATCACCGCTGTCGACCTCGCCCCTGGTGAGTCGGTGACCGAGACGTTCGACATGGTTGTCCTCGGGTACGTCGAACCGGGCAGCTACCCCGTCACGGTCTCCACGTCGACAACCACCCCTGAGACCACCCTGACGAACAACACAGTGTCGGCCAACCTGGTGGTCGGCGCCGCAGGCACGGCCCTGCGGGCTACCAAGTCGGCCGAAGACACAGTGTCTAACCCGGCTGACGGGCACGCGGCATACACCGCCGGGACCCCGTTCCGCTACCAGGTCGAAGTGAGCTCTCCGAACGCCACACCGCCAGCCCCGTACGGTGCTGACGCGCAAGACGTCATGGTCACCGACGTCCTCCCAGCCGGGTTCACCGCGACGTCGGTGGTCTCGACCCAAGGCACATGCTCGATCGGCGACGACGGCACCGCCTTCAAGTGCTTGCTGGGCACCGTGCCGAGCTATATGCCTACCGCGGCGGCACCTGTGACGATCACCGTGATCGGTATGGTCGCCTCTGACACTCCCACAGGTGCAGCAGGTGAACAGGTCGACAACGTCGCGACGGTGACGTCGTCCACCCCGGACCTGGCGGGCAACCCGACGTCGTTGGTGCCTTCGGCTGCCGTCGACATCATCGCCGAGGCGGACCTGCGCCTGATCAAGAACGCCGACTCCAACCCGGTCTACGTCGGCGGGCAGGACAGCTTCACGCTCACGGTGGTCAACGCTGGTCCGTCGGTGGCGACCAACGCCACGGTCGCCGACACCCTGCCCGTCGGGTTCGACTACGTGGCTTCCCCAGGGTGCCAGCAGGTCGGTGGCACACCAGCCACCGGTGTGCAGGTGGAGTGCACGATCGCCGAGGTTGGTCTGGCCGACTCGTCGTCGGTGCGGGTGTTCGTCTCCATGGACCCCTTCGGCGGACGGGTGCCAGGGTGCCGACCAGGTGACCCGTGCGACCCGGTGTACCCACGCACGGTGACCAACACCGCGTCGGTCAGCGCTGCGGCCCTCGACCCTGACCTGTCGAACAACGCCGCATCGGTCGACGTGGAGGCCGACAGGCTCGCCGACCACGCCATCATCGGGTCGGTGAGCACCTCCACACCCACGGCTGGGGGACAGGTGCTCTACAGCGCCATGTCGATCAACAACGGACCGTCGGTCGCTGACAACCCGACCGGGGTGACGACCTTCCCACCCGGTTTCGTGCCGATGGCCTCTGCCCCGCCAGACGTGCCGGGCAACCTCTGCACGTGGGACCCGCCAGCGCCACCCGACCCGCAGGACGTTGCCTGGTCGACCACCCAGTACACGTTGAGCTGCGAGGCGATCGACGTCCCACCGCTGTTCAAGGTCTTCGAACCCGCTATCCCGGTGTTCAGCCAGGTCGCCATGTGGATCCCGGCTGACACCCCGCCGGGTCTGTACACGACCAAGGTCGTGGTGGGTACCACCACCCCCGAGTCGGACTACGAGAACAACACGTCGTTGGTGCCGGTCAACGTCCAGCAGGTCTCTGACCTGTCGGTCACCAAGACTCTCGTCGACCCGATGGTGGCTGGCCGCCAGGCGACGTGGCGCGTGGACGTGACGAACGCTGGTCCGTCCGTGGCCGACAACGTCGTGGTCGCCGACGCTGTGCCTGAGGGGATGACCTTCGTCTCGGCGAGCGTCGAAGGCGGTGCTGCGTGCTCCACACCGACGACGGGCAACGCAGAGTCCGTCGTCAGCTGTCCGGTGGGCCGGCTGGGTGTGGGCGGGTCTGGAACGGTCCTGGTGACGTTCGCCGTCCCCTTGGGCGCGGCCGGCACCCAGCAGTGCAACGCTGTGCTCGTCGGCTCGTCGTCGCTCGACCCGGACGCGACCAACAACAAAGCCGAGGCGTGCGACGTCCCGGTGCTGCCCCCAGCGGCAGACGTCGGCGTCGCCATCACGCAGAGCACCTTGTCGCCTGACGGGCAGGAGGCCCGGTTCTTGGTGGAGGTCACCAACAACGGGCCGGGGGACGCCACCAGCGTCGTGGTGGAGTTCGACGTGCCCGACGGTCTGACGATCACGTCCACGGTGGTGGCCGCCAGCTCGGGTGCCACCGGCGTCGTGGGGTGCACCGGCCGCCTGGTCTGCACGGTCGACACGATCGTGCCTGGCGGAAAAGTCGTCTACTCCATCGTCGGGTCGCTCTCACCGACCGCTGGGTCCAACCTCACGCTGAAAGTCACGGTCACCCACAACGAGCCTGACCCTGTCGAGGCCAACAACACCGACAGCGCCACGCTCGTCCTGCCAGGCACTTCTGCTTCGGCAGACCCGCCTGCCACCATGGCCGCGACCGGCGCCCCGGCCTTCTTGCTGTTCGCCATCGCTGCTTTCGTCGTCAGCTGTGGGGTGTGGTGGCTGGTCGTCGCCCGCCGTGCGCGCCAGTGAGCCGTGACCGCCGGTGAGCCGTGCCCGCCGGTGAGGGCTGCGTCGTAGCCTGGTGCTATGGGTGAACCGTTCGACGCGGTCGACGTCATCGTCACCAAACGTGACGGCGGGCGGCTGTCTGACGCGCAGGTCGGCTGGGTGGTCGACGCGTACGTGCGTGGGGTCGTCGCCGAGGAGCAGATGGCCGCCTTGGCCATGGCGGTGCTGCTGGTGGGGATGGACGCCGCCGAGACAGCCTGCTGGACTGGCGCCATGGTCGCCTCGGGTCGGCGGCTGGATTTTGCCGGCCTGTCTCGTCCGACGGTGGACAAACACTCCACCGGCGGGGTGGGGGACAAGACCACGCTGCCGCTCGGCCCCGTCGTCGCGTCGTTCGGCGTGGCGGTTCCGCAGCTGTCCGGGCGGGGTCTGGGGCACACCGGCGGGACCTTGGACAAGCTCGAGTCGATCCCCGGGTGGAGCCCGTCGCTGAGCCCTGACCAGATACGTGCCCAGCTGGAGAGCGTCGGTGCTGTGGTCGCCGCCGCGGGCGACGACCTGGCCCCCGCAGACCGCCGTCTGTACGCCCTGCGCGACATCACCGGCACGGTCGCGTCTGTCCCGCTCATCGCCAGCTCGATCATGAGCAAGAAGATCGCCGAAGGCACGTCGGCCCTGGTCCTGGACGTCAAGGTCGGCACCGGAGCGTTCTTGCCCGATGCGGCCACCGCCCGCGAGCTGGCCCAGACCATGGTCAGGCTCGGTGAGGGCGCGGGGGTGCGTACCACCGCCGTGCTCACCGACATGTCCACCCCGCTGGGCATGACCGTCGGCAACGCCCTGGAGGTCCGCGAAGCCGTGGAGGTCCTGGCAGGTGGCGGCCCACCGGACGTCGTCGAGCTCACCTGCGTCCTGGCGCACGAGATGCTCACCCTCGCCGGACGTCCCGACGCCGACCCTGCCGCCGCCCTCGCCGACGGCACCGCCATGGACGTGTGGCGCGCCATGGTCCGCGCCCAAGGCGGCGACCCGGCAGCGCCCCTGCCTCAGGCCACCTGTACCGACGACCTGACCGCCACAGAGTCAGGGACCGTCGCGTCCGTCGACGCCCTGTGTGTCGGCACCGCAGCCTGGCGCCTGGGCGCTGGCCGCACCCGTCGTGACGACCAGGTCCAGCCCGGCGCGGGTGTCGAGCTCCTCGTCCGCCCCGGTGACCATGTGCGCTCCGGCCAACGGTTGGCCCGCCTCCACACCGACACCCCCGACCGTCTCGCCCGTGCCCGTGAAGCCCTCGCCAGCGCCTTCACCATCGCTAGGACCCCGCCGTCACCCCGCCGGCTCGTCCTCGACCGCATCGGTGGCTGAGCCGAGCAGGGCCAGCCCATGTTCCTGGTTGGTCAGTCTTGCGAGAAGGCGATACGGATGTGGTCAGGGTCGCGGATGTCGGCCATGTAGCCCATGAGGCTGTAGACGCGCACCCAGGTTCCGCCGTGGGTTGTGTGGGCTGTTCTGCGGATGAGGACGAAAAGGCCTTCGGCGCACACTGGTCCGTAATACTGTCCGTAGGACCCGCACTGTCGCCAGGCGGGTGCGGTGGTGGTCAGGTCGGTGGTCCCGCCTGGGTCGAGCGACCATTGCACCTGGTCGTCGTCCACGTCCTCGCTGGAGGAGAAACGCAGACAAGCAACGGCCGGTGTTGTCGCGGCCAGGCAGGTGGTGAGCATCTCCTGGGCGGCAGTGGCTACCGCTTCTTGGCCAGCGTCGGTGAGGCGGACGTGGGGACCGTCAGCGGTGAGCACCACAGGTTGGTGCAGGCTCGGCACCGTGAGCTCGGCGTTGTCGACGACGAGCAGCGGGTGGTCGACACCTAGCTGGTAGCGTCCTGGGAACAGGGGTGTGCCGTCGTCGTAGTAGTAGACCCCAGGCGAGACCTTCTGCCCGCCGACTGTCATATCGGCAAACTCAGGCCACTCGTCGACCTGCGGCACGGTGGGCAGGGTCTCGTCGATGAACCAGGAGCTGCCCAGCCGCACCAGGCTGTAGGTGTCGGTGACCGGCTTCCCGCCGATCTGGTAGGAGACGTCGATGGTGTGGTGTCGGTCCGACCCGTCGGCGTGCCGTTGTGCCGTGATGGCGGTGATGGGTTGTGCGGCGTCAGCCAGGACGTCGTCGGTGAGCAACCTGCGGTCGGTGGGTTGGACGCGCAGGTAGGCCAGAGCGTCGTCGGCCCGTCCGTGCGCGACTGCCTCGAGAAAACCCGTCGCTGCGGCTTCTGGGCTGCGGGCGTGACCAGGTGGGTCGCCGCAGGCTGTGGTGGTGCCCGCCGCGATGACGCCGAGCAGCAGCACAGCTGCCCAACGGTGTGTGCGGCGGCCTGCCATGGCTGTCCCTTCCTAAGACCTGGAGAAGATGATGGTGATGTTGTCGGGGTCGGTGAGATCAGCGACGTACTTCACCAGCGGCCGGTAAGGCTCGGCCGACTGTGCCTGTCCTGTCTCGTCGGTCCATGTGCACACCAGGTGGACGTCGATGGTCACGACGACCCCAGACAGGCGCTCGACGGCTGCTGGAGGTCCCGGTAGCGCGGTGGCGTCGGGCCAGGACCACGAGATCGTCTGCGGGTCGGCCGGGACCGGTATCTGCGAGAACTCACCACCGTCGAAGAACGCGCAGTCCGTGGCGAAGGTCGGCTGGGCCAGGCAGCCGTCCAGGCGGGCCTGGGCTGCCTCGGCGACACGCGCCCTGGCGTCACCAGTCAGCACTGGCGGCGGCAGCGTCTTGGTCGAGTCTCTGTACCAGTCTGGTGCCCCCACCGTGACGGTGGTGTCGAGCTCGACGAATCGATGGGTCGTGGTCACCTGGTACTGACCAGGGAAGAAAGGTACCTCCAGCGAGCCAGAGCGCAGCTCGACACCGTTGACGAATATCGGGACATCAGCGGCAAGGATGTCCCGGTAGGACTTGAACTCTAGACTTACAGGCGTCGTCTCGACGAACCAGTGGTCGCGCCCCTTCTCCACGGAAAAGACTTCGGTCTGTGTCTTTCCTGCGAGCCGGTAGGTGGCCTTGACCTGGGCCGACAAGTTGTCGGAGTGGGTGGTCTGCACGGTGATCGCCGTCATGGGGGCAAGTTTTCGGGATTCGGCCAGGACCTCGTCAGTAAGGAACGTCCGGTCGTACGGTGCCCTGTCGACGTACGCGAGGGCGTCGGCCGCGCGGCCTTTCGCGACGGCCTCCAGGTACCCCTGCACAGCCTGCGCGGGGCTGCGGGCCCAACCGGGTCCCTCATGGTGGGTGCAGGCCCGGACTGTCGTGACCACGAGCACGACGACAACCACCGCAGCGAGCGCCGTCACGATGCGGTGCACACGCACCAAGCGCCACGCGGTGGCCGAGGAGCGGGTCAGCCAGGCACGGGCGGCCGGACCGGCACGGTCCGGTACCGGTGTCGTGGTTGGGGTCTTGGCTGTGGTTCCCACGGTGTCCGCGCTGGGCTCGGCCTCAGCCGGGGCATTGCTGGTCTGAGCCTCAGCCTCAGCCTGGGCATCGTCGCCGGTCTGCCGCTCGGGCTCGGGCACCATATCGTCAGCCGCTGGTTTGTCGCTCATGGTGACTCCACATCACGGCACGTCACGGCCGACCCGAGCCAGTTCAGGTGCACGACCAGATGGTCGGGGTCGGCCAGGTCGACCGCGTAGCTGTACAAGCCGGTCCGGTAGTCGGTGACCTGGCCGTTGCGGCGCATACGGCCGAGCACGTCGAACGGGTCGTACGGCGAGGCGCTCCAGGTGGCCCACACGGTGGTGGGTGGTTCGTCGACGCAGGCGAGATAGGGGCGTCCCCACCCCACGTCAGGTGTGGTCTGTGCGAGGTCGACTGCGTCTGCTTCGACGATCCAGCCCTCCATCTGCACCGACGTCGGGTGGTAGTGCGCGGGGACAGCAAGGTTGCACGAGGTGACGACCGTCTTTTCCGCCAGGCACTGCGCTGCTGCCGCCGCGACCGCTTCGGTCACGGTTTGCCGTCCGAGCGGGGTGAGTGTCATCAGGTCACCCAGCCTCGCAGCGGCCAGGGAGGGTACGTCATAGTGGCCGGAGTGCTGTGACAGTGCGGTGAGCACCACGGTGTCGTCGATCGACAGCAGAGGGTTGGTGGTGCCGAGCTGGTAGGTGCCAGGGACCAGGTAGATCTTTAGGTCGGGCCCGGCAGGGACACCGTTCACCGTGAGCCCGACCCCGTCCGCCTCCGCGGGGAGGGTCATCTCGACGAAACCGGACGTGCCCTGGTAGTCGTCGACGGACAGACGCCAGGACCTGCCGTGCTTGACCATGTGGTAGGTGTCGAGAACCCGGGTCGGGCCGATGCGGTACTGCACGGTGACGGCAGTAGTGCGGTCGTCGTACTCGTCGGACTCGAGCACCACGATGTCGGTGATGGGGTTGAGGCCCGCCGAGACGGCCAGCACGTCATCGGTGATGAACGTTGTCGAGGGTGGCGGCGTCGCCATGTACGCCAAGACCGCGTCGGCGTCACCTTCGGCCAACGCCGTGAGGTAGCCCACGGCAGCCTGCGACGCGGACTTCGCCTGCCCCGCGGTGGCGGGGACCGCCGGCTCGTGACGGACCCACCGCACCACGCCGACCACCGTGACGACCAGCACCGCGACGACCCCTGCTGCGATGAGCTGGACCCGGCGGTCGTGGCGTAGGTCCTGCATGGTCGGACGCCGGAGGATCGGCAGCTGTGGGTCGCGGCGTTGTGGCGCGGTGTCCCACCACGCACGACGGCGCATGGCGAGCTGGCGCGCCTCTTCGGCCCTGTCGGCAGCAGTCCCCACGTGCACCCCTCAATGCCCGATTTGTCCTGTGGCACGCTATCAGACGCGACCACGCCAGGACGAGGCTCGGCCAGCGGGTGGATCTTGTGTGGGATGGGAGACATGTCCTAGCGCGAAGAGGGCCGGGGAGTGCGAAGATAGTCCCTAGCGACAGCAGCGGAGGGAGGCCTGTGAGCACAGTGCCGGAAGCCGTGTGGCCTGACGCTGACCTGCGTCCAGCCGGCAGCGACGAACCGGTGCGCCTCACGGACGCCGCTGGCGTGGCCGACGACCCCGAGGACTACGAACCGGGGCCCGCCCACCCGGGGGACCAAGCGGCCGAGGCCGACGTGATCGACCAGGCTGCTGAGGTCCCGCTCGACGACGAGGACGACGAGTGAGCGAAGCGCCAGGGTCTCACGGGGCGGCCGAACCCGACGGGTTCAGCGCCGAAGAACCCAGCCCCGAGACGTTGGAAGCGATGCGCGCCTTGCCCAAGGTGCTGCTGCACGACCACCTCGACGGTGGTCTGCGCCCGGCGACGCTGCTGGAGCTGGCCCGCGAGGTCGGCCACATCCTGCCCGAGACCGACCCGCAGGCGCTGGCCCGCTGGTTCGTCACCGCCGCGCACGGGTCGCTGGACATGTACCTGGCGACGTTCGAGCACACCACAGCGGTGCTGCAGACCGCCGACGCGCTGCACCGCGTCGCGGCGGAGGCTGTCGAAGACCTCGCCGCTGACGGTGTGATCGCCGCCGAGCTGCGTTACGCCCCCGAGCTGCACCTCGCTGGTGGTCTGAGCATGGACGAGGTGGTGACCGCTGTGCGCGACGGGCTGGCGCAGGGTGCGGCAGCCACCGGGACACAGGTCGGGCAGATCCTGTGCGCCATGCGCCAGCACGACCTGGCCGAACAGGTCGCCGATCTTGCTGTGCGCCACCGCGGTGAGGCGTGTGGGGCGGTGGTCGGGTTCGACCTCGCCGGACCCGAGCAGGGCTACCTGGCCAGCCGTGCGGAAAAAGCGTTCGCGGTGCTGCGCGAGGCCGACCTGCCGTGCACCGTGCACGCCGGGGAGGACGGGTCTGGCCCGCAGGCTGCCGCGTCCCTGGCCGCGGCGGTGCACGCCGGAGCGTGCCGCCTGGGTCACGGTGTGCGCCTGGTCGACCAGCTGGAGTGGCCGCGCCACGAGACGCGCCCGGACAAGACCGGGTTGCCCGAGCAGATCGACTGGCCAGGTGACACCTGGCACGACGAGCCCGACGGCCGCCTCGACGCCGACGCGCGCCCCGCCACAACCCCCCGCCCGGCCACGACGTTGGCCCACTGGGTGCGTGACCGGGGTGTGGCCCTGGAGGTCTGCCCGTCATCGAACGTGGCCACCGGCGCAGCGGCGTCTGTGGCGACCCATCCGGCGACAGCCCTGCTGCGTGCAGGGTTCGCCGTCACCGTCAACACCGACAACCGGTTGCAGTCTGGGACTTCGTTGTCGCGTGAGCTGGCCCTGCTGGTCGACCACGCCGGCTGGACCCTCGACGACGTGCGGGACGTGACGCTCACCGCGGCACGTTCGGCGTTTCGTCACTACGACGAGCGGGAGGCGCTCGTCGCGACCATCACCGGCCCCGCCTCAGGGGCCACAGGAGGAAGGCACCGCGCATGACCACTTCGGACGTCGTCGAGAACTCCCACCCCGTCGGCCACAGGCCCCCCCTGGGACCGGCGGACCTCGCCCAGTTCATTGACCACACGCTCTTGCGCCCCGAGGCCACCCGCGCCGAGATCGCCAACACCGTCGCTGACGCGGTGGAGCTGGGTGCCTACTGCGTGTGCGTCAACCCCGTCCACCTGCCGCTGGACATCCCCCTGCGCGCTGACGGCACCAAAGCCGTCAAGGTCTGCACCGTCGTAGGGTTCCCGTCCGGTGCCCACAAGACTTCTATCAAGGTCGCCGAAGCCGTCCAGGCTGTTGCCGACGGTGCCGACGAGATCGATATGGTCGTCGACATCGGCGCGGCGAAGGAACGCCGTTTCGACGACGTCCGCGCCGACATCACCGCTGTCCGTGCCGCCGTGCCAGCGCCCACGGTCCTGAAGGTCATCGTCGAGTCCGCGGTCCTGTCTGACCACGAGCTCATCGAGACCTGCCGTGCCGCCGCCGACGCGGGTGCCGACTACATCAAGACCTCCACCGGCTACCACCCCGCAGGTGGCGTCACCATGCGTTCGGTCGGCATCATCTCCGGCACCATCGGCGGACGCCTCGGCGTCAAAGCCTCTGGTGGCCTGCGCACCGCCGCCGACGCCATGTCCATGATCACCGCCGGCGCCTCCCGCCTCGGCATGTCCCACACCGCCGAAGTCCTCGACGACCTCCTGGCCGACACCGGCCGAGCCTGACCTCCACCGCACACGGTTCCGCAGGCCAGCACAAGGATTGGTTCCCTTGTGCTGGCCTGCGGTCCTGTGGGCTGGGGTTGCGCCGCACAGCAATGGGTCCTGGCCGGATCGCCGGTGGTGGCCGGCGATCCGTCCAGGACCCATTGAGACCGTTGGGGCTGGGGTCAGGCGGCGGGGACGTACCCGCGCACCACTGTGCCGTCGGAGATGCTGCTCTCGGGGCGGATGACGGCGCCTTCTTCGACGACGACCCGGGCGCCCAGGCGGGCGCGGTGGCCGACTTTGGCGCCTGTGCCGATCTTGGCGGCTGGGCCGATGTGGCTGTGGGAACCGACGCGGGCGTGGTGGCCGACGACGGCGCCGTCCTCGACCCAGGCGTGGCCGCCGACCCGGGCGCCTGCCAGCACCCGGACACCGGGGTCGATCCATGCGGTCTGGGCGATGTACGCGTCGGGGTCGACGTCGGCACCCACCGCGACCAGGCCGTCTCCGTTGGGATGTCGTTCGTAGCGCACGACGGTTCCGTCGTCGCGTTCCAGCTCTTCGTGGCGCTTACGGCGCATCGCGTCCTCCCCGAGTCATGTCGTCACCCCAGTCCAACGGCCGACGGACGGGTCCCGTTCCAGCCATTGGTGAAGATCGCGTGGTGATCATTTGATGGTCCGGTGGGTGGGGTGCGGGTGAGCCTCCTCGCTGCTCCCCTTACAATCACCTGCAGATACTCACAACGGAGGACATCACGTGGCGCTCATCGTGCAGAAGTACGGCGGTTCGTCGGTGGCCGACGCCGCCTCGGTCCAGCGTGTAGCAGCGCGGATCGTAGCGACCAAGCGCGCAGGTCACGACGTGTGCGTGGTGGTCTCGGCCATGGGTGACACCACCGACGACCTGATCGACCTGGCCCAGCAGATCACCTGTGACCCGCCGCAGCGGGAGATGGACATCCTGCTGACCGCTGGGGAACGGATCTCCATGTCGTTGCTGGCCATGGCCATCGACGCCCTGGGGGTGCAGGCGCGCTCGTTCACCGGGCAGCAGGCCGGGGTCATCACCGACGCGGTGTACGGGCGGGCGCGGATCATCGACGTCACCCCGTCGCGTATCGCTGAGACTCTCGACGCCGGGCAGGTGGCGATCGTCGCAGGGTTCCAGGGTGTGAACACCGAGGCCAACGACGTGACGACGTTGGGCCGCGGAGGCTCAGACACCACTGCGGTGGCGTTGGCAGCCGCCCTGCGCGCCGACGTGTGCGAGATCTACTCCGACGTCGACGGTGTGTTCACCGCCGACCCACGGATCGTGCCGACCGCCCGCAAGCTCAAGCAGATCGGGTACGAGGCAGTGCTGGAGATGGCAGCGAGCGGAGCGAAGGTGCTCATCCCCCGCTGCGTGGAATACGCGCGCCGGTTTGATGTGCCGGTGCATGTGCGGTCGTCGTTCTCAGACCTGGACGGCACCCTTGTGACGAAGGAGGACCCGATGGAAGAGCCGATCATCGCCGGAGTCGCGCACGACAGCTCCCAGGCCAAGGTGACCCTGGTCGACGTGCCGGACGTGCCAGGCAAAGCTGCCCGTATCTTCGAGGTCGTCGCTGGTGCGGGGGTGAACATCGACATGATCGTGCAGAACGTGTCTGCGTCGGGCACTGGTCGCACCGACGTGTCGTTCACCTTGCCGGCTGTGGACGGCAAGACCGCCACCGGGGCGCTGGAGGCTGTCCGCGACGAGGTCGGCTACTCCCGCCTGCAGTACGACGACACGATCGGCAAGCTGTCGCTGGTCGGCGCCGGTATGAAGTCGCACCCGGGTGTTTCGGCGAAGCTGTTCCACGCCCTGTCGGACGCGGGGATCAACATCGAGATGATCTCCACCTCCGAGATCCGGCTGTCTGTGGTCACCGGAGCAGGTGACCTTCCGGCGGCGGTGCGTGCCGTGCACACCGCTTTCGGCCTGGACTCTGACCAGGACGAGGCTGTCGTGTACGGGGGGACCGGCCGGTGAGCGGCCTGAGCGTCGCAGTCGTCGGCGCGACCGGGCAGGTCGGCGCGGTCATGCGGCGTCTGCTGGTCGAGCACGAGCTTCCGGTCGGCCAGATGCGGTACTTCGCCTCGTCCCGCTCGGCGGGCCGCACCCTGCCGTGGGGCGAGCAGGACATCGTCGTGGAGGACGTGGCTGAGGCCGAGCTGTCCGGTATCGACGTCGCCTTGTTCTCCGCCGGGGGTGCCACGTCCCTGGCACAGGCGCCCAGGTTCGCCGCCGCTGGTGCGCTGGTCGTGGACAACTCCTCGGCGTGGCGTCGTGACCCGCGGGTGCCGCTGGTCGTCGCGGAGGTCAACCCCGACGCCCTCGACGAGATTCCCCTGGGTATCGTCGCGAACCCCAACTGCACGACCATGGCCGCCATGCCCGTGCTCAAACCTCTGCACGACGAGGCAGGTCTGCGCAGGCTGGTCATGTCCACCTACCAGGCGGTCTCTGGTGCGGGTGTGGCCGGGGTGCGCGAGCTGGACGACCAGGTCCGCGCTGCCTACGACCAGGACACCACCGCACTGGTGCACGACGGCCGGGCGGTCGAGTTCGGCGACCCGGCCAAGTTCGCCCGGGTCATCGCGTTCAACATCGTGCCGTTGGCCGGCAAAGTCCTCGACGACGACAGCCGCGAGACCGACGAAGAGCAGAAGCTGCGCTACGAGTCGCGCAAGATTCTGTCCATCCCCGACCTCGCCGTCTCCGGCACCTGCGTACGTGTCCCGGTGTTCACCGGCCACTCGTTGTCGGTCAACGCCGAGTTCGCCCGCCCGATCACCCCCGAACGCGCCTACGAGCTGCTCGCCACCGCCCCCGGCGTCCAGGTCCCCGACGACGACCTGCCCACCCCCCTGGAAGCCGCCGGGATCGACCCGTCCCTCGTCGGCCGTATCCGCACCGACGAAGGCGTCCCCGACGGCCGCGGCCTGGCCCTGTTCGTGTCCAACGACAACCTCCGCAAAGGCGCAGCCCTCAACACCATCCAGATCGCCGAGCTCCTCATCACCAAACACCTCGCCTGACCGGCTTCCCGCGGCATGACCGTTCGCCGCGAAGGCAAGGCGTTGACGCAGGAGCAAGTCTTCAAACCCTTGCTCTTGCGTCAACGCCTTGCCTTGGGTCCCCGGGAAGGGGTCAGCGGGTGTCGGTTGCGACACTGCCAGATCGCCGAGCCTCACACCTGGCCTCGCCCTTCTTGTCGGCGGGACGCTAGGGTGTCGGCATGGCGCGGTTCACCAGTGAGTTTCCGGTTTTCTATGTGACGGTTGACGTGGTGCTGTTCGCGGTGGTCGACGACCGGCTGCAGGTGCTGGTGGTCGAGCGGGGGGAAGAGCCGTTCGCGGGGCGGTCGGCGTTGCCTGGGGGGTTCGTGGGGGCGCAGGAGGACCTTGACGACGCGGCACGGCGCGAGCTGGTGGAGGAGACGGGGGTGAGCGCGGACGGGCTCGTGCTCGAACAGCTGGCGACTTTCGGGACCCCAGGACGCGACCCCCGGCCGCACCGGGTGGTGTCGGTGGCGCACCTGGCGGTCACCTCGCACCCGGAGGTGCCCCAGGGAGGCACTGACGCGGCGGCAGCACAGTGGGCGCCGGTGGACGAGGTGGCCGGGACTTTGGCGTTCGACCACGACACGATCTTGACCACGGCACGCGAGCGGATCTCGTCCAGGCTGGAGCACACGCCGTTGGCCGCGTCGTTCCTGCCGCCGGAGTTCACCATCGCACAGCTGCGCAAGGTCTACGAGGCCGTGTGGCACCTGGAGATCGACCCGGGTAACTTCCAGCGCAAGCTGCGGTCCTGCACCGATTTCATCACCCCCACCGACAAGACCACCGCCGCCCTGGGAGGCCGAGGCCGACGCGCCCAGGTCTTCCGCCCTGCCAGCGACCCGTTGTCCCTGCTGGCCTCTCCGATCATCCGCTCAGCCATGTGATGTTCCCAGGCGGTTCCGACGGTCGGGATCGGCGAGTCGATGGCACAACCGTCCCGTTTTTGGTACGGTTGTGCCATGACGATGACTGCTCGTCGTGTGCTGTGGGACCACGCGTTGGACTCCTACGGCGTCGTGACCACCGACGACGCCCGGGCGCTGGGGATATCTGCGGCGACCTTGCGCAAGCTTGCCGCCCGCGGGTTCCTGGAGCACCTGGCCTATGGCGTCTACCGCTGCCCAGACGTCCCAGAGACTGCCTGGACCGAGTACGCCGAGGCTGTGGCTTGCGTGGGTGCCGAGGCGTACCTCGTCGGCGAGGCGGTGCTGGCGATGCACGACCTCACCCAGGTCAACCCCCTCAAGATCCAGGTCGCCACTCCCCGGCGGTGGCGCGGCGCCGCCCCCCAGCACGTCGCAGTGATTGACCAGTGCTATCCGCGCGGCCCGGTCGTCGAGTACGGCGGTATCAGGTCTGCTTGCGTGGCTGACGCGTTGGTGGACTGCGTCGGCCGCGTCCCAGGCGACCGGCTCCACGCCGCCATGGACAAGGCCGTCGACGAGGGCCTAGTGAGCCACGACGACCGAACTGCTCTCGTCGCTGCCCTGGATGCCACCTCGTGAGCCCGAAGAACGTGAGGGCGCTCGAGGGGGCCATGAGGACGGTGGCATGGCAACGCGGGGTCCCCCCACGACGTATCCAGCGGTCGGTGGCGAACACCGTCTTGGGACAGGTCTTGCCCGCTGGCGTGGTCAAAGGAGGAACGGGGCTCAAACTGAGGGTTGGCGAGACCGGGAGCCGGTTCACCCCAGATTTCGATGCGGCGCTGGCAGGGCCCGTCGAGCAGTTCCACTGCGACCTCGAGGATGCTCTGCGGGCCGGATGGCACAGGTTCACCGGTGCCGTCGCGCGTGACCTCCCAGAGACTCCGACCGGTGTTCCCGGTGCTTACGTGATGCGACCCTTCCGGGTCAAGATGCGCTACGTGGGGCGTCCGTGGCTGACCATCGACCTGGAGGTCGGCCACGACGAGATCGGCTGCGCCCAAGACGCCGACCTGTGCATCGCCCCCGACATCGTCGCTCTGTTCGCCGAGCTCGGGCTGCCCGAACCGGGCCCGGTGCCGGTGATGCGCATCACCCACCAGGTCGCACAGAAGCTGCACGCACTGACCAGTCCCCACAGCGACCGCGTTCGTGACCTGGTGGACCTGCAGCTGCTGACTGCCGAGGGCAGGCTCGACAAGGTGGCAGCCAGATCCGTCGCGGTGCGGCTGTTCCGCTTCCGGGCACGACATCCCTGGCCCCCAGTCCTCACACCGACCCCGCGGTGGGAGTCGCTCTATGCGGCCGCGAGCGAGGACCTGCCCGTGGTCCCCGAGCTGCGAACCGCGGTCGAGTGGTGCCGCACACTCGTCGCCGATATCGACGCGGCTGTCCAAGACAACTGAGGTCGTCGATCGAAGGCTTGAGCCTGGCGTGTCCAACAGCATGTCAGCAGGAACGCCGACACCGCGGGAAGGGCGAGGTGGAGCTGAGCACGGCCTGCCGGTCCTGAGCGGGCGCGGCACTTGTCCCATCGTCACGACCGTAGCGAGGCCAGAGAACAGCGCCCGGCGAGAGGGGCGGGGGACATGTGGCACTTGCAGGTGCACCAGCCTCGCCGACGAAACTTGCACCCGAGTATCTCCCCAGGTCAAGGGGACCTCTTTGTGCGCCTGACAGGATTCGAACCTGCGACTTTCTGCTCCGGAGGCAGACACTCTATCCACTGAGCTACAGGCGCGCGTGGATGACGAGCGTACCAGTATCTTGGCCTGGCCTGTCGACCCAATAGGCTGTCGTCGGGCCAGCCCGCCTGGTTGCTGGTCGACGGCGCGATAGCCTGCCGCTATGAGTGATGACCAGCGCGAGGTTGGTAAGGACGAGCCTGAGTACCAGCGTGTGTACGCCCAGACTCTGGCGTTGGCTGAACGGTGGATGGACGAACCGGCGCGTCGTGCTGTCCAGGTGACTGTGCGGGCGGCGGTGGTGCCAGACCTGGCCGATGTCGCCGACCAGCTGCCTGCGGGCGAACCGGTCGTCGCTGATGAGGGGAACGGTCCGACGGTTGCGTGGTTGGTCACTGAAGGTGACCTGGACGCCTTGTGGTTGCGGTGTGTGCAGGACTTCCCTACGACGGGCCTGTGGCCGGTGGTCGTCGAAGGGCTGGACGAGGACAGCCTCGACCGCCCGTGGCGTGCTGGTGAGTTCTACGACCCTGTGGTCGGCGAACCGGACGAGTGGGTTGCGGCGGCCGACAAGATCTTGGGGACCAGTGCCCAGGACCGCGACAGTGCCGAGCCGGGTGGCGCCGCGACCGTGATGGTGGAGGTGATGGACGGTATCAGCGCGCTCGTGCTCGTGCCGGCGGCGCGTCCTGCCGAGGTGCCGTGGCGTTTGGGTTGGGCCGGGAGCGCCAACTACGGTCTGTGGGCAAGTGACGTCAGTGCTGTGCTGTGCTCGTGGGAAGAGCGTTTCGGCGCAGTTGTGGTCCAGATGGGTTTCGACACGCTGTGGCTGGCGGTCGCCCGGCCCCCGTCACAGCAGGCCGATGTCGAGCAGATGGTCCTTGAGCACTACATCTTCTGCCCTGACAACATCGACCAAGGTATCGACCGCGACGACTACTGGCGTGCCGTCCGAGCCCGTATCTGGGCTTTTTGGTGGGACTAATCACCAACCTTGTCGTGCCCGCCGTGCTGCGACGTGCGAATAGATCGCGCCGTGCGAACCGGAGGAGTTCGCACGACGCGATCTGCGAAAGTCCGCGCAGGGCGTGCCGCAGCGCGGACAGAGGCTTTCGCAACACGGCCCAGTTCGTGCCGTGCTGAATGCACCCACCATGACGAGGGTTGCCAAACGACTACCGTTCCGTAGGCAGCGTCGAGCGGGACTTGGTCCTGCAGGGCGTAAGCAGCACAAACCTACGGGTGAAGACCCTGTGCTGCTTCGACGACGATGCCTGTGTGGGTCGTCAGTCGAGCAAGGCGGTGAGGTAGTACGCGGTCTCACGACCAGCCGCAGACGGATCCCTGGCCACGATGGCAGCGATCAGTGCGTCGTACCAGGCGTCCCCTTCGGGGTCCGCGACCACGCTGTCGCGAACCGCATCGATGAGGTTCTCATACAGGTCTACGAGCAGGGCGTTGCCTGACGCGCGCACGACGGCCATGTGCAGAGCAAGGTCACCAGCGACCTTCTGCTCGTGGTCACCGCTTGCGTAGGCGATCTCCCGGTCTTCGTGGGCCTGTTGGATCACGGCGATGTCGTCGGTTGTGCACCGGGCTGCGGCCAGGCGAGCAGCTTCGACCTGGAGGGCGCGGCGCACCTCCATGGCGTCGGACTGGCTCGTCCGTGCGACCTCGCGGCTGAGGGTCACGGCCAGCTCGGAATTCCCAACGACGTACGTGCCTGATCCCTGACGGCGTTCGACGAGGCCTGAGTGCACAAGAGCGTGCACGGCCTCGCGTACCGTGTTGCGGCCCACGCCGAGCATCTCGACGAGGACCGGTTCAGTGGGGATACGGGTCCCGACTGGCCACTCACCAGAGAGGATACGGGTCCGTAACGCATCGACGGTGTGGTCAATCAGCCCCAGCCGCCGGCTCATCTGCAACACCTTTGTTCCAGCATGACCAAAGTCTTGCACGTTTGAGCAGAGTTTGGGGCTGGTACGGCGGCTCGTGTTGGTCTGGGTAGGCTGATGCACGTGACTCCCGACCAGCTTGCCGCCGCGGTCCGCATCGCTCTGATCGACGTCCTCGCCGCCGCTCCCGTGGCTCTGACCACCGACGACGTCCCTGATCCGGTGCACCTGGAGCGTCCGCGCTCACGCGACCACGGCGACTGGGCGACGAATGTGGCGCTCCAGCTCGGCAAGCGCGCGGGTGTCAACCCGCGCGAGCTTGCCGCCCAACTGGCCCAACGGCTCGGTGCGGCTGACGGTGTGGCGTCGGCCGAGGTGGCGGGTCCAGGGTTCGTCAATGTTCGGCTGGAGGCGGCGGCAGCGGGTGATCTTGCGCGCACGATCGTCGAAACGGGTGACACGTACGGACGTGGCCAGGCCCTCGCTGGGCTGAGGGTGAACCTGGAGTTTGTGTCGGCGAACCCGACTGGTCCCTTGCACATCGGCGGGGCGCGGTGGGCGGCGGTCGGCGACTCCTTGGCACGTGTTATGGCTGCCGCCGGTGCGGATGTGACCCGCGAGTACTACTTCAACGACCACGGCGCGCAGATTGACCGATTTGCTCAGTCGTTGCTGGCACGGGCCCGTGGCGAAGAACCACCAGAAGACGGTTACCACGGGGTGTATGTCGTCGAGATTGCCGACCGTGTGGTCGCCGGTGCCGCCGCCGCAGGGGATGCGGACCCGAGCACCTTGGCCGACGACGAGGCTGTCGAAGCGTTCCGCTCCCAGGGTGTGGCGTTGATGTTCGACGAGATCAAGGCGTCCCTGCACGACTTTGGTGTTGATTTCGACGTGTACTTCCACGAGGACTCGCTGCACGCCTCCGGTGCTGTGGAACGTGCCATGGCGCGTCTGCGCGAGGCCGGGCACGTCTACGAGGCCGACGGGGCGACATGGCTGCGCACGACGACCTTTGGTGACGACAAAGACAGGGTTGTCGTCAAGTCCGACGGCGACGCCGCATATATCGCCGGAGACATTGCCTACTACCTGGACAAACGCGAACGCGGTTTTGACCGGGTGGTGCTCATGCTCGGCGCTGACCACCACGGGTACATCGGCCGTCTCATGGCTGTGTGCGCGGCGTTCGGCGACACCCCGCACACCCACCTGGAGATCCTCATCGGGCAGATGGTCAACCTCGTCAAGGACGGCGAACCGGTGCGTATGGGCAAACGTGCCGGAAACGTCGTGACCATGGAAGACCTGGTCGAGACCGTCGGGGTGGACGCCGCCCGGTACTCCCTGGCCCGCTCGTCGTACGGCTCCACTATCGACCTGGACCTCGACCTGCTGGTCAAAGCCGCCAACGACAACCCGGTGTACTACGTCCAGTACGCCCACGCGCGCACAGCTGCTATGGACCGCAACGCGGCCGAGGCTGGTGTGCGCCGCGACGACGGCTTCGACGGTGCGCTGCTGGTCCACGAACCCGAACGCGTCCTGCTGGGTCTGCTCGCCGACTTTCCCCGGGTGGTCGAACAGGCCGCCACGTTGCGTGAGCCGCACCGGGTGGCCCGGTACGCCGAAGCCCTCGCTGGGGCGTACAGCAAGTGGTACGACTTCGAGCTCGCGGACCGTTCTCGGTTGTGGGTCGTTCCTAAGGGGGACGATCCGGTCACCGATGTGCACCGGACCCGGTTGTGGCTCAACGACGCGGTCCGGCAGGTCTTGGCCAATGCGTTGGGTCGGTTCGGTGTCGACGCGCCGGAAAGGATGTAGGTGGGGGTGGTTCGGGTGTCGTGGTGGGGGGGTGTGGTCGGGTTGGGTCGCGGGTCGGGGTGGCTGTCCGGCACGCAGTCCCCCGACCGGCTGTCGCCGGTCTTCCCGCCAAACCCGATGCCAGCGTGCCGGACAGCCACCCCGACCCGCTGGTGCGGACCTCGCCACCCGGTGGGGTGGGGTCGTGGGACGGCTCGTCCGGCTGTGCCGGACATTGGCCTGACGGTGATCGGTGGTGCGACACAGAGGGGGGACGCAGACGGCGCACAGACAGGGGAGACAGTGCAGACAGGGGGGACGGTTCCTATTGTCTTGGGGCGTGACATGGCGATGATGAGGTGGGTTGATGAGTGAGCTGAACGAGACCGGACGGGTGATGGGGCCGCCGTGGTCGGCGACGGTACGGCGGGGGGCGGACGGGGCGCTGGTTGTGGGGGGGGCGGATGTGCGGCGGCCCGCACAGATGCACGGGGCGCCGGC
>WRET01000006.1 GCA_009779195.1 Micrococcales bacterium
AGATGACCAAAGACCTGGCCCTCCTGCTCGGCCCCGACCAGCCGTGGATGACCACCGAAGAGTTCCTCGCCTCCATCGACGAGAACCTCGCCGCCGCCCTGGCCTGACCGTTTCTCACCAAGCGACGCAACCAGGTAGGACAGTCGGGACCGTCCGGCTGTCCTACCCCCGCGCCCACGGCGACCTCAGCCACCGATGTCGTACCACCCCTGGCTCTCTCGAGTTGCCCGCGCAGGTCAGCGGCGTCCTCTTTCTGCGGCGCCCTCGACTCCTGACCAGGCTGAACGAGGTCGTGCAGACCGCGCCCTGGACTGCTGTGCCGTTGCCGCCCGCCGGGATGTGCTCACTGGCCTGACAGGGGCCGGTCGTCGCCCGAGGGCGTGGCGTGGCGTGGCTCGGGTCGCTGGCCCGGGCGCTCGGGGGTCGGCTGCTGGTCTGGCGTTGGCCGGTTCTGGGGTGCCCGGTCGCGGTGGAGGTCCTGCGGGCCTGGTGCGCGGTGCTGCGGCCCGGAGTGCCGCGTGCGCGGCACCGTCTGGCTCGGTGTCGCTGGCGAAGACCAGCTGTTCCGCAGTGCCGCCCGGTCACGTCGCGGCGGCGTGGGGACGGTGTCGAGCCGCTGGTCGGCTGCACCGTCGTGGGTGGTCGTCGGGCCGGAGGGTGCAAGGCCCGGGGTCACGGGGTCCGGGGTGCTGGCTTTCGCGTCGTCAGCGCCCGTGGGGTTCGAACCCGACGGCAGCAGGTCTGGCGCAGCATCTGGAATCGTCGGAGCGTCGGCTGCGGGTGCCGCTTGCGGTGGTTCGTCCGTTCCGGCCTGCGGCGCAAGGTCGGCTTCTGTGGGTACGGTGGTGAGCAGCTGCGACAGTGTGGCCAACAGGTCCAGTGGTGGCTGCTGGGGGTCGACAGACTCCAAGACGTTCGGCATGTTCGGTGGAGTGGCGACGTGCACATTCTGCCTTTTGTCAGCGTTGACGTCGGTGCCCACACCCGGGCTTGCCCCGCTGTGCGGTCCGGACGTTCCGCCGCGACCGGTGCCCCCGACAGCTGGATCTCCTGCGTTCGCCGTGCGCCTCGGAAGGTTCTCGACGCCTGCGCCGGTCTGCGTGGCGACCAGGCTTTCGCCAGGCTTCGCCGCGCACCGTCGTCCCACAGGCCGTTGTTGGTGGCACCTCGTCGCCCACGACGTGGGGATCACAGTCGCAGGTCGATGACCTGCTGGGCTCGCCGGTGTCCCACTGTCTGCCTGGTGCCGGTGCCGTCTGGTCTCCGTCGCGCCAGGAAGCCCGTCGCTGCCCGGCGGCGGTGTGCGTGCCACAGTCTCCGGCGTACGCGGCTGGGGAATCGCTCCCACAGTCTGCGCCGGCTGCTGATGGCTGACGTTCCCGGCGCTCGCGACCGGTACGGTCACCGAGCCGTGAGGCTCCGCCAGAGCAGGGGATGGCTCAGCTGCTGGTTGGTGGTCCTGCTGGGCCTGACCTTGTGGCGCCTGGGGCCCTGGTGACGCAGGGGATGGCTCCGTTTCCGGTTGGTCCTGCGGAGCCTGGCCTTGCGACGCCTGGGGCGCCGGAGGAGCAGGGGACTGCCCGGTTGGCGTGCTGGCCTGCATCGCACGGACCGCTGGTTCGCCCTGGCGGTCCGCCCGCCCGTTGGACCGCCCAGCGCAGTCCGGGCACACCCCCAGGTACACGACGTCGACCATCGTCACCAGGAAGTCCCGTGTGTCGACCGGTGACACACAAGGCGAGTGCCCCGCGACGCACTTCACGTCGGCAAGCCGCCCGCACGACGTGCACACAACATGGTGGTGGTCGTCGCCGTTCTGCGGTTCGAACCGCACCATCGACCCCAGCTGGAACCGTCGTACCAGCCCAGCTTCCCCCAACGCCCGCAGCGCGTCGTGCACCCCCTGCCGTGACAGGTCCGGCAACGTCCGCCGTGCCGCGTCGACGATCATGTCCACCCCAGCATGCGGATGCCCGTGCACCGCCTCCAGCACCGCCGACCGCGACCGCGTCACCCGCAGACCCGCAACCCGGATCAGACGCTCTACGTCAAGCGTCGTCACCTCCATAGAACTGAGGGTGGTGCCCATCGGCGGCAGCGGCAAGCTTTTCCACAGTGTGTCGCCACACCAGCCGTCGTCGCCTCCGGCGATCCACGTCGCCCAGTTTGTCAGGCGCCCCTCTATCGTGAATCTTGCCTCGAACATGGTAGATTTCACGTATAGTCGAACTGGAGGAGTTCGGGGTGGTCAACCAGACAACACGCGAGGCGATCGACGTCCTGTGGGGGCGGTACCGGGAGCTGGCGAGCGCCGACGGACAGGCTCTCGTGGAGCTCGCCCTGGTCGAGGTCCCCGAGGCCGTGCACCAGTCGAACGCCATCGAGAACTCGACGCTGACGCTGGCCGACACCGAGGCGGTCCTCACCGCCGGGGTGGTGCCACGTGGCCTGCGCCTGCGCGAGGTCTACGAGGCGCAGAACCTCGCCACCGTGACCCGGGACCTGCTGACCTGCGACGAACCACTGTCCGTCGAGCTGGTCCTGCGCTGGCACGCCACGCTGCTGACCAATATCGACGACACCTGGGCCGGACGGTTCCGCCGGGCCGGCGAATGGGTCCGCGTCGGTGGGAACCTGGGTGCTCATCCGCAGTTCGCCCCAGGCCTGGTGTCTGAGGCCATCGACACCTACCACGCCGACACCGGCTACTTCCTGGACGCCATCGCCCGGTTCCACGCCGAGTTCGAGGTTATCCACCCCTTCGCCGACGGCAACGGCCGCATCGGCAGGGTCATCATCAACCACCAGCTGCGCCAGCTGGGCCTGCCACCAGTCATCATCCGTGCCAAGGGCCGCCGCACCCACTACTACCCCCTGTTCGACCAGTACGCCAAGACTGACCGACACGACGGCCTCACCACCTTGTTGTCCCTGCTGCTGCGCGAGTCCTTGCACAAACGCATCGCCTATCTCTCCGGCAGCCGCACCGTCCCCCTGCCCGTATGGGCCAAGGCCCACGCCGTCCCCGGGAACGCCGCCGCCAACAAGGCCCGCCGCCAGACCATCCCCGCCTTCCGCCTCCGCGACCGCTGGGTCATCCCCGCTGACTTCCTTCCGTAGAAACCCACGTCCACGACGATTCGGCCACCCTGGCCGCCGCTCCCCGAAGCAACTCATTGCTTCCTCCGTGCACGCCGCAAGGCTCATCGTCGCGTGACAGGAGCACCGCGGGCTGCGCCAACGCCTTGGGCAGCACGGGAAGGCGGCGATCCGCACCTGCGCCCCGGCGGCGACCGCCCGTGGGGCCAGCGGTCCGACGGCATCACGAAGGTCACCTGCCAGCCGTCGGCCACCAAGGCCGTCACCATCTGCAGGTCCGAGCCGTACAGGTCCGGCGACGGGTCGGCGGTGCCGGGCGAACCGGCCCAATGCCTGTCGCACTGCCGTGACCTGGCCGCGATAATTCCGTGACAATTGGCTTTCAATAGCCGTCAAGGAGCCGTCACAGGCTGCCGTCCGACCTACCCGGGCGGCTTTTCGGGTGAAGCTGGGTTGAAAAGGACAAATCATGGCATCTGACCCCCTATGCTCGGGGCACGCGACTGGTCCGGGTCGTAGGTACGTGAGCCGTGGGATGCGGCAAGAACAGTTTCGGGAAGGTCTGCGATGAGTACGTCGTGGTGGCGGTTGGGTGCGATGCTCGTGGTCGCGGCAGTTGCAGGAGTGATCTCGTCGGTCCCGGCGGCCGCGGACACCCGACCGATAGACCCAGGCAACCCGCTGACACCCCAGACGGTCTCGGCAGACGCGTTGCCGACCGTCCAGATCTCCGGTGGCACGGTGAACAAGCGGGCCGGCGGGGTGGTCTGGGCCCAGACCGTGGTGGGCAACACCGTCTATGTGGGTGGTGACTTCACCAAGGCCCGCCCGGCCGGTGCGGCCCGCGGCGTGAACGAGGTAGACCGCACCTACCTGCTGGCTTACGACATCACGACCGGCAAGCTCGACGAGTCGTTCAACCACACCCTGGACGGACAGGTCCAGGGGTTTGCGGTGTCGCCGGACGGCAAGCGGCTGTACGCGGTGGGCAACTTCCAGAAGGTCGACGGGCAGTGGCACGTGCGGGTGGCGGCGTTCAACACCGCCGACGGCTCGCTGGTGGCTGACTTCCGGCCGGTGCTGGGAGCCCAGGGCCGGGCGGTCGTGGCGACCGACACCACGCTCTACGTCGGGGGCGACTTCACCAAGGTGGGGCCGAACCCGAACGCCACGCTGGTCGCCAGGTCCTATGTTGCTGCGTTCAGCACCAAGGACGGCTCGGTGCTGGATTTCAAGGCCAATCCCAACGCTTCGGTGTGGGCGCTGACCCTGAGCGCCGACAAGTCCAAGCTTGTCGTTGGCGGAATGTTTACCAATCTTGCCGGTAAGTCGACGGTCAGGGGTGCGGACAACGTCACGGTGACCGTTTACGGCGTGGGCTGGGTGAACGCCACGACCGGCGCTTGGCCCACAGACGCCGCAGGCAAGGACATCGCCTTCAAGGCGGGCAAGTACTCCAAGTACGGTGGTTCGGCGACCTCGGCGGTGGACACACTGGTCACCGTCGGGAACGCCATCTACGGAGGCAACTGGGCCTACCGGACGGACACCCTGGACGGGTTCTGGCGGGCCGACGCCACCACCGGTGACCCGGTGTGGGTCGTCGCCTGCCACGGTGACACTTACTCGCTCTTCCCGCGCGGCGAGGTGATCTACGTCGCCAGCCACGAGCACTCCTGCAACGCCGTCCCCAACGGCTTCCCGGAGACCGGGGCGCTGTCGAGCCCCAAGCGGATCCACCAGCGGGCCACGGCTTTCACCACGGCGACCGCCGGGGTCACCGGCATGCCCGTGCAGGGCTACGTCAGCTACGCGGGCGAACCGGCTCCGTCCCAGCTGTACTGGTACCCGGAGATGCTGATCGGCGCGTACACCGGTCAGAGCCAGGCCGCCTGGTCGGTGTCGGGCAACGCCGACTACATCGTGTACGGGGGCGAGTTCCCCGTCGTCAACGGGGCCCCGCAGGAAGGCCTGGTCCGGTTCGCCATGCCCAACAAGGCCCCGAACGCACAGGGCCCGCAGATGAAAGGCGCCAGCTGGGGCACGCCCACGGGCACCTCGCCGCACCACGGTGCGGTGCGGGTGACCATGCCGATCAACTGGGACCCGGACAACCGCACGCTCACCTACCGGCTGTACCGGGTGGGCACCGACGCGCCGGTGGACGAAGTCACCCGGGACTCGCTGTTCTGGGAGGCCAAGGCCATCACCAACCCGCCTGTCCAAGGCTACGGCTACTCCTACCCGACGGCCCCACCGAGGGTGCAGCTGCGGGACGACGCCGCCCCGGCTGGCACCACCCAGCAGTACCAAGTTGCCGCGGTAGACCCCTTCGGCAACGAGGCCCGCTCCGCTGTCGGGTCGGTGAAGGTGTTGTCCGAACCGCTCGGTCGGTACGCCCAGCAGGTGATCGCCGACAGCCCGAGCCTGTACTGGCGGATGAGCGACACAGCCGACGCCACGGTCCGGGACTGGGCGGAAGCGATCCCCAGCAGCGGGTCCGGGATGACCTGGAAGACCGCCGGAGCACTGGTCGGTGACACCAACACCGCCGTGACGTTCAACGGCGCGGGCTACGTCTCGCCGAAGACGGCCGCAGCGCCGGAGAACACGTTCTCGATCGAGCTGTGGTTCAAGACCCCGGACAAGAACCGGCAGGTCTTCGGCTTCGGCAACAACCGGTTGGGCGTGGCGACGACCTTCGACCGCTCGCTCGCGCTGGACGCCAACGGCCGGCTGACCTTCCTGGTCGCACCCGGCGGCACCGCCAAGACGATCACCTCCGAGCAGGTCTACACCGACAACGCCTGGCACCATGTGGTGGCTACCCTCGGCGCTGACGGGCAGCGGATGTACGTCGACGGCAAGCTCGTCGCCTCCAACACGTCGGTGACCACCGCACGTACCTCGATCACCGGGTACTGGCGGGCCGGCGGGATCACGACCACCTACTACCGGGGTGCGATGGACGAGGTCGCGGTGTACCCGCAGGTGCTCACCGCCGCACAGGTCGCCCAGCACTACGCCCTGGGCACCGGCACCGGCAACCTCAGCCCGGTAGCGTCGTTCACCTCGAGCGCCGACGGTCTGGCCGTGTCGTTCGACGCCAGCGAGTCGTCCGATCCGGACGGCACCATAACGTCGTACGGCTGGGACTTCGGTGACGGCAAGACCGGCACCGGGGCCAAGGTCTCGCACACCTACGCCGCCGCTGGCACCTACCAGGTGACCTTGACGGTGACCGACGACGGCGGTGCCAAGGGCACCTCGAACAGGTCGGTCATGGTCGTGGCCGCGGCGGTCGTCGGCACGGACCTGGCAGCGGACACGTTCAGCCGCACCACGGCCTCAGGCTGGGGCACCGCGGCTGCGGGTGGAGCGTGGACGCCGGACACCAAGCCGGCCTATTTCTCCACCAACGGCAGCCAAGCGCTGATCACCATCCCGGCGGCCGGGTGGACGTCCCGGTCCCGGCTGGCTGGCGTGAACGCGGCGAACGTAGACGTCGCGGTGTCGGTGGGCGTGCCGACCCGTCCGACCACGGCGGTGACCCGGGTGTGGGTCTCGGCTCGCACCTCGGCGACGTTCGACGGGTACCTGGCCCGGGCCAACGTCACCGCCGACGGCGAGGTGGAGTCCTTGCAGCTGCTCAAGCGCGTCGCGGGTGTCGACACGGTCGTGGCGGCCGTGGGCATCTCGAACGTGAAGCTGACCGGTAGCGAGCAGCTGCGGCTGCGGCTGCGGGTGGTCGGCACCACCGTCCAGGTCAAGGTGTGGAAGGTCGGTTCCCCGGAGCCGGCGACCTGGCAGATCCAGGTCACCGACTCATCGGTGACGGGAGCCGGTTCGGTCGGGGTCGGTGCCTACACCGGCGCCTCGGCTGCCCCGCTGCCAGTGGTGGTGTCGTTCGACGACTTCACGGCCACAGCTGGTTAGGCCCGTCCTGTTCGTCAGGCGGTCCGAGCCGATGGTTGGATCCTCGGCCCGGACCGCCTGGACCGGTGTCAGGGTGCATCTGGGGTGCGCCGACCAGTGCGGTAGGTAGGCTCGGGCCGGTGGGTGGCCGACGAGGCCGCGCCGGACTTGTGGAGGAGCGGTGTCACAGGCTGCGGGCGGTCTCGTCGACGTCGCGACGCTCACCTACCGGCGGCCGGACGACCTGGTCCAGGCGGCCCCGGCGTTCTTGGCCGGGCTGGGGACGGTGGAACGTCCGGGCGGCCTGCTGGTTGTCGAACCGATCAGCCGGCCGGGTAGACCACCCGGGACCGGTGCCCGCCGGGGTAGGCAAGTCACCTACAGTCCCGGAGGGGCTGATCAGCGATTGGGAGATGGGCGGCATGACTGACTCCACAAGGAAGACGACGAGCTCCGCGGAAGAGAAGAACGCCACAGGCATCGTCGCTCTGGTCCACGGCATCATCGCTATGGTCCGCGTCGCTCCGGCCCGGATCGCCGCCATCTTCCTGGGCCGGCACAAGGTCCGGTACATCGTGGGCATCTCCTGCGTGGTCGCCGCCGTGGTGCTACTGCTGGTGCTCTGGGTCCTGCTACCGGGTGGCTCGGGCTCGGGCTCGGGCTCAGGCTCGGACTCGGGCTCGACGCCGGGTGCCGTAGATTCTGGCCCGCCGCCGGCGCCGACCCCGATCCCGGTCCAGACCGTGCTCCCGGGCCCGGCACCGACCCAGGCGGTCCAGGTGCCGCCGATGACCGAGACGATCGCCACAGCCGGTCCCAACGAGGATGTGACCGACAAGGGGGTGACGGTCCGGCTGGTCTCGCTGCGGCCCATCCAGACCCAGGGTTACGCACGGGGCGAGGCGACCGGCGACGGTCTGGCGGTGACCATCGTGGTGACCAACGTCTCCGACAAAGACCTGCCGCTGCTCGCCGACGTGGGTCTGTTCTACGGACCCCACTCCGCTCCTGGGATGCTCCAGGCGCTCGACGGGCACAACTCGCCGTTCGGCAAACAGACCCTGGCACCGGGCGAGTCGGCGGAGAGGACCGTGGCCTTCGCCGCCCCGAACAAAGCCGGTACTCCGGTCGCGGTACAGGTGCTGGTCGGCGACGGCAGCTTCGTAATCCAGGCGACAGTCGGTTCCTGAGCACCCGGTACGGACGGTTCGGTGCCCGGTACCCGGGTCCGTTCCGGTCGTTACCAGCCTGCGGCACCGGCCCCGCACCATCGAACACCCCATACTCACGCGCCCAGGCAGGCACATCACCCCCGCTGACGAATCGAGGTCAGGTCCCGGCGCACTACAGGCGCGACAATTTTGCCTATGCTCCGCCGGTGGATCTGTGGTTCAACCTGGACTTGACGGTAGTTGAGGGCTCATCCCCGCGTCGGCGGGGAGCACACCATGCCGCGCACCTCGACCTGGCGGACCCCGGGCTCATCCCCGCGTTGGCAGGGGCACGCCACCCCGCTGCGCTCAGGCACCAAGTACACGGGCTCATCCCCGCGTTGGCGGGGAGCACGACGTGAAACGTCTGAACATAGCCGACGTCGCGGGCTCATCCCCGCGTTGGCGGAGCACGGGTGTCTCCGGATGGCACCAGCGAGCTCGGTGGGCTCATCCCCGCGTTGGCGGGGAGCACGGGATGATCGTCTACCGAACCGACCTCGCCCAGGGCTCATCCCCGCGTTGGCGGGGAGCACCGGGTGCTGCGGGCACAGGGCTACGGAGACGAGGGCTCATCCCCGCGTTGGCGGGGAGCACTAACGTGTCCCAGTCGGCGGACCACATGAGCTGGGCTCATCCCCGCGTTGGCGGGGAGCACGACCGACCAGAGCGGTGGCCTGTGATGGGGGTGGGCTCATCCCCGCGTTGGCGGGGAGCACATGGACGGGTCGACGATGAAGGCCCGCCAGGTGGGCTCATCCCCGCGTTGGCGGGGAGCACACGGACCGGGAGTGGTGGCAGGCGCAACTGTCGGGCTCATCCCCGCGTTGGCGGGGAGCACCCAGCTCCTGTCTGGGTCAGGTCCCAGGTCCGGGGCTCATCCCCGCGTTGGCGGGGAGCACCCTCACAAGACGGAGCAGGTCACAGTGACGGTGGGCTCATCCCCGCGTTGGCGGGGAGCACCGCCGCACTGGTGCACCGCCGTGGTGGTGGGCGGGCTCATCCCCGCGTTGGCGGGGAGCACGACACTTTCTCCGCCGTGCTGAACGGGACGATGGGCTCATCCCCGCGTTGGCGGGGAGCACCGTACGGCTCGGTGCACGCGCTGGGCTACGGTGGGCTCATCCCCGCGTTGGCGGGGAGCACCGCGCCCACCATGCAAGACGCTTCAGTCGAGCTGGGGCTCATCCCCGCGTTGGCGGGGAGCACAACCTGGTCATGGATGCCGAGGACGAGGCTGGGGGCTCATCCCCGCGTTGGCGGGGAGCACAAGGTTTTGTGGCAGTGGTGCACATGGTCGGAGGGCTCATCCCCGCGTTGGCGGGGAGCACTCGGCCGACCACGCGCGCAAGTGCGTGCAGTAGGGCTCATCCCCGCGTTGGCGGGGAGCACGAGGTGGTCACCGAGGCCTCGGCCACGTACCAGGGCTCATCCCCGCGTTGGCGGGGAGCACTGATGGCCTGGACTGGGTGATCGTGTACGACGGGGCTCATCCCCGCGTTGGCGGGGAGCACACCTGACCAGCTCCCATGCCTTGACGACGGCGTCGGCTCATCCCCGCGTTGGCGGGGAGCACGGGACAGACTCTGCGATCCGCAGACCCACGGAGGGCTCATCCCCGCGTTGGCGGGGAGCACTGGCGGCCAGAGAAGAACGGCGATTTTGGGACGGGCTCATCCCCGCGTTGGCGGGGAGCACGTGGTCGCGCAGGCCGGTGGGCATGGGTCCGGTGGTGGTGCGTTGTGCGCGTTCTCGGGCTCATCCCCGCGTTGGCGGGGAGCACGTCACAACGCAACCGCGTCGGCCCCGCTGGCGGGGCTCATCCCCGCGTTGGCGGGGAGCACGATCTGTTGGTAGGTGGCTCCGGCTTTGCGGAGGGCTCATCCCCGCGTTGGCGGGGAGCACGCTGGGCCTTGGTCGTCGTCTGTCACGGCAACGGGCTCATCCCCGCGTTGGCGGGGAGCACCTCAGGAAGGCGGCACGACGGGTCAGCGGTCAGGGCTCATCCCCGCGTTGGCGGGGAGCACGGCCGATCCTGACTGTGGCCTGTGCTGGCATGGGGCTCATCCCCGCGTTGGCGGGGAGCACCGTTGTCGTTGACCTGCACGAACATGCGCATCGGGCTCATCCCCGCGTTGGCGGGGAGCACGCCAGCGGCGAGTGGAAAGACGGCCAGGCCCTGGGCTCATCCCCGCGTTGGCGGGGAGCACCTTCATGGTTGTGCTGAAACAAGCCTGGTCACGGGCTCATCCCCGCGTTGGCGGGGAGCACTCGCGCGCCAAGGTCACCCGCGCCCTCGAAGCGGGCTCATCCCCGCGTTGGCGGGGAGCACACTGTGATCTGCGTGGTCATTTCATGGCCTCCGGGCTCATCCCCGCGTTGGCGGGGAGCACTTCTCCCGTCTCACTCTTCGACGAGCACGTCAGGGCTCATCCCCGCGTTGGCGGGGAGCACCGGGTGTACGCGTCTAACTCATTGCCTGCGCAGGGCTCATCCCCGCGTTGGCGGGGAGCACTCTTTGGCCAAGACCCTGCCGGGTCCGTCGGGGGGCTCATCCCCGCGTTGGCGGGGAGCACTTGATGGCACGGACGCGGCGGTGGCCGCGGGTGGGCTCATCCCCGCGTTGGCGGGGAGCACACGCGAGATGCTATAGTTTGGTTTCAGCTGTGGGGCTCATCCCCGCGTTGGCGGGGAGCACGTCGACTCCGGTGCGAAGATCGCCACAGCAGGGGGCTCATCCCCGCGTTGGCGGGGAGCACTACTCCTCGGGGACCGGGCACGCCCACGACCGGGGCTCATCCCCGCGTTGGCGGGGAGCACCCCGAAGCTCCGGGTACCTACCGCCTTGTGCGGGGCTCATCCCCGCGTTGGCGGGGAGCACGGTTCGGGGGCAGCTGAACAGATCTTCATCAAGGGCTCATCCCCGCGTTGGCGGGGAGCACCCCGACGACCTGGCCAACCTGCGGTACATGTCGGGCTCATCCCCGCGTTGGCGGGGAGCACATTCCCAGCTTGGTCGTTGGCATTGTTTTCTCCGGCTCATCCCCGCGTTGGCGGGGAGCACATGCCCGACCGGGCCAAGATCCCGGTCAGACAGGGCTCATCCCCGCGTTGGCGGGGAGCACGTCCGATCATCCGCCAGTCGTTCTGGGGACTCGGGCTCATCCCCGCGTTGGCGGGGAGCACTGACGAGATAGACGACCAGATCTGCCCTGCTTTGGCTCATCCCCGCGTTGGCGGGGAGCACCCTGGCATCGGGATGGTGAACTCGAGCGCCCTGGGCTCATCCCCGCGTTGGCGGGGAGCACAACGCAGGTCCAGCGATAGAGAAGACGACGGCGGGCTCATCCCCGCGTTGGCGGGGAGCACGTGCTTGTGCTGGCTCCTGGCGTCTGAGCTGGGGGCTCATCCCCGCGTTGGCGGGGAGCACCGCCAGGGAAGCAGGAGGTCTCCGGTGACTGACGGCTCATCCCCGCGTTGGCGGGGAGCACACTTGCTGACCTCGAATGATACAGCGGTGGAGGCGGAACTGCGATCACTTTCCTACTTTGTGCGACGGGCGCGGCGAACCTGAGAGGCTTTGCTCCAGCCTGGTCTGAGGGCTGGGGTGCGATCGGGGTCGGCCGGGCGACGCATCAGCCAGATGCCGTCGAAGTCCTCGGGGAGCCAGTCATGGCGGTGGAAGCGGTACTCGAGTCCTTGTTCGTTGTTCGACGGGTGGACCATGATCGCCTTGCCGTCTTTACACAGTTCCAGGACTCGGAGCCACATCAACTCGCGGACTCGGGTGGTGACTTGGCCCACGAAGACGCCTGGGCTGATCTCCATGAGCCACCGTGTCAGGTGCCCGCGCAGGCCCGCCGGGCATGCGGTCAGGACGAGGACTACCACCCGAGGTCTGCCTCTGTCGTGCCGTACGAGGTTCCGCTTGCCACGGTCCGGGTTCCGCTGTCCCACAGGTGGACGACGTTCCACTCCTGCTCAGCATCGTCTTGATCAGGAAGCAACAATCGTCTGATGTCGCGGGTACAACGTTCCAGGAGCCGTCCGTCCTTTACGGCGTCGCGTACCGCCCTGCGGGTCTCGGCTGGAACGTCATCGACATCGGCGGCTGCGATGTCGAACGCGATCGGAATAGCGATCTCTGCTTTGTAGAGGTCAGCAATGTCAAAAACGAAAGAGCGCGCGTGGCCGGTGTGGATGATGCCAAGCCCTGGGGAGCAGCCGAGTGCCACGATCACCGCATGTGTGATGCCATACAGGCAGGTCGTCGCTGCCGACAGCGCTTGGTTGACGGCGCTGCTGCCAGCGAAGTCGGCGGTGTCGTAGTCGCGTCGTGACCAGGCCACGCCGGTGCGGTCGGCGTGCTCGCGGTAGAGCCGACGGACGCGGGCACCCTCCCGGCCGCGGAGCTGTTGCATGGTGGCGCGAGTGACCTCTTCGGATGGAAAGCGCATCGCGTACATCGCCCTTGCGACCTGCAGGCGCGTGGACTGGTTGGAGACGGCTGCCGCTTGTGCCTGCAACAGTTGGCTGGACTGCGACAGCCCTCGCCCGTGTGCGTAGTAGCGGACACCGCGCTCGCCGACCCATACGGCGGTGGCTCCGCTCTCGGCGAGCAGGACCATCGCCTGGTGGGTCACGTTCGTTCCCGGCCCGAGGAGCAGCGCCCCCAAGGTCGCCGCCGGGATGTGGACGACCCCTCGTTCGTCGGTCGCAGTCACGGCGTTGCCGTCTCGGTGCACGACGCAACGCTCGAGATACACGAAACTCAGCCGGTCCTGGGCCCGGACCAGCGCAGAGATGTCGACCGGTCTCGGGCCCGGGATCTGGTTCATCGCACCGGTGCCAACGTGATGAGCCCGCAGCCGTAGCCTTTGGCCCGTCCGACGCCACTGGTGAGTGAGCGCCGCAGAGCATCGGGGTCGGTGACTTGGAGCACCCCGTCAAACGTCGCCATGCTCAGCGTGACGCTGCCCGCGGTGTCAGGTCCCCGGCGGGAGAACGTGACATGGCGACGGCCGGTCACCTCTGCCGTGACCAGGCTGAAGCCCCAGGTTTCGCTGCGTGAGCCTAGCCAGTCCTCCTGCTGGGAGACCGTGACATGCCCATGACGTTTCCCGCGTTCTCCTGGGACCCGTTCGTTACGGACGGGGTTTGCCGTCAACCGGAACACCCACTCTTGGCCGGCGGCAAGCCGGTCGTGCATCTGTGCCGTGGAAACGGTGCGCCAGTGCTGCGGAGCCGTCGGCCACCCCGCCTGCTCGACGATGTGGGTCAGGTCAGGCTCCGCTGGGCTGCTCACGTAGAGCGTGATCGACGCCTGGGCCTGGTCGACCCGCCAGAGAACGCGACCAGCGGGACCGCCAAGTGTGGAGCCCGGCGGGAAGCCGTGCAGCACCGCAGCATGGAGCCGTTGCGGGGATGCCAGCAGGTGACGGGTGCCACGCCGGGCGGGGTTCAGGTGCATCTGGGTGAGGAACATCACGCACCTCCATACGCGGCGAGGAAATCGGGAGCAGGCGGGGCGAGGTCGTTGTTGACCCGGATCGGCTCAGGACGGACGACATCGCGCCACCCATAGACGCGACGCGTCGGGTCGTAACTGACAGGGAGGTCGCGGACGGTCTCCGTCAGGGGGGTCCCAGGTTCGGCATCGAGCACCAACTCGAGGTCGACGGTGCTCCCTTGTTGGCGCTGGTACCAGAGAGCCGCCTGCCACTCGGCGCCGCGCAGGACGCTGTCGAGACTGCCCTCGTGGACTCCCAGGGTGATCTGTCCCATCGGGGGGCACGCCCGTCGACCCAGGTACAGCGGGAAACTTGGAGCCTGGATCGCCTCGTCCAGGGCTTCCATCAACGACCGGTCGCCTTCCACCGCCGCGACAAACACAGCATCCGAAAGGTAGTAGCGATAGGACAGGGGCATGGCTTCGTGCTTGGTGCCAGTCCGGCGGATCGCGTTTTGGAAATCCCGCTCGATCCGCCCGCGCTGGTCGACCCGCACACCGAAGGACAGGGCTGCGAGGTCTTCGATCGGGTCGGTGCGCCGACGTCCTTGGGCCGCGGCGAGCAGACCGATGACCCCGCTCTTGGTTGGCTCGGTCCTGGTGTGGCGCTTGGCGAAACGGCTCGAGTCCCCCCACGCCTGCAAGGGGCCAGCCAGGCGGAGCAGGAGAACACTCACACCGACTCCTGCAAGGCTGCCACAGCATCACGGCCGACCTGTGCCACCAGGGCATCCAGGCCGAGAGCCTCACCTGTTCCGGCAAGTGCGTCGGCGACACGAGAACCGACTGCGAGCAGGTAGGCAGCTGTCGGGGTGTTTCCGTACGCGTCATCGATCTCTTGGGCCTTTTGTGCCAGGCGGGCGGCGGACTGCACGGAGATAGATTCGTCCGGTTTCGTGGTGACTGGCTCTTCGAATGCGCCCACGAGGTTGACAGGGCGACGGGTACGGACCTGCACCAGGGCGGCCTCGGGCAGTGTGCTGTTCGCGAAGGTGTTCTGCTTTCCGGTCGGCATGCTGACGACGAAGGAGCGGAGGAACGCTTCGACAGCCCGGCCTGTGGTCTCCACATCGCCCAGGTTCTCTGCGAGCTGGTCGAGGTTGATGGTCGCGTACCGGTAGAGAGTGCTCGAGTTGAACTCAAGCCACCCGATCATCCCGGCACCTGCGTCCTCGTCGTCTGGCTTGGCGTCGTCAACCGCCGTGAAGTAGTCGTACTCGGTCTCCACAGCGTGGGTGCTGATCGCATGGGCGACCTGTACTGAGGCGTCGACGTTGTACGCGACGTCGTCGGCAACCATCCGGCCGAACAGGGCGACCTCGATGCCGTTGCCGTCCTTGAGCGCGTTCTTGGCCGCAGCTTTGTCGATCGTGGTTCCGTCACGCCCGGTGAGGGCCAATGCGGCGAGGCGGTCAAGTTGTTGGTTGCTGATGAAGATGAGGTACTGGCTCAGCTCGGCGTCGGCGGTGTCCGCAGTCTCGTCGTTCTTCTTGCCCCGTTTGGGTTTCTCGAACGTGATACGTGAGGCCGCTGTCATGACAGCCTTCCCCAGGGTGAGTGCTTCGTCTGGGGTGAGAGAGCCGTCGAGACGCTGGATCCGTTCGACCAGGTCGACCATGATCCGCCGGGTACGGATGCCGCGTTCGGACTCGTCGAGGTAGGTTGCAAAATCGCGTCGCGTCGCACGCTTCCATGCCTGAGAGCTAACACGTGCTCGGCGAACCCCGCCGAAGACAGCGCTCTTCGGGCTGCCGGTGTCATCGCGGTTGATATTGCTGGACGGGACGGTCTGCAGAAGGTGCATGTCGATGAAGGTGGTCATTCCTGGTCTCCTGTCTGGGTGGTGTCGTCCGTGGGTTCAGTACCGCGGACCGGTCGGTGAAAATCGCGTGTCCACTGCATCCGTACACCGTGCAGGGTGGTGGGGTTCTGGACGAAGTACAGATCGCGAGCGAGCGCACCATAATCGAGCGGGATCTGTGCGCTGCGGAGCTGGCTGACCAACCCGCGAAGGTGCTGGAGCGCAGCCGTGAAATCTGCTGACCTGGTCAGCGCCCGGAATCGGCGCTCAACCCCCTGGCCCTCGATGGTCTTGAGACGGGCAACAGCCCTCCCGAGGCTGTGCTCGCGGCCTGGTCGGTGCATCTGCTGGTCACGACGTGACTGTTGGTGCGTGGCGAACAGCGTGAGCGCTCCCACGACGGCAAGCTCGGCACGGGACGGTTCGTCGCGGTCCCAGACCAGTGCTTCGGGAATCTGCTCAAAGACCTCCCACGTGTCTGGGTGCAGGTGTGGGCTGGTTGGCACGACCCGTCGCAGACGGGCCAAGGTTGCCACGGCGGTGGGGTCGTCGGCTCGGTAGCGGCGTTGTAACTCCGTGGCACGTCGGTGGACGTAGTCCGCGAGTGTGTCCGGAGTACGGCCTGCCTTGCCTTTTGTTGCTTCGGTGGCAGTCATTCCATATGACCTTCCTCTTGACTCAAATATCGATGTGAATGTCTTGCGCAACTGACTGTCGAAGTTATTTTCCGCGTCAGCGGCATCGAGGTAGACGGTCCTGCGCTGGGGGTCGTCGACCCCAGGGCCGACGACCGAGCCCCGGGAAACTTCGCGGCCGACCCACGCCACCGGTCCGGCGTTGCATACCAGGTCACGAGCCACCGCGATGACGGTGTCGCACACCTGCCGCTGCCAACGGGGGCGTTCCACGTCTCGATCAGTCTGGGAGTTCAGTCCGCGCAGCCATGTGCGGTACGGGACGTCCAGTGCCTCGTACCCGCGTTCCCGGGCAGAGGCCCGGGCTGCTCCGAGCGTGTCACCAGAAGCTCCCGAGACTTCCGCCAGTTCGGCAGCAAGTGTCCCGAGGAACCGCACCGCGGTATCGACGTCAGCGACTGCGTCGACGGCAAGTGCGCCGAGCGCAGGATCACTCAGGGTGGCGACACACACAGGCAGGACATCGTCGGTGATGTCGTCGATCACAGAACTCTGCGACCCATACTGCACACCAACAGCACGCATTCGCACAGGGGTGTCCTCGGGCAGTTCGCCGTCATTCTTCAGTTGTGCGAGCCAGTTGAGCCAACGTCCTACGCGGCCGGTGGCTGCGGCGTCTCCTGCCAGGAGAAGCCCGTCCAACCCGCGCCAGACCGCTCGATCGGGCAGATGGGCCCGTGGCATGAACACGTCCTCGGTCGTGCCGAGGTTTCTCATTTGCTGCTCGCTGCGGCGCCATCCCGTCATGAACTCCTCATGGAACCTGTTGCGTGGGTGCAGGGGGTCGCCGTTGGCGATCAAGACGCCAGTGGCCTGGGTGCCGTCGTGTCCGATCCGGACACGACGGCTCTGCCAGGTCGCGAGATCCGCCGGACCTGCCGGGAAGGTGCGTTCATCGACAGCAGCGGTGTGGGGTGGACGTTCCCAGGCTGGCAGGTCGGTAGCAGGGTCGGAATCACCTGTGCCGACCGGCAGGTTGAGCAGCAGCGTCTGGAACAGATTCTCGCCCTCGACGATCACGAGCCCGAGCCATCCGCACCAGGCAACACCGATGGGGTATCCCTTGCCCCCTTTGACACGGTTGTCGCCAACTGCCCCGGACTTGATCCCTGATGGGTCGAATGCCTGGCAGTGCACCAGCCAACGTGCCGATTCTGCCAGGGTCATCGACTCCAGTGCCGGCCCGGCCCGTGTCGTGAAGTACTGATGGCCGGCGGGGACGTCTGCAACGAGCCGCGTCAACTCGGTCAGTTCCCCCTTGGTGGTGTGGAGGTGGGCTACCTGGTAGAACGGCGTCCGAGCGTGGAGTAGGTCGAACCGGTCGCGGTGGCGCTCCAGGTAGGCGGTGAGCGGGGCCTTGTCGAAATGCCCGTTCCGCCACAGATTGCCCCACGCCTCGGTGCCGCGCAGTTGTTGGTGGCTGCGGCGCAGGATAGCCAAGAGCAAACGAAGAATCGCGACGTCCTGGGTCGCCAGTTCCCCAGCGATGGCCCGGATCTCGTGGGCTCGGGCGAAGACGTTGAGCAGCGAGAGTTCGGTCAGCTCGCCGGTACACAGCCGAACCTGGGCCCACGGCGCGTTCGTCAGGTCAAAACTCGCGTCACTCATCACGTCTTCTCCTCTGCTGTCGCAGTCAGGCCGTCTGTCATGGTGTATGTCAGGTCGAATCCAGCCACGCAGGCACGCCAGCTGTCGTCCAGGTGCAGCACGAGCTGGCCGGCAAGCCACCCCGATTCTTGCCAGCCCTCGTGACCCTGGGCTTCCAAGGCCGCAACCGTCCGGTCGAAGTCTGCTGATGAACGGGTCATGGACATGGGCAGCCGGACGGTGCACGCCGCCAACGCCCGGGCGAGGTGGTGGTCAGGTGTGCCACCAGCGTCGACCGGGATCGGGGTACCGGCGTACTGGCTGTTGTCATCGAGGTAGCGCACCTCGTTGCCGACCTGTTGGACGACGATGACTTCGAGCCCGTCGTCGCTGTCACGTACGCGGGCAGACCCCCGGGACTCCTCGGCTTCCTTTGTCGAGTCTTCCAGCAGGTCGACTAACGAGCCGTCCAGGGCGGCGATGCTGCGAATACGGAAGTCGTTTGCCCGGCGGCGGGCGTCGGCAATTTTCGCTGCTTGGTCAGCGTCAGCCCGGTGAACCGTGGGCAGCCATGCTTCGGGCACCTGGGGGACGTCGCCGTACGCGGTCTCGACCAGAGGACGGATGTCGTCGGGGAGGGTGACGGTGGTCTCGGTCGTGCCGTCCATACCGAGTGTCCCGGCTGCGCGCAGCAGGCGGCTGGCGCCGTACACGGCTGTGCTGCCTGGGTCCGGCCGGGGCCCAGCAGATGTCCACGCTGTGACGCCAGTGATGACGAGCTCTGGTGCGGTGAGCCGACCCGGCCGGAGCCTGTCGTGGCGGTGGGCGCGTCCAAGCCGCTGCAGGATGAGGTCCAGGGGTGCCAGGTCGGTGACGATGGCGTCGAAGTCCACGTCCAGCGACTGTTCGAGCACCTGGGTCCCCACAATGATCCGGCGTCGAGGCCGCTCACCAGACCGGCCCAGCTCGCGGCGCAGGGTCTCCTCACGGGCGGCACGGTGGGTGGCGACAAACCGCGAGTGGTGAAGCACTACATCGTCGCCATAGTGAGCGCGGAGCATCCGCGCGGTCTCCTGTGCCCGTCGCACCGTGTTGCGGATGACTGCGACACTCCCGCCATCAACCAGCCAGTCGTCGAGCAGGGTGACCAATGCCTCAGGTTCGTCGCTCATGGTGCGGACTGCGACTGTGACCGGCGTGACGGTGGGGGCGTCTTCCACCTGGATGACCTCGCCGGCGGTCACGAGGGTGACAAGAGGGTAGGCATCGCTGGCGACCAGCGCCGTCTGGCTGGCTCCCATGCCCAGGCGGTAGGCGTCGGCGAACTCGCGACGCTGGGCGCTAGGAAGGGTTGCTGACAGCAGCACCACCGGGACGCCGAACGCAGCCAGCCACTCCAACGCCCGGCACAGATACATCCGCATGAAGTCGTCAGCAGCGTGCACCTCGTCGATGACGACGACCTTGCCTGCAAAGGCGAGCTGCCGCAGCACGACGTGCTTGGACTGCAGGGCCATGAACAGCAGCTGGTCGATGGTCCCGACGACCATCGACGCCAGCACCCCTTTCTTGCGACCGGTCAGCCAGGACTCCACGCGGGCTTCGACCCGGGCACGCTGACGTGCATCCCAGCGTCCCGGCTCGTCATCGTGGATGTCGGTCGGCCGATTGCCGCGACCCAGGCCGGAGTAGTCGTTGTTCAGACCCGCCTTGCCGTGGGCCAGGTGGACGCTGGTGATCCCTCCACCGTCGAGGTTCTCGATCCAGTCCAGGACCCGGCCGAACATCGCGTCGGAGGTTGCCATCGTCGGAAGCCCGACGTAGAGACCGCCGCAGCCGAACTTCTCAGCCAGGATCTCGCCAGCCATCAAGGCCGCTTCAGTCTTTCCAGAGCCCATCGTCGACTCCACGATGACCAGTGGGGGAGTCGTGACCCCCACGGCAGCCTCCACGGTGTGCACCTGGATCCCGCGTGGTGTCCCCGGCAGGCTGGGGAACCTGCGGTGCAGGAGGGTGGCCGCATCATGGCTCACCCCAGCTGGGTGCCACGGCTTGGCAAGTCCCAATGTCTTCCAGGCAACAGCGGTCCGATGCTCGTCCACGGGGCTGAAGGGGAAGAGGCTGGTGTCGGACGCCAACCAGTCGCACACGATCACTGCGCCAGTCAGCAGAGACTGGACAGTCGGGCTGAGGCGGTGCGTGGCCCACCGTGCCAGATGTTCGCTGGCGCCGGTGTAGTCCGCCATGGCGTCCAAGATCTCGTCCTGGGTCTCGATCCATGACCCTGTGCCAACCAGGTCCCGCCGCTGTGCCAGCCAGTTGAGTGCGGCGTTGGTCGGTGGGACGCCGTGGTGACCCCCGACGACGACCGCGTAGGTGCTCGCGGCCCGCCGGTCCGCGTCGTACCGATCCCTCAGCCAACGGGAAAGCACAACGTGGCCGACCAGGCCGTGCGGGGCTTGGGAGAAGTCAGTAGTGTCGCGGGGCAGGACCAGACCCTGCTCACGCATCCGATCCGCCAGGGTGGGAACCTTCGCGGCGAACGGGGGCGAGACCTTCCCGATGTCGTGGCAGCCAGCCATCCACTTCAGGAGGATCGCCCCGTCCCGAGCCTCATCTGGAAGGTCCCGCTCGATGGTCTCCCGAACCAGCGGGGGAATCCACGCCCAGACGTCGGGTGCGACGTCTGCCGCGTCGAGGAGGTGCCGGACCAGCGGGAGCCGCTCGTCTCCCTCGAATCCCGACGACTTCCCCCAGACCGAGGACGCTGCGGGGCTCCACTGGGGCTGTTCTCCATCGGTGACCTGGGGCATGTGAACATGCTGACAGACTGCTCTCGAATTGGCAAGTTGAGACAGACTGTTCTTCTCCTAGCAGTGCCTCTCGTACAGACCGCGAGACGGGACAGTGGCTGAGGCAGTCTCGGCCAGATGCCCAGTAGGGTGGTGCTCGTCCTCGCCGATGCGGGGGTGAGCCGTTGCCGATTCGCTCGCTGATGTGTTCCCTGCTGTTGCGGGGCTTCTGACCAGGTATGGGTCAGTCCAGCAAGGTCAGCAACTCAAGCCCGGTCACATCCCGGAAGATCCTGTCGTGGGCGACCAGCGGTACACCAAGGTGCAGTGCAGTCGCAGCGACCCACCTGTCGGCTTCGTGGTCCTTCTGGCCTAGGCCGTGGCCGGACTGGACGCACCAACACCGCAGGTCGACGTAGGTCGCGATCATGGAGTGGCCAGGGCCAACCGTCGTGACGCTGTGGAGGCGGTCTTCCAACTGGCGCATGCGGCGATCGCCCCACCTGGCGAGCGCAGCGCCAAACCGGAGTTCTGCGACGGTGACGAATGAGATGATGACGGCCCGGTCGGCCAAGACGGGCCGGTATGCGAACTCCAGCCCTTCACCTGAGGGTGCGAGCCGCGCCCCGAAGACACCGGTGTCGACGACGACTCGGCCGGTCGCAGTCGGTGTCATGCGCTGGTGATCGTGTCGAAGAAGACCCGCGACTCGTCCTCGGTCAGGCCTGGGATCACCATCTGGTCGTACGGAGGCAGTGGACGTGCCTGCGCTAGCAACCGTTCGACGGGCTCGTCTGGCCACTCTTCGGTACAGGCCGACTGTGTCGTGGGTTCGGACATCAGGCACCTCGCTCCCTGGCTCAGGGCACCAGAATACCCAACTAACCAGGTGCCCGGTTGGGCTGTCGGCGCTGGGTCGGGGCTTCCAGGATTGGTGGGTGCACATGCCTCGAGGGCTATTGTCGCGCTTATGCCCCGACTGGTGGTCGTTCCTTGATGGCTCCGTGCCACACGTCTGGGTGTGTGCAGCCGACGGGTCTGGACCACCTGGGTGACGAACTCTCGGGGGCGCAGGATCGCGATACGGCTGTGCCAGGGGCTGAGCGCGGTCAGGTCGGTGGAGACGACGAGGATCGCGTCGGTTGCGACGGCCAGGTCTAGCACGAGGTTGTCCTCGTGGTCGTCGATGTCGAAAACGGTGCGGGGCGGTTCGACGACGATGCCTCCGGTCGTGTGGACGATCTCGACGATGGCGGCGATGGCGCGGGCCGTGATCTGCTCAGACAGGCCGGCGGCGCGCAGCACCCGGGTTGTGTTCGTGATGATGTGCGGTGAGGTGACCAGGCGGAAGGCTTCGGCGTCGAAGGCGATCGACAGGCAGTCGGCTGCGGGGTTGTCTGTGGTGGGAGGCACCTCGTCGAGCAACGGCCACGACGTGTGCGGGCCGATGACCGCGTCGATGTAGACGTTGATGTCGAAGACGACTGCCGGTCGCGGCTCACTCACGGTTCTCGGCCAGGACCTGCTTCACCAGGGCCTGCACCTCGTCAGGGGTGTAGACCCGTCCACCCATCTCGGCACGGGCGTCGGCCTGGAGGGTTCGCATCTTCTCTGCCCAGGCGTCGTGGCGCAGCCTTCGCATCGCGACCCGGAGGAACTCGCTGCGGTTCCCGCCGCCGTATTTCTCGACCAGCTCGTCGAGCAGGGGAAGGTCTTCCTCGGCGACAGCGAACCCGATCGACCTGGACGCCATCTCACCCCTCCTCACGTTTGCAACGCATTCACAATACATCTGAGAGCCGACGGGTGTCCACGGGTTGCCGAGAGTGGTGCCATCCGCTCGGGAGCTGCCAGCCGCGGTCCTGGGCCGGGTACCGGAGAGGATGAGAGTCCGGGGGTTTTGGTCGCTGTGAGCGGCGTGGGCTTGACGCCGGAGGTGAAGACGTGAACGAGATGGTGCACGAGTGGCCCACACCACAAACCTGACGCACACCCTGCAGGGTCGGTGTCGCTCCCTGGATGTGGGTGGTGGTCTCTAGGATCGTTGCTATGACCTCGGCGCCGCCATCGCAGATCGTCTGGTACCAGACGGACGACGGTCGCACGCGTGTCGACGTGCGCATGGTGGACGAGACGGTGTGGCTGTCGCAGGCGCAGATGGTCGAGCTGTTCCAGTCGAGCAAGGCCAACGTCTCCGAGCACATCAAGCATGTCTTTGACGAAGGGGAGTTGGAGGAGGAGGCAGTTGTTCGGAAGTTCCGAACAACTGCTTCGGACGGCAAGACGTACCAGGTCACGCACTACAACCTGGACGTGATCATCTCGGTGGGTTACCGGGTGAAGTCGCTGCGGGGGACCCAGTTCCGCCGGTGGGCGCTGGGGGTGCTCAAGGAGTATCTGACCAAGGGGTTCGCGATGAACGACCCGCTGCTGAAGGAGGCTGGCGGCGGGTCGTACTGGCGTGAGCTGCTCGACCGTATCCGCGACATCCGGTCGTCGGAGAAGGTGTTCTACCGGCAGGTGCTCGACCTGTACGCCACCAGCGTCGACTACGACCCGCGGACGCCCGAGAGCCTCGAGTTCTTCAAGATCGTGCAGTACAAGATGCACTACGCCGCCCACGGTCACACCGCAGCCGAGGTCATCGCGGACCGCGCAGACGCAGGCCAGCCGTTCATGGGCCTGACCGTCTTCGACGGCGCCCAGCCGCGCCGCGCCGAGGTCGTCGTCGCCAAGAACTACCTCACCGAGCCCGAGCTCGCGACCCTCAACCGGATGGTCTCAGCGTTCCTCGACCTGGCCGAGCTCCGCGCGATGCAACGTGTTCCGATGTACATGCGCGACTGGGTCGCCGAGCTGGACGACTTCGCCACCCGTTACGGCCAAGGAGTCCCCTCCGGCCCTGGAACCGTCAGCCACGACGACGCTGTCGAGCACGCCACAGAAGCCTACGACGAGTACCTGAAACGCCTCACGGCGCAGCCGTCTCCAGCCGAGTTGGACTATCTCGACGCGATCACGACCACCGGGAAACAGATCGAGAAGGATCGCCGTTCACGACCGAAGCCCGGTGGAGCGGCCTGACTGGCTGGTCAGTCCTGGATTCCGAGGGCGAGCCGTAGGGGTGTGGACACCTTCGTCGGCTCTGTCGACCGACAGCACCGCACAACGGTCGTCCTGTGCATGTTCTTCGTCCCCGCGATCGTGGGTCTCGTCCTGGGCATCGTCGTGCTCAGTCAGACGAAGCACGACGGTTCTGGTGGTCAGGGCATGGCGATCGTCGGGTGGTCACCAGCGCGGTCAGCCTGGTTCTCGCGTCGTCCTGCTCGTCGTCGGGATTGTGTCCGACGACACCACCACCGACGAGTACCGCTAGGGTGCCCAGGCAGTCGAACAGGTCACCACCCCTTCGTGACCAGCAGGGCGTGATCAGGGACTCCACGACCAGGTGGCGCTGCTCGGCGATCCGGCGACGACGGCCAGTCTGCAGGGTAGGACGGCAGCGGACTGGTCAGTCGTCCCGTGCCCGAGCGATCAAGGGTGGATGGTCTGGACGTTGGCGGCCAGAGCGGGGGGCAGTGACACGGCCGGGGCGTTCCAGCCGATCCAGGTGCCTCCGCAGTCCATGACCAGGAACGGGCCAGCGCGCCAGAAGTTGTGGCTAGGTTCGGGGAACACGTACCGACCGTCCATCCACAGCGGTTCGGCGTCGTCCATCAGGTTGCTCTCGGCGAGTGCTTCGTCGGACCTCACCACCACCAGGTGTGGAGACGAAAACGCTGTCTACTGAAGTGCGTAGGTGGTGAGTAGGTGCGACAGCGAGACGTCCAGCGGGACATAACCCTCGTCGGGGCCGTTCAGGTCGTAGTCATCGTCGAAGAGATAACCGCCGTTGAAGTAGACCCTTGTGTCGTCTCCGCCGGTCGTGACGTAGCAATCCCAGTTGCCCTGATTCTCGTCCAGGAAATAGATCTTGCCGTCCTGGTCGGCCAGCGTGAGTTCGACAAGATGATCCTGGCAGTCCAGCAGGTACGGCCCGTCGCCCAGGTCGACCGGACTCGGCCAGCGGCCCGCAAAGGCGTACAGTTCGGCCAGCGGCTGTGGCACATGTTCCGGTATCTCGTCCCGAGGCACGCCGTACTCTGGTCGCCACTCGCCCAGCCAGTCGACAGGGAACCGTTTCAGACCGTTCAACGAATCGTCGGCCTCGATCGTCAGTTCGACCTCCCAGGTAGCCGTCGGCAGTGCGGCTCAGGAGAGTCTAGGTCATGCTCGACACATCGAGTGCCGAGTATGCAGGTCAGGGTGGGTGGTGACGTCCAGGCCGTCGTGGACGTCCCCAGCGAGGATCCCTCGGACCACGGCGCCGTTGGTCTCAGCGTCTCGGACCAGGCGGGCGATACCGCGCCTGTCCGCATCGGCCACCGAGAGGTGCTTCGGGGAAGCGGAGGACAGGCGGAGGGGCACCCGACGATTATCGCTCAGTGGACGTAGGTTGTTGACCGCTCCAGTTGTTGCAGATTCTGCAACAACTGCCTTCGGTCGACCGTGGAGAACTTGCTGGGCTCTACGGCGCCGACCCGTCGCAGGTCGACCAGGCGATCCGTTTCGAGCACGTCACCACTGTGAATTTAGTCCATCCCCGGTCAGTCTGGGATACCCAGGGCGAGCCGTAGGGTGTGGACACCTTCGTCGGCTCCCTCGACCGACAGCACCGCACGACGGTCGTGGACGATGGCCCCGAGCATGTTGTGCAGGTAGTGGCGGTCGCGTTTGGTGGCGTCGTGGATCTGGTCGCCGTGTTCGATGAGGGTGCACAGGACCAAGAAGTCGGTCAGGTGGCGTCTTCGGGTGCGGTCGAGGGCGACGGTGTGGGCAGCGGCTTTGGCGACCAGCGCTCCCAGGAGGTTGGGACGGCGGACCGTTCCGGTGCGTTCACCGATGCTCACCTGGACGTCCTGGGTGCGGTCGAGGGCCTGCTGTGCCGCTGGGGTCTCCAGCGTGGTGCCACCTCGTGCGCCCTTGCGTCGTGCGGCTCGTTCGCCGACGCCGTGGGGGATGAGCACGTCGATCTGCGCGCCGTCACGCACCCACCGGTGCTGGTGGCCTTTCGGGGACGTCCCCGCCGGGACGAACCCGAGGCCGCCCAGGACGCTGGTGAACGTCATCAGCACCCCGGGGTGCGAGGGCTGGCCGCGCACGTCGAGCACTGTGTCGATGTCGTCGGTGGGCCGGGCCGGGCTCGTGCCGCGCTCGGCGCACCACAGGTGGACCATCTGCCCACCTACCAGGGTCCATCCTGTGGGGTGCGCGTGGTACACGTCGAACAGCGCTAACCACCCGGCACGCTGAGGCTCGGGCAGAGGGGGCATCACGACTGTCATGCCAGGGCCTCGGCGATCAGGGTGCGGGCGCGCGCCAGCTCACGGTCGCTACCGTGGTCAGCCAGGTCCGCGGCCACCAGCAGGCTCGGGACCGGTCGGGTCGGCAGGGCACCGACGACGTGGAGCACGACGTTGTCGTTCGGGCCGCCGGGACGCAGCAGGTACCTGTGGCGCACCGCCGCCAGGTCGTCGCTGGCGACATACGCCTCCACCAGGGCTCCTGCAGAGATCCCGGCGCGGGGGTCCGACAAGCCGGAGGGCACCAGGCGCTCGTCGTCGAGCATCTGGTCGTTGTTGCGCGTGGCGAACCAGCGGTGCTGTGCACGTGAAGCCACCCACGAGGCCAGCAACCGCTCCGGCTCGCTGTCAGCGGACAGGCGCTTGCGGCGTTGGCGCCACCGGTACGCCTGGTCCGGCGCGTAGTGCTCGGGGACGGTGTCGGCCAAGAACGCCCAGGCCACGTCAGGTGCCATGGGTCGGGTCCGGTACAGGCTCGACGGCAACGACGCAGCCTCCACGAGCCAGTGGCCGCCGACCTGTCGTGCCTGGACCCGCCCCGCTGCGATCAGCGCCCGCAGACGCCGGGGCGAGACCCCGAGCACCTGGGCCGCTTCAGCGGTCGACACCTCCATAGGCACGACTATACCAGTAGCGGAATGGATGTGCCTACAGGTGTTGGTGTGCGGCGGCTTCCAGGTCGTCGCGGTCGAATCCGAACGTGGCGATCACCTCGTCGAGGTAGCGGCGGATCCCTGTGCCGCTGACCGTGCGAGCAAGTACCAGCGTGTTGTGGTCGTCCTCCGCAGGCTTCTGTGATCCCGAGAGAACTTGACCGTTTCCGCGACATCCGGTCGTCGGAGGAGGCGTTCTTCCGGTGCTCGACCTGTACGCCACCAGCGTCGACTACGACCTGCGGACGCCCTGAGAGTCTCGAGTTCTTCAAGATCGTGCAGAACAAGATGCACTATGCCGGACGAGTCCTACGACCGGTAGGGGGTCATGGCTTGCCGAGCGCTGCGGCCTGGTCCTCCGTGAGCACGGCAAGGCGCTTCCACACGACGTCGCCGCTGGAGGTGTCACGGGTCTCGATGCAGTATGGCGCATCGGCGTAGCACCACACCTGGGCCTCGTCGGTGGCGAACGTGGTGCCCCGTACGACGTCGTCGACGGTCCAGGGTTTTTCCTGGTCGACGGTCTGGGAGACCGAGTCGCGGGCGAGGTAGGCCCGCCATGCTGCCGGGCCGTCCTGCGCGGACGGCCACTGGGTGACGATCACCTTGTGCTGACCGTCCGTCGGCCACCTGCAGGTGAAGGTCCCGGTGGCGCTGGAGGTGGGGACCAGGTCGGTGGACATGTTCTTGCACGTCAACGGTTTGAAGCCAGCGGCAGCGGGAAACGCCTGTTCAGCAGCCTCGACATCGGCGAAGAACCCGGCCGCCTGCTCAGCGGTGAGCGGAGCGATGCGGTCGATAGCACCCGCATCTGAATCGGACCAGACTTCCATGCAGTAAGGCAGGTCCGCATAGCACCACGCTATACCTGGCGCGAGGGACCCGGTGTCGAACCGGATGCCACGTTCGACGCCGTTGACCATCCATGGTTCCTCCGTGTCGACACCGCCGGTGCGGAACGCCTGGGCGGCGTCCTGGGCGCTGGACCACCGGGAGATATAGACATCGTTGATGTCCGGCCACTCACACTCGAAGATCTCGCCGGACCCGTCGAAGACATCTGAGTTGGGGTCGCCGGCGACAGAGCAGGTCGGTGGGGCGGTTCCGGCTGCGGCGGGGAATGCTGCCTGAGCGGACTTGAGGTCCCAGTCGGTGGTCGGGTCGGCCACGGGATGGTCGCTGAGCCACGTTTCGACGCGCTGGATCTGGCTGGTGGACAACGTCCCGAAGTCTCGGACAGCAGAATTACCGTACAGCATCAAGCAGAGAGGAATCTTGTCGTAGCAGTAGAGCCGCTGCTTGTCGTTGTACGGCGAAAACACGGTGCCGACGGTGTCGCCGTCGCCGTTCTCCCACGTTCCGACTTTGTTCTCGCCAAAAGCTGTCGCTGAGCTGACGTCTAAGTACAGCCGGATGGCGCCGTCTGAGCAGCTGTCCTCCCAGGCGAGCCCGAGGCGCATGTTCATCGCGCTGAAGGAGCACGTGCTCGGGTTGAACGGGGCGAAGGCGTACTGCACAGCCTGGCGGCCGGCAAACTCGGGGCAGGCGTCGGCAGAGCCCCTCCAGCAGTCGCCAGACTGGGAGCCCGGACCGCCTGTCGCGGCCAACGGGTCGGGCTTGTCGCTGGAGCCGAACCACAGCACGGCACCCACGACGGCACCGACGACCAGCAACCCGCCCAGGACTCCGGCGAGGATCTTGGCCGTGGGCTTCTTGCGTCCTTCGGTGCCGACGGGCACCTGGTTCGGGCCCGTCGGCTGCTGCGGAACCGACCAGGCGCCCGCCGGGGGTCCGGCAGGTGCGTCGGGGCGCACGAACGGGGGCTGGGCTGGCGTCCCAGCCTGGAGCGGAGCAGGCCCCGGTCCGCCGGGCACCATCTGCTGTGTCGGTGCGTCGGTCACGGCAGGGGCCGGTCCGCCAGGTGGTGGCGTGCGCACGGCCCGCAGCTGCTGGGTGAGGTGGAACAGCCCCTCGGGGTCCAGGACCGCTGTCGGGGTCTTCAGGGCTCCGAGTGCCACGGCGAGCTTGGGGTCAGCCATCGGGGTGGCGAGGATCGAGGTGGCCTGGTGCAGCACCCGCGACAGTGCAGGGGTGTACGCGGTGCCGCCTGTCAGGTACAAAGCCGCGAGGTTGGTGGTCCCCGAGGTGGCCAGGACCCGGCTGGCCAGCGCCCCGGCCCGCGACATCGGCTCAGCGATGATGCCTTCGTACTCTTCGCGGGTGATGTTCAGCGAGACCCTGGCCCCGTTGACGTCCACCGCGATCGGGGCGTTGGCGTGCTCGGACAGGTCCTGCTTGGCCGCGCGGACCATGTCGCGCAACGTCAGGGCGGCGGCCAGGTTGTCGGCGACGGCCAGCGCGGCGACGATATCGGAACGGCCCGACATGTCCAGCTGTGCCAGGACCCACCGGTACAGCAGCTCGTCCAGGTCGTTTCCCCCGAGTCGGTCGTCACCCTCCTGTGCTACGACCAGCAGGTCGTTGCCCGGTGTCGGGTCGTCGGTGACCTGGAGCAACGCCACGTCGCACGTGCCACCGCCGGTGTCGACCACCATGACGCGCGACCCCGGCGGCAACGACCCCGGCTGGACGTGGGCGTGCAAGGCAGCGATCGGCTCGGGCAGCAAGCGGATGCTGTCGGTCGGGAACCCGGCCAGGCGGGCGGCCTCGCGCAGCGCGTCCAGACGTTTGCGCCCCCAGTCCACCGGGTGCGTGAGCACCAGACGGTCCGGGGCGCCACCGCCGGCAGCGCGCACCGCACGGTCGCGCACCACGGACAGCACCTGGGACGCGAGCACAGCCGGGTCCACCAGGGCGTCGCCCAGGAGCATCGGTTCTTGTCCCAGCCGGGCTTTCGGCGAACCGACGAACTGCGCCGGGTGCGTCCAGCGGGCGTTCAGCGCCGCCTGCCCCACCCGCCAGCGTCCGTCGACCAGGACCACCGCCGACGCCATCGTGTCAGCCGCCGCTTCCAGCTTGACCTTCTCCACCCGGCCGTCGGCGAACCGGACAGTCGCCCCGGTGTTCACCGTCCCGAAGTCCACCGCCAAGATCCAGCCCGGCATGCTCAGGTCCTTCCCGATCACTCACCGCGTCGCCTGTGCCACGCACGCAGACGTCCACTGTAGCCAAAATCGGCCCATACCGGACGGCGGTCGGCTGCCTGACGACCGGCTACGACCCGGACCCGCGAAGTCTCTCAGCAACACGACGGCGACGGTGTCGGTGGTCTGCACGAACGTGTCCAGGTCGTGGTCGTCGTCGTCATGATCTCGAGGATGCCCGGTCCAGGAGGCAACCCGTGATCTTGTCCGCCGTGGCCCCGCCGATAGGGGCTGGGACGGAAGACACCGTGAATCACGCGGGCGGCACGCGGCCTCGGCGAGTGACACGTAGGCTTGGTGCCGGAGGTGCCGACGTGAACGAGACGGTGTATGAGTACGAGGCGGAGATACGGGCTTCGGAGATTGGGAAGGGTGGGGCTTACGTGCCGTTCCCGTACGACCTGCGGGAGGAGTTTGGCAGGGGGAGGGTGAAGGTGCACGCTACTTTTGATGGGGAGCCCTACGACGGGAGCGTTGTGAATATGGGTGTGACGAACGATGACGGGTCGATCTGCTATATCTTGGGTATTCTCAAGGAGATTCGGGGGAAGATTGGCAAGCAGGTGGGTGATACCGTGCGCGTGACTGTTCGGGAAAGAGAATGACCTGGCTTGGATGAAGCCGCTGGGGCTCATCATCGCTGAGCAGCGAGCAGAGCATCGACGACCTGGGTGGTCGAAAGTTCGGTCCGCGTGCCATCCGGATGTTGGTGAGAACCGAATAGTTTGTGGAAGTCGTACCATTTACAGTTGCGTCGTAGGAGTTCATGGAAATAGTCATCCAGGTAGGGGGTGAAGGTTCTGGCGAACGACTGATCCTCCCACGGCGGGTCCGGTTGGAGCCGGTCGGACAGTTCAGCCAAGGTTTCCGCCGAGTCCCCTGGTGCGTGGATCCACCCGACGACTTCTTCGAGATCGGCCTTCGTCAGAGGCAGAGTGGGTGGGTCCGGCAGGGCCAGACGGAATGCGATCACCTCGGCACCTTCGCCTTCCCACCACTCGACCAGGTCAAATTTTTCGGTGTCCTTCCCGGTCAATGCCTCGATCCGTGCGGCCATCGCATCACGCTCCGCACCATCGGGGTCACCTTTGTCGTCGACAAGATCGGTATACGCCAGGATCTCGGACAGCACCGAGGGAAACAGACGGGCTGCATGGTCCATGTCAGGTCGGATTGCGTACCGCATCAGGGTGTTCCTCCCGCTTCTAGGGGTCTACGGGGGTGTCGGGGCCACGTTGTCCAGGGCGTACAGGCAGTCGTCGAGGTTGTCGAGGGTGTAGCGGGTGCCTGATTGGCGGACGGTGTGGCCCTCGGCTTCGAGGTGGGCTTTGTGGGATTCGAGGCCGCCAGGGTACTTGGGGTTGAGCTCGCCGTTGGTTTTGAGGGTGCGCCACCAGGGGACGGGGCGGTCGGGGCGTTCTTCGCTGGCGTGGGCGACGATGTTGACGAAGATTCCGGCGGTCAGGGGGCAGGTGAAGTCGGCGTCGGCCGCTGCGGCGAGGTGGGTGCGGATGCGGTCGACTGTGGTGACCTGGCCTTCGGGGATCTGGGACATGATCGCGTCGTACTGCAGGGGAGCGGCGACGAGCATGCGGGGGCCGCCGTGGCGGGCGGCCTGGTCGGGGTCGATCGTCGTGACCTTGGGGAGTGTTGGCGGGCCTTGGAGCTTCTCGTTGTACGACTTTCGCGCCATGACACTATGCTGCCACGGCGGGTCTGCGCTGACTGGGGGCTACGGGTGCTGGTTTGGGGGGTGGGAGGCGAGGAATGCTTCGTGCCAGGTCTGCGCCCAGGTGCGTTGTTGGTCGTGGAGGGTGTGCAGGTCGGTGGTGGCCAGGGTGGGGTGGCGGGTGACCAGGTGGGCCAGGAGGTCGAGGGTTGCTATGACGTCGGCGTCGGCGGTGTGCAGGGAGCCGGTGGGTACGTCGTAGAGGTGGCACAGGTCGCCCAGGGTGCGGGGGCCGTGGCGGTCGGGGTCGAGGGCGCGGTCGAGGATGAGGGGGTCGAGGACGGGGCGGACCGGGTGGCCCAGGCGGTCGGGGAGGGTGGGTAGCTCGTGGCGGGTGAGCTCGGCGTCTAAGAGGCGCAGGTCGAAGCGGGCGTTGAAGGCGACGACGGGGATGTCCTGGCGCAAGGCGGTGACCAGGGTGTCGGCGATCTCGTCGAGGGCTTGTCCGGGGGCGGTGCCTTGGGTCCGGGCTTGGTCGGTGGTCACGCCGTGGATGGCTACGGCGATGGCGGGGATCTCCACACCCGGGTTGAGCAACCAGTTGCGCGTGTGGGTCCCGTCGGCGTCGCGGCGGACGAGGGCGGCGGTGACGATCCGGTCGCCGGTGACGTCTACGCCGGTCGTCTCGGTGTCGAACCCCAGCAGGGGACCAGGCCACCAGCTGCGCGTCATCGCTCTTCCTCTCGTGTGCTGGTACAGAGCATGCCACTGACCACCCACGGGCCACGCAAAACCAGGGTCAGAGCTGGGCTGGTCGGCCAGGCCGACCGGGGGACACCGGGTGCAGAAGGTCGCGCAGGCACCCCGGGCGGACCGGTAGGCTCGGGGGATGGCGGAGATCGAGATCGGGCGCGGTAAACGCGGCCGTCGGGCTTATTCCTTCGACGACGTCGCGGTGGTTCCCTCGCGGCGCACCCGCGACCCAGAAGAGGTGTCGGTGGGGTGGCAGATCGACGCGTACCACTTCGGGCTACCGGTGGTAGCCGCGCCGATGGACTCGGTGATGAGCCCGGCCAGTGCTGTGGCGCTGGGGCGGCTCGGTGGCCTGGGGGTTCTCGACCTGGAAGGGTTGTGGACGCGTTACGACGACCCCACGCCGCTGCTGGAGCAGATCGTCGGTCTCGACGACGCCGCGGCGACGGCCCGGATGCAGGAGATCTACGCGGCGCCGATCCGTCCTGAGCTCATCACGGCGCGGCTGGGGGAGATCCGCGGGGCTGGGGTCACTGTCGCGGGGGCGCTGTCGCCACAACGCACCCAGGAGCACTGGCGGACCGTGGTGGAGGCTGGGTGCGACCTGTTCGTCATCCGGGGGACGACGGTGTCGGCCGAGCACGTGTCGTCGCGGGCTGAGCCGTTGAACCTCAAACGGTTCATCTACGAGCTGGACGTGCCGGTGATCGTCGGCGGGGCGGCGACGTACACCGCGGCGTTGCACCTCATGCGCACGGGGGCGGCGGGGGTTCTCGTCGGGTTCGGCGGGGGGGCGGCGCACACCACCCGTCTTGCGCTGGGGATCCACGTGCCGATGGCCTCGGCTGTGGCGGATGTGGCTGCGGCCCGGCGTGATTACTTGGACGAGTCTGGCGGGCGGTATGTGCATGTCATCGCTGACGGGTCCGTGGGGCGTTCTGGTGACCTGGTCAAGGCGTTGGCTTGCGGGGCTGATGCGGTGATGTTGGGTGCTGCGCTCGCCCGGGCGTCGGACGCGCCTGGCTGTGGGTGGCACTGGGGGTCTGAGGCGCACCATCCTGAGCTTCCGCGTGGGGAGCGGGTTGCTGTGGGCAGCGTGGGGACGATGGAGCAGATCATGTTCGGGCCGTCGTCGACGGCGGACGGGACGGTGAACTTCATCGGTGCGCTGCGGCGGGCTATCGCCACCACGGGGTACTCGGACCTCAAAGAGTTCCAGCGGGTCGAGATTGTTGTGTCGCCTTACCAGCCGCGTTGAGCGGGACGGGTGTGGGGACATTGTTGTCGTGGGGGCGAGACTGTGGGGACGGTTCCTCAGTCTTGCTAGACCTCCGCTGACGGCGGAGGTCTAGCAAGACAGTAGGAACCGTCCCCACCGTCTCGCCGCTGTCGGAACCGTCCACTGTCTCGGGGGGCTGCCCACCGTTTCGCTGGGGGTGCGGGGAATGCGAAAGGGACCGTCCCTGGGTGGGGACGGTCCCTTTCGTGGGGGTCAGGAGGTGCGGACGAGGTCGGCAGCCTGGCGGGCGATCTCTAGCTCTTCGTTGGTGGGGACCACCAGGACGGTGACTTTGGCGCCGTCGGGGGAGATGACGCGGGGGTCGGGGGAGCGGATGGCGTTGCGTTCGGGGTCGATCGCGATGCCGAGCTCTTCGAGGCCGCGCAGGGCTCCGGCGCGCACGGGGGCGGCGTTCTCGCCGACGCCTGCGGTGAAGGAGATGACGTCGAGGTGGCCGAGCTGGGCGTAGTAGTTGCCGACGTAGCCGCGCAGGCGGTGGTAGTAGACCTCGAGGGCCAGCTGGGAGTGCTCGTCGCCTGCGTCGGCGGCTGCGAACACGTCACGCATGTCGGCGTGGCCGCACATGCCGAGCATGCCGGACTTGCGGTTCAGCAACGTGTCGACCTCGCCGATGCTCAGGTCGGCCGCACGGTACAGGTGCACGAGGACCGCAGGGTCGATATCGCCAGAACGCGTGCCCATGACCAGGCCCTCCAGGGGGGTCAGGCCCATGGAGGTCTCCACCGAGTGCCCGCCGCGCACAGCCGTGGCTGACGCGCCGTTGCCCAGGTGCAGCACGATCTGGTTGATGTCGGCCACGTTGCGCCCCAGGAACTCGGCGGCAGCGCGTGAGACGAACAGGTGTGACGTGCCGTGGAACCCGTAGCGGCGCACACCGTGGGCCTCGGCGACCGTGCGTTCCAGGGCGTAGGTGTACGCCTCGGGCGGCAGGGTCTGGTGGAACGCGGTGTCGAACACGGCCACGTGCGGGACCGTCGGGAAGGCGTGCCGGGCCGCGATGATCCCCGACAGGTTCGGCGGGTTATGCAACGGGGCCAGCGGCACCAACGACTCGACGGTGGCGATGACGTCGTCGTCGATGAGCGCCGGGGCGTCGAACACCGACCCGCCCTGGACCACCCGGTGCCCCACAGCCATGAGGTGCTCGGCGTCGACCGCTGGGCCGTGCTGGGCGAACTGGTCGAGCACCACCTGCATACCGACCTCGTGGTCAGGCACCGGCACCTCGGTCTCGTTCTTGCCGTCCAGGCCTTTGTGCGCCACCACACCCATCGGCGCACCGATCCGTTCGACGAGCCCGGTGGCCAGCGCTTTGGCTGTCTCGACCTCGACCAGCTGGTACTTGATCGACGACGAACCTGAGTTGATGACGAGAACTTGGGTTGTCACTTCGCTGCCTCCTCAGCAGCGACCATCTGCGCCTGGATGGCGGTGATCGCAACGGTGTTGACGATGTCCTGGACGAGTGCCCCGCGCGAGAGGTCGTTGACTGGCAGGCGCAGACCTTGCAGGACGGGACCGACGGCCACAGCACCGGACGAGCGCTGCACCGCCTTGTAGGTGTTGTTGCCCGTGTTGAGGTCCGGGAAGATGAACACGGTGGCCCGGCCTGCGACGTCAGAACCGGGCAGCTTGGTCGCCGCGACGGAGAGGTCGACGGCGGCGTCGTACTGGATGGGGCCTTCCACCGACAGGTCCGGACGGCGCGCGTGCACCAGGGCTGTGGCGTCACGCACTTTCTCCACCGCTTCGCCGGAGCCCGACGCACCTGTGGAGTACGACAGCATGGCGACCTTCGGGTCGATGCCGAACCCCATGGCGGTGCTCGCCGACGAGATCGCGATGTCCGCCAGCTGTTCGGTGGTCGGTTCGGGGACCACCGCGCAGTCGCCGTACACCAGCACCCGGTCTTCGAGGCACATGAAGAACACCGACGAGACGTTGGTGATACCCGGCGAGGTCTTGATGATCTCGAAAGCTGGTTTGATGGTGTGGGCTGTGGTGTGGATCGCACCAGAGACCATCCCGTCGGCCAGGCCCAGGTAGACCATCATCGTCGCGAAGTACGAGACTTCTTGGACGACTTCGCGGGCACGGTCCAACGTCATACCTTTGTGCGCGCGCAGCTCGGTGTACTTCGCGGCGAAACCGTCGATGAGGTCCGAGGTGGTGGGGTCGACGACATCAGCGGTGTCCAGGTCCAGGCCGAGCTCTCCGGCGCGGGCACGCACAGCCTGCTCGTCGCCGAGGATCGTCAGGTCCGCCACACCCCGGCGCAGCAGCGTGGCCGCAGCGCGCAAGATCCGGTCGTCCTCGCCCTCGGGCAGGACGATCCGTTTGCGGTCGGACCGGGCTCGTTCGAGCAGCGCGTGCTCGAACATCAGCGGGGTGACCACTGCCGGGCGTGGCACGTCCAGCTCGGCCAGCAGGGCCGCTCCGTCGACGTGCTTCTCGAACAGTGCGACTGCTGTGTCCAGCTTGGTCTGCGCGTCGCTGGTCAGGTGGCCGCGGGCGTGCGCGGCAGCCTGCGCTGCGGCGAACGTGCTCAGGTTGGTGCCCAGCAACGGCAGGCGTGAGTCCATACCCTCCAGGAGGCGGGCGATGGCCGGCGCTGGTACCAGACCGCCGTTGATGATGACCCCGGCGATCGACGGGAACGTGTCGGCCTGGTGGGCCATGACGATGCCCAAGAGCGCGTCGGACCGGTCGCCGGGCACGATCACCATGCACGAGTCCGACAGCCTGCTCAGCAGGTTGTCCACACCCATACCAGCGACCACGATGTCGAGCACCGGCCGTGACAGCGACTGCTCGTCACCGGACAGCAACGTGGCGTGCGTGGCGGTGGCGATCTGCTGCAGCGTCGGGGCGTACAGGGCCGCGTCGTTGGGCAGTGCGTACGCGGTGGTCTTGGCGGCCAGCAGGCGCTGGATACCGTCGAGCTGTGCCGGGTCGCAACGGTTGGCCACGACGGCGACCACCTGTGCGTGGTTGGTCGTCAGCTCGGCGATAGCCACGTCGGCGACCTGGCGGATCCGGTCGGGGGTCCGGTCGCGCCCGCGCACGACGAGCACCACCGGTGCACCGAGGTTCGCTGCGACGCGGGCGTTGAACGCCAGCTCGGTGGAGCCGATCGGGCCGGTGTAGTCCGAGCCGATGATGAGCACCTCGTCGCAGCGGCTCTCGATCTCGTGGAAAGCCGCGACGATGGACGACAGGGCCGCCTCGGGGTCTTCGGCCACCTCGTCGTAGGTGGCGCCGATGACCTCGTCGTAGGTCAGGCCAGCGGTGGTGCGTTCGACGAGCAGCTTGACCAACCAGTCGCGAGAGTCGTTGGAGCGTGCCACTGGCCGGAATATCCCCACGCGCTGCACCGTGTGGGCGAGGAGGTCGAGAAGCCCGAGGGCCACCACGGACTTACCGGTGTCGCCTTCGGGAGCTGCGAGGTAGATCGTGCGGGCCACGTGGACTCCTTCGTCTGGGGCACGACAGGTCGTCTGCCGGTCTGCCTGAGGTCGAAGACAGCCCGAACCGCGCGTTGTGGGTCTCGCCGCGGGCCCGGCTGTCAGGTCGCGAGGTCGTGATCTGGTGTATATACGAGACTATCCGCGATCCGGGGGGAGTTCCTAGCCGAGCGCTCGCAGAAGAAACGCCGGATCGGCCAGCCGGTACCTCGGCCTGGGCCCACCAACGTCCGCAGCGTGCGTGGCGGACGCGCCGCGGCGTGCGGGGGGTGTGCAGACACGCCTTAGATGGCGGTCTGCGCCACCATGGTCCCGGTCGTCAGCTCGAAGGCACCGACGGTTCCGGACGCGGACGCGCCCCACGACACGTACAGGTAGTCGCCTGCCCGCACGGCCCGCACAGGTCCGGACTCCCAGCCCCGCGGCATCAGCAGCAGGTCGTGCTGCACGGTGAACCCGTATGCGGGGTTGACCTGGTACACCAGGTAGTGCAGGCCGTCGGGAGCCTGCACGGAGAACCCGATGAGGTCGTTCTTGGTGTCGACGAACACTGCGTGGTGGTCATCCATCGCCGGGCAGTGGTCGCCGGGCACTGCCAGCTCATGGGTCTGCGTGACGTCGTACGGGTTCGACACGTCGAACAGGCTCAGCTTGAACCCGCCAGACAGGCCCGCGTTGGTTCCGGCCATCCCCAGCCCGACGAGGTGGCCGTCGTCCCACGGATGCAGGTAGGCAGAGAAACCGGGGATTTTCAGCTCGCTCATGACCTGCGGGTGGGCTGGGTCAGACAGGTTGATGGCGAACAGCGGGTCGGTCTGGCGGAACGTCACCACATACCCCACGTCGCCCGCGAACCGCACCGACTTGACCTGCTCGCCGGGGGCCATGTCGCTGACCGACCCGACCAGGCGCAGGTCTGCGCTCAAGACGTACAGGTTCGACGTCGTGCCGCGGTGGTCGCGTGCGGTGGTGACCACGCGAAGATCGTCGCCGTGCTCGTCCAGGGCGAACTGGTTGAGCAGCTTGCCGGGGACCTCACCGTACGCTGCCACGCTCATCTGCCCGTCGGCCAGCGCCAGGCGGACCAGGGTCGTCGAGCCGCCGCTACGCGACGTGGACGTGCCGCCCATGTAGAGGTTCTGCGCGCTCATGTACACCGTGTCGGCACCGCCCAGGACGGCCTGCTGCCCGGTGTGAGCACCAGTGCGCACGTCGAGCGCTGTGGCCACGGCGTAGCGGGCGTCGGCGGGGTCAGGCATGAGCGTCACGTCGGAGGGGGCCACAAGCTTCGTACCTTTGCGGTCGGAGACCAACGGGACGAACGTGGTCGGGTCGTCCTCGTCGATCTCGTACCCGTACACCGTGAAGTCGCTGACCAGGTAGACCTTGCCCTGCCACAGGCGTGCGGTGCGGTACTCGCCGGACTGGCGGACCGTCGAGCGCAACGAGGGGGCACTGGGTTTGGTGATGTCGTACAGCTGCACGACGGTGTCGACCGAGCGGTCGCTGCCAGAGCGTTTCGTGCTGGCGCCGGACGGAGTCTCGCCGATGACCACGAGGGTCGTGTCGTCGAGGAGCAGGTCGACGACGCTCAACCACCGGTCGGCCGTGGCCACGTCCACCTGCGCCAGCTTGCGGGTTTTCGGCCCGGCCAGCTCGACGACGCTCACATGTGTGCCGGTGACCACGTACAGGCGCTTGCCGTCGGTCTTGACGATGTCGGCCTCGTCGATGTTCGCGACCTGGACGTTGGTGGACGTGTGGTCGTCATCGCTCGACGGCGAGCGTTGGGCGGGAGCCCCGTCCGCGCTGGGTTCTTTCGCGCTGGGTTCCGCCTCTTCAGCCATGTCAACGTCGTCGGGAACAGGCCGGTCGTCCCAGGAAGCGTCGGGGGGCGGAGCGTTGAAGGTGGGGTCCGCCCCGCCAGGCCGTGTGGGTACGGGTGCGGGGGTCGGGCCTACGCCCGCGGCCTGGGCCACGGCGACGTACACGGCGTGGTAGTCGGCCGGGACCGACCCAGACGGGCCGACCACCGGGCTGCCACCGTCGCGCGACAGGAGCACCCCGCCGCCGATCCCCACCGCCAGGACCAACGCTGCGGCAGCAGCGATCCACACGGTCGGGCGGGACCAGCGCGACCGGGGTCCGGCAGGGTGCGTACCCGGTTGCAGCGTCACGACGGTGGACTGCTCAGCAACCAGCTGCGCGTCCAGGGCGCGCACGACGGTCTCGTCCGGCCGCATCTGGGCGGCCATGTCGGCGAAGAGGGGGTCGCGAGGGTCGGTCGGGTCAGTCATCGAAGAGCCCTTCGTGCAGCAGGGTGCGCATGAGCGAACGTCCACGGCTCAGACGCATCTTCACCGCGCCAGGTGTCAGGCCGAGCACCTCGGCGATCGTCGCGACCGGCAGGTCGTCGAAGTAGAACAGGTGCAGCACCGTGCGGTACTCGTACGCCAGGGCCGACATGGCCCGGGCGACCGCGTCCTGCAGCTCGGTGCGGAACCGGAACGGTTGCAGCGCCGCGTCGACCGTCTCGCCGTGCAGCGGCACCACACGGGTGCGCCACGAGCTGGTCGACACACGCCGGGCGATGTTCACCGTGGTGGTGATGAGCCAGGCTTTGCGGTGCTCGTCGTCGCGGCACTCCGGCTGGCGCCGGTGGTAGGCCAAGAACACCTCTTGGAAGACGTCGTCGGCGTCCCCCCGGCACTGCGTGTGGGTGACCGCGATCCGGTAGACCATGTCCTGGTAGCAGGTGACCACAGCCCTGGTGTCAACCAGACCCGTGCTCGCGCTGGGCTCAACGGTGGCTGCCGGCACGCGTGCCTCCCTCGACGATGGACACCCGTAACTCCACGAAAGTGCCCCCAAGGTAACAACGACTTTTGCGCTCCGAGGCCGGTTCGGGCTGAGCTGCTGGTCACGAGGCACGACGGCGGACAGATCGGTGTGTTCCGAAGGGCCCGGGAACCGCCCCCCAGTGTCGTGCCGTCCGCCCAGGCGACCGCGGGCGTAGGCTCTCGTCGGGAGGTGCCTGTGGACGCCCAGACGGTCAGGTCGGTGCGCCTGGCTCCGCTGTACGCGGCGGGTTTCACCACGGCGTTCGGGGCCCACTCGGTGGCGGCGGGGCTCGGGGTCGAGACCGGGGCGGGGCTCGAGGCGGGGGACGTGGGTGCCACGCTCGTCGGGTTCGGGGTCGCGCTGGCGGTGTACGACCTGGCTGAGGTGATCCTCAAACCGGTCTTCGGGGCGCTGAGCGACCGGGTCGGGGTCAAACCCATGATCGTCGCCGGGTTGGTGGGGTTCGCGGCGGTGTCCCTCGTGGGGACGGTGTGGACCTCGGCGTTGGCGGTGCTGGTCATCCGTTTCGGGCAGGGGGCGTGCGCGTCAGCGTTCTCACCAGCGTCGTCGGCGGCTGTCTCGCGGCTGGCTGGGCCTGGGTCCGCGGCGGGGTACTTCGGCAAGTACGGCTCGTGGAAGACGCTCGGGTACGCGCTGGGCCCGCTCATCGGCGCCGGGCTCATGACCGTCGGAGGGATGCGCTGGCTGTTCGCAGCGTTGGCGCTCGTGGCGCTGGGCGCAGCGGTGTGGACCACCGTGGCCATGCCTGACGTCCCTGTGCTCCCGCGTCGTCCGTCGACCCTGGGCCAGGCCGTGCGCCAGCTTGTCGAACGGCCTTTTGTCGCCGCGACCCTCGCCCTGGCTGCCACCACCGGTTCCCTGACCGTCGGCGTCGGTTTCCTGCCCCTGCTGGCCGCCCGCGACAACCTTCCGACCTGGGTCGCGATGGCCCTGGTCACCGTGATCGCCATCGCCAGCGCGCTGACCCAGCGCACTGTCGGACGCCTCGCCGACGAGCGACGCACCACCGTGCGCACCGGTGTCGTCGTCGGTCTGGTCATCACCGGCCTCGGCCTGGCCACACCCGCCCTTGGCCACCCGGTGGCTCTCGTCGTCGCGGCCCTCCTGCTGGGTGTGGGTATCGGCACCGTCACGCCCCTGGGTTTCGCCCACCTGTCAGCCACCAGCCCTCCCGAGCACATCGGCCGCACGATGGGTAACGCCGAAGTGGGACGAGAGCTCGGCGACTCCGCCGGGCCCTTCGGCGTCGGAGCTCTCGCAGCCGTCCTCAGCCCTCCCGGCGCCCTGGTCGCCGCCGGAGCCGTCCTGCTGGCCTTCGCTGCCGTCGACTTCCGCCTCCTGCGGACCGGTCCACCGTGACCGTCGACGAACGGGTACCGTCGTGCCATGGAGTGGGACTCGCGGCGTTGCGACGGGTTGTGGGGGCTGCTCGTCGGCGACGCGTTGGGTGTGCCGTACGAGTTCCACCCACCTGAGCTGGTCCCGGCGTACGAGGACATCGAGCTCGAGCCGCCGCACGGGTTCGACCGCAGCCATGCGTCGGCGGCGCCCGGGACGTGGTCCGACGACGGAGCGCAGGCGTTGTGCCTGCTCGACAGCCTGCTGCACACCGGCGCGCTCGACCTGGACGACTTCGGCGCACGGATGACGGCCTGGTACGACGACGGGCTGTGGGCGGTCGACAACCAGGTCTTCGACGTCGGTGTCCAGACTGCTGACGCCCTGCGTGACCTCAAGGAGCGTCGTGACCCGCGGACGTCTGGTCTCGTCCACCCCAACGGCCAAGGCAACGGTGCGCTCATGCGGGTGCTGCCGCTGGCGCTGTGGCACGCCGGCGACGACGCCGGTCTCGTCCGCGACGCTGGGCTCCAGGCCCTGGTCACCCACGGGCATGTCATGAACCAGATGGCCTGCGCCTTCTACTGCTTGTGGGCCCGGCGCCTGCTCGACGGCCATGACGTGCTGGCCGGGTGGGCCGACGCCCTGGCCTGGTTGCGCACCCACGAGAGCGACCCTGACCGTCTCGGCGCGGTCGAACGCCTGGCCCTCGACGAACCCCCCGACGGTGGTGGGTACGTCGTGGCGAGCTTCCGCGCCGCGCGCTGGTTGCTCACCCGCTGCTCGTCGTACGAAGAGACCGTCAAACGCGCCATCATGCTCGGCAACGACACCGACACCACAGCGGCCATCGCCGGGGGACTGGCCGGGATCGTCTTCGGAGGCATCCCCGACCGCTGGCTGGGTGCCCTGCGCGGACGCGACCAGGTCGAAGCCTTGCTCGCCCAGACCAGCCGGTGACCGTCAGACCTCGGCAGCCATTCGGTCGCGAGAGCGCCAGGTCGCCGGGGGGACTTCTTGGTGGCGGGTGAGCAGCCACGCGGTGAGCTCGTCGAGGGAGTCGACGCAGGCCGCGCCGGTGCGCGGGTATGCGTGGCGCGACTCGATGCGGTGCATCCCGCAGTCGACCATGTGGTCGCACCGGACGGCGATCTCAGCGTGGACGGTCCAGATCTCCACGCACTCGTAGAACCCAGGCGGACACAATTCGACAAAAAATGTCACCTGAGGATTTTCCGCACCACCCGTGATCTTCCATTTCCCGGAGGCGGACTGCCAGTATTCCAGACCGCTGCCGGTCCATCCAGCACGACCTCCGAGGCTCTTAGCAATCTCCCGCAGCCGCGCCCCCGAAAAGGCGAGCGCAGCCACAACCTCCGGGGTTGCCGACTCTGGGGGGAACACCCACGTCGGTTCTCCGTCAAGCAAAGCCACTTTCTCCATGCCGCCATTGTGCCCCACCTTCGATCCCCTACCAAAGGGCCCGCGGTCCCAGCAGGTGCCCAGGCCCGCGGCCCCAGCCTGGGCCCCGGGCTCATGTGAACAGGTGTCGGACGACCCGGCCCCTCGTCTTCGGGGTGGTGGACGCAGGGCCCGACGAGGAGGGCAGCGCAACGCCTCGTGCCATGGGGGTTGTGTCAGTAGTCGGTCACGGGTACTCTGAATCGAGTACTTGAGAGCGGTTACTGGGCGAGGAGGCACGGATGGCGTTCTCCCGGAGGAACCCGCTGGCACTGATGGTGCTGGCGGTGCTGTGGGAGCACCCCACGCACCCGTACCAGGTGGTGCAGATCCTCAAGGGGCGGCGCAAGGACGACGCAGCGAGGCTCAACTACGGTTCGCTGTACTCGGTGGTCGCTTCGCTGGAAAAAGCCGGCCTCGTCGAAGCGGTAGCGGTGACACGCGAGGGTGGGCTGCCGCCGCGGACCACCTACCAGACCACCGACGCCGGGGCGGCCGAGGTCAGCTCGTGGCTGTCTGACCTGCTGGCACGTCCAGCCAAGGAGTACCCGCAGTTCACCACGGCCCTGTCGTTGCTGCCAGCGCTCGACCCGCAGACTGTGCAGACGCTGCTGGTCCAGCGGCTGGAGCACCTGCGCTCCGGTGTCGAGGCGTTGCGCGCCGGGCTGGCCGAGGCGACCGCCAAGATCCCTGAGCTGTTCTCTGTGGAAACCACGTACACGCTCGCTATGGCCGAGGCCGAGCTGGCCTTCGTCGAACGTCTGGCCCAGCGCCTGGCCGCTGGCCAGCTGTCGGGGCTCGACGGGTGGCGGTGGCTGCACTCGCACGGGGAGCGCCCAGGGCCCGAGCAGATCTACCAGGCGTTCAACTTTGCCGACGACATGGCCTGGCCAGAAGACGGAGGTGCCTAGCCCCGACGACGAACGGCCCGGATGCGCCAACACCCGGGCCGTCCTAGACCAGCTGACCGGCGTGCCGCCCAGCCGACACTTCCAGCCTATGGCACGCCTGGTCCGCGCGGGTGGGTGCCTCCCGCCGGACGAGGGTGCCAGGTGCGCCGGTCCTGCTAGCGACGCTGTGCAGCAGAAGCTGTGCAGCCGCAGAACAGGAGCGGATATGCCCACAGACGCGGCGATCGAGGCCGTCGACCTACGCAAGACCTATTCCAGCCGCAAACGGACCGTCACCGCCTTGGACGGGTTGTCCCTGACAGTGCCCACCGGGCAGGTGTTCGCCCTGCTCGGGCCCAACGGCGCGGGTAAGTCGACCACGGTGAAGATCCTGTCCACGCTCGCCACCGCGGATTCTGGCAGTGCGTGCGTCGGCGGGTTCGACGTGGGGCGCGACGCCCGACGCGTCCGCCAGTCCATCGGCTACGTCTCCCAGGGGACCTCGGCCGACGCTCGGATGACCCCCCGGGAGAACATCATCATGTCGGCCAGGATCCGTGGTGTCGGGGCTGGGGAGGCGCGCACGAGCACAGCACGTCTCGTGGCCACCCTGGGTCTGGACGAGTGTGCCGACCAGTACGTCAAAACCCTCTCCGGTGGCCAGCGCCGCCGCGTCGACATCGCCTGCGCGTTGGTGCACGCCCCGCAGGTGGTGTTCCTCGACGAACCGACCGCCGGGCTCGACCCGGAAGCCCGGGCTGCGTTGTGGCAGATCATCGTAGGTATGTCAGCCGACAACGGGCTCTCGGTGATCGTGACCACGCACTACATGGACGAGGCCGACCGGTTGTGCGACCACGTCCTGCTCATCGACCACGGCCGTGCGGTGGTCGGTGGCACCCCGGACGAGCTCAAAGCGTCCATCGGTGGGACCGGCCTGACCGTCACCGTCCCTGCCGCCCAGCCCGACGACGTGCGTGGCGCGGTCGAGACGGTCGGCGTCGTACGCGACCTGGTGGTCGAGACCACCGGCGACGACGTGCGCCTGGCGGTGCGCACCGACGACGCGACCGCGGCGCTGGCCGCCCTCACCGGGGCCCTGGACCACCACGGCCTCGACTACGGCGCCGTCGCCGTCTCCCGTCCCAGCCTCGACGACGTGTACCTGCGCTACGTCGGCCACTCCTACAACTACGAAGGAGACCTGACATGACCACCACCGCTGTCCAGCCCGTCACTGTTCGACAGGTGCGTTGGACCACCCAGTTCTCCCAGGTGTTCTTGCGCTGGACCCGTGGCCAGCTACGCGAACCGTGGGGTATCGGGACGTCGTTGTTCCAGCCAGTCATCTGGATCGTCCTGTTCGGGGCGGTCTTCTCCACACTGAAGGCTTTGCCGGCGTTCTCCGACGGCGGTTACGTCACGTTCTTGATCCCCGGGATCCTCATGATGACTGTGCTGTACTCCGGCGCGTGGGCCGGCCAGGGCTTCATCATGGACATGGATTCTGGTGTCATGGCGTCGATGATGGCCATGCCGCTGCGCCGTACCGCCCTCCTGGCCGGGCAGCTGGCCACCCAGACGGTGATCTGCCTGCTCCAGGCTGTGACTGTGCTGGTCATCGGGTGGTTGGCTGGTGCACGCTACTCCGGCGGGGTCGTCGGCCTCCTCGTGGCCGTGGCCGTAGCACTGGTGCTGTGCGTCGCGTTCAGCTCGGTGTCCAACGCGGTCGCTCTCATCACCCGCAACGGTATCGCCCTCATCGGTATTGCCCAGATCATCGTCTTGCCGATGACGTTCTTGTCCTCGACGATGATGCCGCACGACCTGCTCCCAGGGTGGGTCCAGAACGTGGCCACCGTCAACCCCCAGACCTGGGCCGTCGACATTGGCCGAGCCGCTCTCAACGGAAACCTGGGCTCAGCCGACGGCTTAGCGTGGAAAGCCGCCTGCCTGCTCACCGTGGCAGCCCTCCTGTTCTTCTGGTCCTTGCGTTCCCTGCGTTCTTTCCAACGCGCCCAATAGCTTTCGCACGGTCCCGGCCCGTCCGCCGCCGACCATAGGGTCTTGGCCTCGCCACGGCGGTGTGCGGCGGTGGTCTCCGACGGTGAGCCGTCGAGCGTGTGCTGTGCTGCCCGCGAGAACTCAGGGTCTGGCTGTGCCTGGGCCTGAGAGGGTCGGACGAGGTTGGTTGCGCTCACGGCCCTGGTAGTGTCCAGGGCGTGGCAGAATCGCAGGCGTTTGCCTCCCTCGTGGACCAGGGGGCTTTTTTCGCGCAGGAGAGACAGCTGCATCTTGCCGAGCTGGTGGGAGAGCACGACCGGTGGGACGCGGACCTGGAAGTGCCGTCCCTGACGTTCACTTTCGGTGACGAGACCCTCGTGTGCAGGACGCAGCTGGTCGGGTCGTCGACGGCGGACACCTGGATGTGGGGCTGGGCCGACGAGGCGCTCCCCGCTGGTGGGACTGAGATGGCCCGGTGGTTGCAGGGTGTGGGAGAGGCTGACGGGATCCCTGAGCTGTGCACGGCGGAGATCCCGCTCGGACCAGGAGGCAACGACCCGCCCACCGCGTTCTGGTTCCGCCTCATGTCTGTGGTCGCGGCGCTCTCACCGTCCTGGAACGGCTACTTCGCCGGAAGCCCGGGTGCGGGCACGATCACTCCGCTCTTGGTGGCCCATCCCAGCCTCGCCCTCCCAGCCCCAGCCCTGTTGCGTGTCGTGACGGTCCTCAGCGAGGGGGTCTCGGCTGTCCGGCTCACCGACCACCGGGCTGCTGTCGCCGGGTACGCCTCGCTGCGTTCCATCGGGTGCACGTGGAACACCTACGGCTGCACACTGGCCTTTTCCGAAGGCGGCCTGGAGCTCACGTTCGACGAGAAGAACCGCATCGCCAAGATCCGTGGCACCACCAGCCCCGCCGCGGCACCAGCGCTGTGACCGTCCCAGCCTCGGACGTGGTCGGGCGGAGGCTGCCAAGAGAACTATCCTGGGGCGCGTGACTCCTTCGACCCGGCCGGTGCTCGTCGTCGACTTCGGCGCGCAGTACTCCCAGCTCATCGCCCGACGTGTGCGCGAGGCGCACGTGTACTCCCAGGTCGTGCCGCACACCATGGCGGTCGACCAGATGCTCGCGCTGGACCCAGGGGCGGTGATCTTGTCTGGTGGGCCAGCCTCGGTGCTCGAACCTGGGGCCCCCACGGTGGACCCGGCGCTGTTCGACGCTGGGGTGCCGGTGCTGGGGATCTGTTACGGGTTCCAGGCGATGGCCCACGCGTTGGGCGGCGAGGTCGACGCGGGGGCTGCGGGCGAGTACGGGCACACCCCAGCGACAGTCACCGAACCTGGGGCGCTGCTCGCGGGGTCGCCTGAGCACCAGCAGGTGTGGATGAGCCACGGGGTCGCGGTGCGGACCGTCCCGCCGGGGTTCACGGCGCTGGCCCACACCCAGGGCGCGCCGGTGGCAGCGTTCGAAGACCCGGCCCGGCGGCTCTATGGCGTCCAGTGGCACCTGGAGGTGCGCCACACCCCGCTGGGCCAGGCCGCGCTGGAGAACTTCTTGTTCTCCGTGGCTGGGCTCACCCCCGACTGGCAGACCGCGAGCTTTGTCGAAGACCAGGTCGCGGCGATCAAAGCCCAGGTCGGCGACGCCCGGGTTATCTGCGGGCTCAGCGGCGGGGTGGACTCGGCGGTGTCGGCGGCGCTGGTGAACAAGGCTGTGGGTGACCAGCTCACCTGTGTGTTCGTCGACCATGGGCTGTTGCGCGCCGGTGAGTTCGAGCAGGTGCAGCGGGACTTCGTCGCGGCCACCGGGGTGCGGCTGGTCGCTGTGGACGCCCGGGAACGGTTCTTGTCCGCGCTGGCAGGCGTCACCGACCCGGAGACCAAACGCAAGACCATCGGCCGTGAGTTCATCCGGGTGTTCGAGGACGCTGCGCGCCAGGTCGCGCAGGCCGACGAGGCGCACCCGGTGCGGTTCTTGGTCCAGGGAACGATCTACCCCGACGTCATCGAGTCTGGTGTGGGCGAGGGTGCGTCGAACATCAAGTCGCACCACAACGTCGGCGGGCTGCCCGACGACCTGGCTTTCGAGCTTGTCGAACCTCTGCGCGACCTGTTCAAAGACGAGGTCCGCGCGGTGGGCCTGGAGCTGGGTGTGCCTGAGTCGATGGTGTGGCGCCACCCGTTCCCCGGCCCTGGCCTGGGGATCCGTGTTGTCGGGGAGGTGACTGCCGCACGGCTGGAGGTGCTGCGTGCCGCCGACGCTATCGTCCGCGCCGAGCTGACCACCGCGGGCCTGGACCGCACGGTGTGGCAGTGCCCGGTGATCTTGCTCGGCGACATCCGCTCTGTCGGGGTGGCCGGCGACGAACGCACCTACGGGTACCCCATCGTCTTGCGCCCGGTCTCGTCCGAGGACGCGATGACCGCCGACTGGGCCCGTGTGCCTTTCGACGTGCTCGCCACGATCTCTACCCGGATCACCAACGAGGTCCGCGAGGTCAACCGCGTCGTGCTGGACATCACGAGCAAACCTCCGGCCACCATCGAGTGGGAGTAGCCGTCACGCACCGTTCGTCGACCACCACGTCGTTCCTCCGCAGGAACGATCTGGTGACCGACGAACGGTACGTGACGAGGGGGAGCGAGCGGCTCAGCTACGGCGGGCGCCTCGCACGAGCGAGGTGACGAGGACGGCCAGGCCAGCGGCGGCCAGGACGACGATCGCCACCAGGCCGACGTCGAAGTGGTGGCCGGTGGCGGCGGCGACCACAGCCCCGCCGCACGCTGCCAGGACCAGGCCCCAGATGATGGTGGAGGTGCGCACACGTGGGGCCGAGGCGGTCTCGGGCTCGGGGGTGCCGGTTGTGGGTTCGGTGGTCATGGTCAGGCTCCTGTCTTGATGGTGACCTTGCCGACGCCCACGTTCACGCGGACGACGAGCGGGGGATCGTAGTCGGTGGGGTCAGTGCTGAAGCTGTGGACGATGGACGCTCCGCGCACTGTGTCGTGGTCGGAGATGTCCCAGTGGACCTGGCCTGCGCCGAGCTCGACGTTGACACGGGCGCTGACCCCTTCGGGCAAGATGATCGTCAGCGTGCCGACACCGAGCTCGACCGGCACCTCGATGGTTTTCGTCGCGGCGGGCGTCTCAGGCCGTTGGGGCGGTGCTGGGACGGTCGGCACCGCGGGCACGTCGGGCACAGTGCTGTCGGGTTCGGTGCTGTCGGGCACAGTGCTGTCGGGTCCAGCGCTGTCGGGTCCGGTACCCTCCGGTTCGGTGGCGTCAGGGCTGGGTGACGGGTCCGGTGCCGTTGGTGACGGCTCGGGCTGGACGGCAGGGCCAGCCAGCGGGAGGTTGCGCAGGTCGACGACGATCTCGCCGACGTCCGCGTTCACCCCTGCCTCAGCGCTGCTCAGGTCGCTGATCATGAAGGTGGTGCGGTCGGCGTGGTCGCGCCAACCCACCTCGGCTGCGGCCCAGGGTCCTGCGACGACGAGCGTGATGATCGCGATGAACCCGAGCACCCCGGACCTGCGTCCGCGCAGCCCGGACACGACGATCCCCAGCCCGGTGAGCACCACGCACACCCCGGCGGCGACCAGCGCGACCGGTGCGTCGAGGTGACCAGCACGGCTGGCCAGCATCAGCCCGGCTGTGGCCAGGAGCACCAGTGCGACGACAACACCCACGGTCGTGCGCCCAGGCCCGTTGCGGCGGTACACCGGGGGTGGGGGCGGGGCCCATCCCGCAGCGGGGGGTGGGGGCGCCCATCCAGCGGCCGACGGCGGGGGGTAGACGGCGTCGGCAGGCGTCGCCATGGGATAGCCCGCTGTCGGTGAGGGACGGGGCGCGCCCAGGTTGTTGCGGTCAGAGGCTGTCGCAGCGACGACGACGACGGTGACGACCACCCCGAAGAACACCAGCCACGACAAGGCCTGGAACACCTGCGGTTCCTGGCCCCACCACAGCCATCCGTTTCCACGGACCAACCCGGCCAGGACCATGCCCAGCGCCCCGAGGAGCGCCGGGTCGAACCGTCCGGCGATGGTCTCTTGCAGGTGGATCCGTCCGTCGCGGGCCTCGGGCAGCAGCGCCCAGGCCACGCCGTAGAACACGAACCCGAAACCTCCGACCAGCACGGACACCGCGACGACGCCGCGCACCAGCAGCGGGTCCACCCCGATGCGGTGGGCCAGCCCGGCGCACACCCCGCCGATCCACCGGTCGTCGGTGCGCGGCAGCCCCAGGCGTCGGACCGCCCCGAAGAACCCGCCGTCGGTGGGCGGGGGTGGCGGGGCGGCTGGTGCAGGTCCACGAGGTTGTGGTCCAGGGTCGGTCGCCGAAACCTGGGGGTCGGCCGGCCCGGGGTCGGTGGGAAGAGCCTGGGTGTCAGCCGGCTCGGGAGGTCCGGTCTGCTCTTCGGGCGCGGTTTCGGGAGCGTCGGTGACGTTCTCGGTGTCGGTGCGCTGCGGTTCGGGCGTGCTCTCAGGCGCGTCGGTGACGTCGTCGGAGTCTGCGTGGTTCTTCATGGCACGATCGTGGCCCGTCAGCACCCTCTCAGGCATCGGGGCCACCCCCTGATACGACCCTGGGATCTGCCCTGGTGTCCTCAGCGTGTTCCCCGGAGGTGGTGTCTGCCGGGCCTCGCGCTGCCCCTCCCGGCCGTGCGGCCAGGGTCCGGCCCTGAAGTTGACCCTGAGATTTCGGGTGGTCGGTGCCCCGACCAGGGTGTGTCGTGCCACCATCGACCTATGACCTCGGTGAGCGTGCGGCCAGCGTTGCTGCGGCCTGTGCGGGGGCGGCGGATCGGCGGGGTGGCTGCCGGGTTGGCGGCGCACCTGGGGTGGAGGGTCGGGTGGGTGCGGCTGGGGTTCATGGTGCTCGTCCTCGCTGGTGGGGTTGGGGCGTTCTTGTACGTGTTCTGGTGGGTGACGGTGCCGACGGGGAACCCGTACGACCCGGAGCCGACCCGGCCGGCGGCGGCGGTGCGGTTGGCACGGCGCCAGCCGCTGTTCACCGCGTCGTCCGGTCGACGGTTGCCGGTGACCGACATCGGGGTGGGGCTGGTGCTCGTCGCAGGGGCGGGGCTGGTGGTGGTGCACCGGGTGGGTGCTGGGGTGCAGGTGGGGTGGGTGCTGGTGGCGGTGCTCGTCGTCGGAGGGTTGGGGTTGGCGTGGTCCCAGCTCGACGCGGTGCAGCGCCGGCAGATGAGCCAGGTCGCCGGCGGGCGCACCCCTGGGTCGGTGCTCGCGGTGGCCGGTGGGGTGCTGCTCGCAGGGGCAGGTGGGTTGCTGCTCGTCGGGCAGGTCTCCGGGCGGGACCTGGCGCCAGCGATGATCGTGCAGTCGGTGGTCGTGGCGCTGGCGATCCTCGCAGGGGTGGGGTTGGCGTTGGCGCCGTGGTGGTTGCGGCTGGTCCGTGAGCTCGGCGACGAACGTGTGGCCCGCGAACGTGAGGCGCAGCGCGCCGATATCGCCGCGCACCTGCACGACTCGGTGCTGCAGACCCTCGCGCTGATCCGCACCCGCTCCGGCGACCCGGTGGAGGTCGCACGGATGGCCCGTGCCCAAGAACGCGAGCTGCGCGAGTGGCTGTACGCCGACCGGCCTTCCCCTGGAGAGTCGCTGGCAGCAGCGGTGCGGGCTGTGGTCGCCGAGGTCGAAGACTCGCGTGTCGGGCTCGACGGACAGCCCGTGGCTGTGGACGTCGTCGTCGTGGGTGACACAGTGCCTGACGACGGGGCTGACGCGTTGCTGGCCGCGACACGAGAAGCGCTGGTCAACGCGGTGACGCACGGACGGGCGCCGGTGTCGTTGTACCTGGAGGTGCGCGACGACGCGTTGGAGGTGTTCGTCCGCGACCGTGGTGGCGGGTTCGACGTGGACCAGGTGCCTGGCGACCGGTTCGGGGTGCGCGAGTCGATCGTCGGGCGGGTCAGGCGCCGCGGTGGGACTGCGAGCGTCACCTCCTCGCCCGAACGCGGCACCGAGATCCACGTCGTCATGCCGACCGCCCCACGGACAGGTGAGAACAGTGGTTGAAGGTGAGAACAGTGGCTGAACCTGTGAACGTCGTGCTCGTCGATGACCATGCTCTGGTGCGGGCAGGGGTCCGGGCGTCCCTGACCGATGCGGTCTGTGTGGTCGGGGAGGCCGCCGACGTGGACCAGGCTGTCGCGGTGGTGCACGACACGCGTCCTGCTGTGGTGCTGCTCGACGTGCACCTGCCCGGTGGTGCCGGTGGTGGGGGCGCCGAGGTGATCACCCGGTGCCTGGACCTGCGCGAGACCACCAGGTTCCTGGCGTTGTCGGTCTCCGACGCCGCCGAAGATGTCGTCTCGGTGATCCGTGTCGGCGCCCGCGGTTACGTGACCAAGGCGATCGACGGGCCAGCGCTGACCGGGGCGGTGGTGCGTGTCGCCGGGGGAGACGCAGTGTTCTCCCCGCGCCTGGCAGGTTTCGTCCTCGACGCTTTCGGCACGTCCGGTGGCGATGTGGCCACCACCGACGACGAGCTCGACCGTCTGACGGCCCGCGAACGTGAGGTGATGCGTCTCATCGCCCGTGGCTATACCTACCGGGAGACCGCCTCCGAGCTGTTCATCTCGGTGAAAACTGTCGAGACGCACGTCAGCGCGGTCTTGCGCAAGCTCCAGCTGTCCAACCGCAACGAGCTGACCCGCTGGGCCGCCGACCGTCGCCTCCTGTGAGCCAAGGCGTTTCCCAGATCGGTGGGCCGGACTGCCACGATGAGACCTCCAGAGTCGTTAGGCTGTGTGCAGGGACCGGCTCGTCGTTGGGGGCCGGCCGGTGCAGGATCGGGGCCTTGAGGATCGGGGCATGGTGAGCACGAGGAGCGTTGGCGTACGAGACGGCGCCGTACGCGTGACTGTCCGTGCCCACGACGGAGAACACCATGGCCGCCGGTAGCAGGCGACCGCCCGGCGCCGTCACCAAACCCGCCCCGACCGAAGAGATCCCGACTGCTGAGGTCATCGGTCTTGCCACGATGAAGCTGCGAGGGCGCATCCGCCTCCTCGAACCCATCACCGAGCCGGGCGACGACGGTTTCGACCCCGATGAGCCGGACACCGTCGAGGTGCGTCTGGACGTTGGCTCGCTCGGGCCACAGGTCGACTGGGACCTGCCGGGCGGACGTCTGGAACCGACCAGCCAAGCACCGTCACCGTGCGGCTGGGGATGGAAGGACGTGATCGGCCTCCCCCGTATGCACGGTGGTACGTGCGTCGAGGTCCGCGCCCTGGTCATGACCGACGGGACCGGCGGCGCGGCCGGCGACGTCGTCGAGGTCGCCCCAGCGCTGATGTCGACGCTGGACGTCGGTGGTCTGTTCCCCGTCACTGGCCCGCCGGTGGCCAGCGGGTGCCCGACAGTGCTCGAGCTGCTGGACCTGCCGGTCACCCTGGTCGACATCGACATCCTCGGTGCGCACGTGGACTACGTCGACGCGCTGGACCCGTTGGACCCGCTGGACCTCGACCTGGCGCAGGTCTACCCGCTGGACCTCGGCGACGTCCCCCGGCCGGTTCGGCAGCCAGCACCTCACGAGCCGTGGCTGGACACGCTGCTCGACGATGACTGCCTCGACCTTGGCGGGTCCGGCGATGAGTGACAGGAGACGGTCGCGGCTGCGAGAGTCCGCCGCGCCAACGTTCGAAGCCAGCGAGCCAGTGCCCGAGCTCGGTGAGCCTGAGTCCGAGGTCGACCGGCCCCGCACGCGCACACGGCGCCGCCGTCTGGTCCCCACCGCACCGCAGACCTCAGGCGAACCTGAACCCGGTGACGGGTCCGAGCCCGCCGGGCCCCAGGCCGAGTCCATGATCGGGCGGTGGAACATCCTCGACCGGGGGGTCCGGCCGCTGGTCGTGCGGCTCGACGGGACGTTCTCGCTGTTCGACCAGCGTGAGGGGCGTACCGACGGACGCTGGGTGAAGGTCTCCGAGACGTTCTTGTCGTTGTTCGTCGACGGGCCCATCCGCCATTCGGTCCACCAGATGCCGGACGGGCGGGTGTTCTTGTCCCGCCACGTCCAGCCGGGGATGGACCGCACACCTGAGCTGCTGTTCCGGTCGGTCCTGGCGTTCGAGGGCACGTGGGAGACCCCGTACCGGGCGTCCCCGTACACCCCACCCCCGCCGGTGCAGCTGAGCCTGGGCGCCGACAGGACGCTGTGCGCCAACCTCGGCGCTGACGACGACGGTGCTGTCCGCGTCTGGTCAGGTATCTGGGCCCGGCTCGACGACGACGGTCGGGGCTCCCACGACCTGCGGGCGATGCTGGACTACGTGGAGTGGTCCGTCGCCGACGGTGTGCGCACCATGGTCTGCCACGGGCAGACCACCGCCCGGCTGCTCGAAGACGGGAGCATGAAGATCGGTGTGCTCGGCGAGGTGTTCTACCCCCCGCCGGGGATGGTCCGGGCTGAGGGCGAAGAGCCCCTGGCGACGGCCGAAGAACCTGACGTGCTGGTCAACGCCGTGGAGCTCGAAGAGCCGGAGGAGCCCGAAGAGCCTGAGATCGTGGTGCCCGAGCTGCCGCCGGTACGTGGCGGGCCGCCTCGTCGTACCGTGACCGCCCGGTCGACGTCCGAGCGCCCCGACACCATCGAGCTGCCCCTGGTCCTGCAGGCACCCAAGGACGAGGTCGAAGAGCCCGAGCCGCCGATGCTGGTCGAAGGCTCGCTGGTCCCTGTCGCCACGACCACGACCGATGACGGCACGGAGCTTGTCGTCGTGGTGTACGCCGACACCGACGGCGTCTTGCAGGTCGCAGCGGTCAGCGCACCGGACAGTCCGACGAGCCGGCGCGCTGCGGAGGCCGCCAGCGTGCCCCCGGTCCCGTGTGACGAGACACAGGTGCTTCCCGTGGCGGTGACCACAGTCGACGACGGGACGCAGGTCGTCATCGTCTTGTACACCGACGACGACGGCCAGGTGCAGGTCGGAGCGGTCCCGACCGCGTCCCCGGCATCGAACCCGGCCCTGTCGTCGTCGCGCCTTCAGCTCCCCGTCGCCCCGTAGGCGCGAGCCGTGTGTCGGTGACGGGCTCTAGGCTGGGCCTCGATGACTTCCCTCTTCGACTACCTGCCCGGGTTTCCCACCGTCACGCCCTCGCAAGAAGCGGCGCTGCCCACCGCTGCGCCACATGTTGCACCCCCCGACGCCGAGGCGGCCGCTGATGGCGCCACGTTGCTCGCCGGGCTCAACCCGCAACAGCGTGAGGCGGTGGTCCACACCGGGCCGCCGTTGCTCATCGTCGCCGGGGCCGGGTCGGGAAAGACCCGGGTGCTGACGTACCGCATCGCGTACCTGCTGGCCACCGGCCGGGCCCGGCCTGGGCAGGTGCTGGCCATCACCTTCACCAACAAAGCCGCCGCCGAGATGCGCGAACGGGTGGCGGCCCTGGTGGGGCCCGCAGCCCAGCGGATGTGGGTGTCGACGTTCCACTCGGCGTGCGTGCGGATCTTGCGCCGGGAGGCAGCCACGTTAGGGCTGCGCTCGAGCTTTTCGATCTACGACGCCGCGGACTCGTTGCGCCTGGTCACCCTCGTGGCCCGTGAGCTGGACCTCGACGCCAAGAAGTACCCGCCCAAAGGCCTGGCGCACAAGATCTCGAACCTCAAAGACGAGCTCGTCGACGCCGAGGACTACGCCCGCACCGCAGGTGACGACGGTTACGACGACGTCTTGGCGTCGGTGTACCAGCGGTACACAGCCCGGTTGCGCCAGGCCCAGGCCCTGGACTTCGACGACCTCATCATGACCACGGTCCACCTGCTCCAGGCGTTCCCTCACGTCGCCGAGCACTACCGGCGCCGGTTCCGCCACATCCTCGTCGACGAGTACCAGGACACCAACCACGCCCAGTACGTGCTGGTGCGCGAGCTCGTCGGGCGCGGCAGCGACGACCTGGACGCCGGGGAGCTGACCGTCGTCGGCGACGCCGACCAGTCGATCTACGCTTTCCGCGGTGCCGACATCCGCAACATCGTGGAGTTCGAAGCCGACTACCCGAACGCCCGCACGATCTTGCTGGAGCAGAACTACCGGTCGACGCAGACGATCTTGTCAGCCGCCAACGCGGTCATCTCCAAGAATTCTGGCCGTAAACCCAAACGTCTGTGGACCGACGCCGGCGCCGGGGAACAGATCGTCGTCTACGTCGCCGACGACGAACGCCAAGAAGCCCAGTTCGTCGTGTCCGAGATCGACCTTCTCGGCGACACCGCAGGGGTGCGTCCGGCCGACGTCGCCGTGTTCTACCGGGCCAACGCCCAGTCCCGTGCCCTGGAGGACGCGCTGGTACGCGTCGGACTGCCGTACAAAGTCGTCGGCGGCACACGTTTTTACGACCGCAAAGAAGTCAAAGACGCTGTGGCGTACCTGCGTGTGGTGGCCAACCCTGACGACGACGTGAACCTGCGCCGTATCCTCAACGTGCCCAAACGCGGGCTGGGGGAGCGGTCCGAGGCGATGGTCGCCGCCTACGCCCAACGTGCCGGGCTCTCTTTCGGCGCCGCCTTGGAGCATGTCGACGACATTCCCGGCCTGGGCACCCGGGCCATCAGCTCCCTGCGGGCGTTCGCCGCGCTCCTGGCCGAGCTGCGTTCGCCGGGCGCTGGCCCTGCCGCGGTGCTCGGCGCCGTGCTGGACCGCACCGGGTACCTGGCTGAGCTGCGCGCGTCCGACGACCCGCAGGACGCCGGGCGGATCGACAACCTCGCCGAGCTGCACGCGGTGGCTGCCGAGTTCGAGAAAGCTGAACCCGACGGTGACCTGGGCGACTTCCTGGAGAGGGTCTCCTTGGTCGCCGACTCTGACCAGATCCCCGACGCTGACGGCCAGACCAGCGGTGTCGTCACCTTGATGACCCTGCACACCGCCAAGGGGCTGGAGTTCCCCGTGGTGTTCCTCACCGGCCTGGAAGACGGCACGTTCCCGCACGCCCGGTCCATGGCCGACGCCACCCAGCTCGCCGAAGAACGCCGCCTGGCCTACGTCGGCCTGACCCGTGCCCGCCAGCGGCTGTATGTGTCCCGGGCGGCGGTCCGCACCGCTTGGGGTGCCCCCAACGAGTTCCCGCCCAGCCGTTTCCTGGCCGACCTGCCCGAAGACCTGCTCGACTGGCGCCGGCGCGAACCGTCCGCCATTGCTGTGCACGGCTGGAACCGTGGCGCTGGCAGTCCGCGGGGTTCTGGCGGTCCGCGGGGCTCCGGTTCGTGGACGTCCGACGACCGTCCCGCGGCTCCGGTGAGGGCAGAAGAACGTCGGCCTCTGCCGCGTACCGGTGCGACGTTCGGCTCAGCGACCCCACGGGGAGACGTCCCCGAGCTGTCCTTGGGCGACAAGGTCACCCACGATTCGTACGGCCTGGGCACCGTCGTCGAGCTCGAAGGCACCGGCCACAACGCTGTCGCGAAAATCAATTTCGGGAGCGAAGGGACAAAACGTCTCATTCTTCGCTATGCACCTGTCACGAAGTTGTGAACACCAACAAATGTGATACGTTCGCCGAATCTGCGGTTTTTCCGCGGCGCATCCAGTGTCATCAGAGAGGATCTCCAGGATGTTCACCACGAAACGGCGCGTATTTGCTGGTCTGGCAGTGGCCGGGCTCGTGCTGGTCGGCTCCCAGGCCGCGTCCGCCGCTGGCCCCCACACCATCACCGTGCCGCCGATCGTCGTGGCTGGTGACGACCTCGACGTCGAGCTCTCGCTGTGCTCTGACCTGGACGCGACCAACGACGACATCTGGGAAGTCACCCTCAAAGCGAGAGCGGCCTTCACCACGCCGCAGGCAAGCACCCAGACAACCGCTGCGCCTCCGGGCAACCTCGTGTCCTTGACGTTCACCCTGCTGGGTCCCGGGATGTACGACGTGACTGCGACGTGCTGGAACTACGCCGCCGCCACGACCCCCGTCGACTACGAACCGGCGACGGTGGCCGTGGTCGACCCAGACCTGTCGATCGCCACGAGCGTGAGCACAGTCGCCGCCGGTGCGGTCCTGCTTGTCACCGGCGAGGGGTTCGACCCCGGTGACGAGGTCGTCATCGAGCTCCACTCCACACCGGTCGTGCTGGGAAAGACGCTCGCCAACGACAAGGGAGCCGTGTCCGCGTCGGTGACCATCCCGGCCGGTACGACGCTCGGCCAGCACTGGATCACGCTCGCTGGTACCAGCGGCAGCTTCACCGCCACCGTGATCACTGTGTCGCCAACCCCGCCGCCTGGTGGTGGTGTGCCGAAGGTCATCAGCGACGTCGCACCAGGCGGGTCCGGGTCGGCCCTCGTCTTCGCTGGCCTGGCGGTGACGTTCCTCGTCGTCGTGGGTGTTGTCGCGAGCAGACGGAGCCGCACCTCTGGTGAGTAGCGGTCCAGACCGGCCCCGTCCGCCGGTCTGGGTGCTGGCCTGCGGCGGCGCGCTCGTCGTCGCTGCCGCCCTGGCTGCTGTCACTTTCGCGACCGGGCGGGGGTCGGGCTCGTTCGCCAGCCCACCCCCGCCGGTCGTGACACCTGTACCGACAGCTCCGGCCGCCACACCGTGGGACCTGGTCCCCGGTGCGGTCCCGACGCGTGTCGTCATCTCGACGCTCGGTGTCGACGCGGCCGTGGTGACCTACACCGTCGAGCAGGCCCAGAAGGCCACGGACACGCTGACCGGTGAGCCGTGCTACCGCGACGGTGTCATCACCTGCATCAACCCGCCAACAGCCGCCGACGTCTACTGGCAGCAAGGTGGGATCGCCGGGGTCGCCTACGGGGCGATGGCTGGCACCGACGCCCAGAGCAACATCTACCTCGTCGCCCACGCCGGTGAACCGTCGATGCGCGCGGTGTTCTCCGACCTCTACCAGCTGTCCGCCGGTGACGTGGTGGACGTCGCCACCGTCAACGGCACCCTGACCTACACGGTCACCGACGTGATCACCGTGGACAAAGGTGCCTACACCTCGGTGCCCGAAGTGACGACCCAGGTGCCCGGCCGTCTCCTGCTGGTGACGTGCAACCACGCCCCCGGCGCGGACCTGCGCGGCGGGATCAGCCTGCAGAACGTCGTCGTGGTCGCCCAGCTGGAAGGTGCCCGTGAGGCGTCCTGAACCGGGATCGACCGAGACGGTGGAGACAGTGGGGACGGTTCCTTGTGTCTTGCGGGATTCGCCGCCACCGGCGGCGGTCCCGCAAGACACAAGGAACCGTCCCCACTGTCTCCGGAACCACCTCCGGCTTGTCGCCAAGGTCGTCGCAGTCGGGCTGTGCGTGGCGTTGGCACTGGCGGCTCTCGACGCGTTGGCACTGACCCGTCGGGTCAGCCGCACGGCCATTCCCCAGACGTTCTCGCAGGTGCCTGGCCAGACCTGGGTGATCGTCGGGTCCGACAGCAGGGCCGACCTGCCCGACGGCCCGGACGTCTACGGCACCGAAGCTGACGTCCCCGGTGCGCGTGCCGACGTGATCTTGGTGGTCCGTGTCGCTCCTGACGGCACATCGGTGCTGTCGTTGCCCCGAGACCTGCTCGTCGAACCCACCCCCGGTGCCACCCCCAACCGCTTGGCAGCCCTGGCAGGCCAAGGCCCTGATGTCCTGGTGGGAGTCTTGTGCCAAGACCTGGGGATCCCCACCACCCACTACGTCGAAGTCTCCATGGCCGGTTTCGTCGCCATCGTCGACGCCCTCGGCGGCATCGACGTCGACATCCCCTATCCCGTCCACGACACCGACGCCAGCCTCGACCTGCCCGAAGCAGGCACGCTCCACCTCGACGGCACCACCGCCTTGGCCCTGGTCCGTTCCCGCCACCCCGTCCGCACCATCGACGGCACCCAGGTCGCAACCACCACCGACGACGGCGCCCGTGCCCGCACAGAGTCGGCCGCCCGAGTCTTCTCCGCGGTGACCACCCAGGCCAAGACGGTCCGCAACCCCTTCGTCGTGCACCGCACCGCCTGGGCCTCCACCGGCGCCCTCACCGTGGACAACAACACCTCCCTCACTGACCTGCGCACCCTCACCCAGCTCTCGTCTGTCCAGGTCGTCCCCGTCCCCGCCACCTACCCCCCGGACCCTGCCTTCATAGCCCACGCCGACCCCACCACTTTCGCCACCCTCGCCGACCACGGCTACACCCGTGGCACCTGCCACATGCGGCGCTAGAACACTGCCGACCGCTGGTCAGGCCGTAGGATCAGGTGATGGACGACGTTCAGAAAGCAGCAGCGGGCTTGTTCGCGGCGTGGTGCGTGAACGACCTCGAAGAGTGGTTCACGCTCTCGTCGACCAGCCGTCTGGCGGTCGACCGGATCCCCGGGTGGGTCCCGATCCCCGACGAGCTGCGACGCCGAGGGCTCTCCGACGCCCACGGACGCCTGGCCATCGCCCTCGTCGGCGTGGCGTTCGCCGCTGCGTCCACCGCCGGAGTCGTCACCCGCGGCCGTTCCCCGCTGTTCCGCGGCGCCCTCCTCGGTTTCGGCCTCCACGGTTACGGCCACCTCGCATCCTCGGTCGCCACCCGCGGCTACACCTCCGGCGCTGTCACCGCCGCCACCACAGTGATCCCCTACTGGCACTGGGCCCGCAAGGTCCTGGCCACCCACGACCTGTGCGACCATGACCGCTCCGCACTCACGTCCGCCCTGGCCCTCCTGCCCCTCGTCCCCGCCGCCCACCTGGCCGCCTACGCCATCCTCCGCGACCGCTCCCTCGGCCCCGAGGAGTAACCCGCCGGACCCGCTGCTGGTGCGACATCCGCCTGCAGCAACGTGGTTGCGGGACCCAACTCGAACCGGCAGGTCACAGGGGTGCGTCGAGGTCGAAGGCGAGGACCAGGGCGCGGGCCAGGGCTCGCTCTTGGTGGGGGAGCAGGTAGCCGATGATGCGGCGCAGGGCTGTGGCGGGGACGGTGGTGACGTTGTCGCAGGTGATGACACAGTCGTGGTCGAGCCCGTTGGCGGGACCGACCGGGACTTCGGTGGACAGGCCGCGGACGGTTGAGGTGATGGGTGCCACGGTGAGGTTGTGCAGGTGGGGGCGGACGATCTCGCGGGTCAGTACTACTGCCGGACGGGCCTTGTCCATCTCGACCAGGTAGACCGGACGCATCAGGGCAGGTCCACCGGTTGGGCTGCAGCCCACGACGCCAAGGCGCCGAGGTCGTCTGGGTCATCGGTGCTGGCCGCCAGGATCGCTGCGTCCCGTTCGGCGAGGACGCGCCGCAGGTACCGTTCCAACGCTTGCTCCACCACCGAGGCGCGGCTGCGCGCATCACCAGCAGCGACGAGACCGTCGACCGACCGCACCAGCTCGTCTGGCAGCCGTACCGTGATCTGCGTGCTCATCCCACTATGGTATCGCTTTCGGGATTGAATATGGGAGTGGCTGTAGGCGTCCGTCGCAGAAAAAGTACGTGTCGTGCGGGGTTGGCGCTGGTACCTGGGGTGTCAGGAGACGAAGACGACGGGGGTGCCTGTGGGGACGGCGGCGAAGGGGTCGAGCTTGTTGGCGGGGATACGCATGCAGCCGTTGGAGATCTGGCCGCTGTAGGTGCTGTAGGCGTGGATGGCGATGGGGGCAGGGCCACCGCCGAACGTGTCCAGAGTGGGCGAGTGCGCCGCCAGGTAGACGAACAGCCGCGAATACTGCGCTTCGGGGTTCGCGGCGATGGACATGACGAAGGTGCGTTCGTGGGGGGTGGGGGTGGCCGCCTTGCCGAAACCGGCCTGGGTGCTGGCGGTGACCTGGCCGTTCGTCACGACGCTCACCGTGCCTGCGGCAGGGTTGGCCTCGATGACGGTGTCCAAGGTCGAGGTGGTCGTCTGGGGCCCGTACACCCAGCCGGTGGCCGAGTTCACGCCTTCCTTGCCGACGACGCTGGGCAACCCACGCCGCGCGACGATCATGACCTGCAACCAGTCGTCGCGGTGGGCCACGACCGGGTAGCCAGTGACCCCTTTGTACGCCTCGACCGGGAGCACCGCGAACGGTTCGCCGCCAGGGGCGTCGTACAGGGCGATACCGGCTGGGTCCACCGGGTAGGCGACCTCGCCGCTCGGGGTGCCGGACGGGTCGGGATCGACCGGTGCGGCGGGCAGGACCGCCCACGGGTCAGCTTTCGGCAACGTCGACAGGTCCACCGGGCCGGGAGGCGGCACAGGGGGTGTCGGAGTTGGTGTCGGGGTAGGCACCGTCGTCCGTGTTGGTGGTGGAGGTGGCGGCGTGGACGGCTCAGCCGTGGGTTTGGCTGAGCACCCAGGCAGAACCAACAGGACGGCCAGACCGACGATGGCGAGTATCCGGGTGCGCACCTGGTCCACAGTAGCTCTTCGAGGCGGGCGTTTGGTCCCACTATCACCTTGGCAGGCGCGCTCGTCAGGGTTCCGTTGTCCGTCGAGCCGGGCCAGCCGGTGGGGTTGGGCTGGCGGTCACTGTGGTGGCGTCGCTGGTGGGTAGGGGCCTGGTGCGGACGGTGCCGGGGGGACGATCGACGGGCCTGCTGGGTGCGCCGCCGGGGTTGGCGGGTAGACGGCTGGCGTCGCGGCTCCCGGGGTGGGAGCAGCCTGCCAGATCCCAGGTGCTGACGGTGCCGGAAGCTGGGCCGAGGGAGCTGGAGCAACCTGCCAGCCGTGAGGAGCTGACGGTGCCGGACCTGGGGGAGAGTGCCAGGCCGGTGTGTGCGCTGGGCTGGACGAAGGCACCTGTGTCGATGCGAACGAAGGCGTCTGGGTCAGTGGGGTGGGAGAGGACAGCCAGAGGGCGTCGGCCGGGGACGGCGGGAGCTGTCCGGCCGTACCGGCCGGGGACTGCGGCCAGGCGCCCGGGGTCACGGCTGGGCTGGACGAGGACGGGGGTCGTTGCCACGCCAGGTCCCCCACGGGCTCGAACGAGGGCGGCATGGGTGCTGAGACCCTGCGGGAGAACAGCCACCTGAGGAAGAGCACGGTGACGAAGATGAGCAGGACGGCCCAGCACGCTGCCGCCCCGTACACGTAGAAACGTTCTTGGCCGGGGTCGGGGATGAAGACGGTCGACGGGTCGGACGGGTCGTACCTGATGTCGAGGGTGTGGCCGACCGGTACCGAACCGTCGAGCCGCCCCCGCCACTGCTGGATATCTCCGTCAGCCGCAAACTCCAGGGTCGCGTTGGTATGGGTGCTGACGTAGACCCCGCGCCGGCCCCGGTGCCTCTCGGTGACCGTCTGAGCCTTGGTGACGGTAGCCGTCGTCGCGACCCAGTCCTTGGTCTCCAGCTCGTGACGGAGCCCGTCGTAGGCAAGAACGGTGAGTATCGCTGCGCAGACCAGCAGCACACCGATGAACTTGAAACGCCAACCCATGGGGTCCCTCCGTCACGAACGCTGACCCCGTCTGGCGCCGAGCAGAGCAGCGTAGCACCACAAAACGGACATGCCTAGTGCCTTGGTGGACCCGCGCCGCCAGCGGTACCACACGACGGAAACCTGTGCGCAGGACACAAGCTTCCGACGTTGTCGCAGGTCTAGCGGTGACGACCTTGACGACGGCGTGACAGCACCTTCGTGCGCACACCAGCAAGCACGGCGCGCCGCAGGGCCACGGACCCGGGGACCACGACCAGTACGGCACCCAGTGCGACCAGGCCGCCGACGAGCGGACCCACCTGCCACCACACGGCCCCGACGACGCTCAACCGTCCCGAGCCGACCGACCCAGACGCTGCGGAGACGAGCACCGCAACACCGGCCGCTGTCGTCGCCGCGCAGGTGCCGACGGCCGCCAGCTGGTGCCACCACAACCGGTCCGGTGCGCGACGGTGCAGGTAGAACCCGACCAGCACACCCACGACGACCAGCACCCCCGGGGCGACCAGTGCCAGGTGCCCGGGGAACGACCACGTGGGCAGCGCACCAAGCAGCGGCACGGCAGGCATCGGCCCGCCGACCATCTCGTCAGGGGCGAAGTGGGTGCCTGACCCCACGGCGAACCCCGCCCCCGACAGCCAGGCCAGGGCCCACACCATGAGGTTCGGCAGGTAGAGCAGCTGGGCGGCTGCGTAGACCAACGCCCCGACAGTGTCCATCGACAACGCACGCACCACCTCGGCGATGGAGCCGCGCCCTGCCAGCACCCAGACCACCACCACCACAGAGACCACCACGACGAGCAAGGCCCCGACCAGCAGCGCTGAGCGCAACCCTGCGAGCACCGGCGCTGGTACCCGGCCCACCAGGGCAGCGGCGCGTCCGGGCACCAGCGTCGCGGGGGCAGTGCCGCGCACCAGGCCCGACCGCACACCCAGCCCGGTGCCCGCAGCGCCGACGACGATCCCGCCGACCACAGCCCGCAGCACCCCGGGCCCGCCGGTGCCCACTGCCAGCGCGGCGACCACTGTCAGCGCCGTGTAGCAGATGGTCCCGGCGACGATCCCCGAGCTCGAGACCACCTGTGCCCGGCGGGTCGTGGCTGACACGGTGTACACCGCCAGGGCGGTCACACCCAGCGGGACCAGGGAGACGACCATCGAACCGGCGGTCTGCGGAACCCCGTGGCCCGCCAGCCACACCCGCAGCCCGAACCCGCTGGCCCCCCAACCAGGCCGGTCGCCTGGTTCAGCGGCGGTCAGAGCAGCAGCCAGCGCTGGCAGCACCACTGCCAGGACTGACAGCACCCATCCTTGGGCTGCAGCGAACGCCGCCACCGTCTTGTCCGACGACCCACGCAACCATGCCGGGCGAGGATCTGTCGTCGGTCGCGCCGCAGCGTCCGGCTCGATCAGAGCCGGCCGCGGTCGCGTCGTGGAGGTCACCGCCCCATCGTCACCGCCAGCACCAACCGCGCCACGCAGCGTCCCCGGCGCGTCGTCAATGGCATGGGCCAGCATGTCGCGGACGAGCCCTCGGCGTCGACCCGGCCGCCGTCCGCGCAGCTGTCCTCGCTACCTGGGCAGACCCGACTGCCGCCTCGACCACCGCGTAGGCTGGCGGCGTGAGCACACCGCCGGTCCGGTCCCTGCTGTGGGTTTCGTTCGCCGACCTGCCAGCAGCCGACGACGACTTCCTCGTCGAGCGTCCGACCATCGTCGCGCCTCGGCCTGTGTTCGCCGAGCCTGACGAGCACGCTTCGCAGCGCCGATCAGGGGCGTAGCGACGGGCCGGAGAGCTGTTTCTGGAGCTTGTTCACGGCGTCTTCGAACGCCTGGGTGCACGACTGCTTGCCGGCCTCGGTCAGGGCTCCGACCTGGCAGCGGTCGAGCTCCATCTGGGCAGGGAGCAGCATGAGGGATGTCGTGCCGACGAGCAGGCCCGAACCGGCGGTGAAGACGAGGACGCCGGCGGCGAGCAGCGTCATGCGGTCGACCTGGGCACGACGCCCGACGAACGTCGCCCTCATCGCGTAGACGAGGGCGACCGAGGCGAACACGATCGAGGCAACGTTCCACGGAGCGGGGAAGAACTGCACGATCAGACCCGCGATGACCAGCAAGAACGTCGTGTTCACCAGTCGCCTGGCGTGTTGTGTCCCATCCGGGTCGGACGGGACCTCCGGCTGCACGACCGGCGCCGTTGGCGGCAGGGCCGACGGTTCGGGCGGGCGCGGCCGGTCCGGGTCCGGCGGCGCGTACGGGTTGCTCACACCCCTATTCTCTCCCCTTTTCGTGCTGCTCTGACCAGAACGACGGCCCAAGGGCGACGTGCGGCTGCCCTCACCCCTGCGTGTCCCGCCCCTTGGTCACCTCGTCCGCCCCTCGACAGCTGGGGGTTCCGGTGAGTGCTGACCCTGCAACGTCGGCTCTCACCAGAGCCCCGGCCTTCACCGGCGGGGGTGTGGATACGGCCACCCGTCTGCCGACTTGCTGACCTCGGTGGACACTGCTGAGTTGGTATACGGGCTCACACGATATATCGTGTCTCTTGTCGAGATATATCGCGAGAGGAGAGTCTCATGGCAACGGAGTCTTGGGTCGTCGCAGGCCCACAGGTCATCGAAGTGGACGAGGTGTCCGCAGTTCGGGTGCAGATCATCGGGGGACGGGTAGACGTCGTGGGCCAGGACGGTCCCGGCGCCCGGCTAGAGGTGCACGACGTGCACGGTAGGCCGCTGGAGATCAGCCTGCGCGACGGCGAGCTGCGTGTGGGCTACTCCGACACGCTGTCGGGCTGGGAGGCGTTCTTGGACAGGCTGCGCACCTTCCGCTCGTCGGACAAGGTGGATGTGCACCTGGCCGTGCCGCGCGCCGCGGCGGTGAGGGTCGGCACAGTCTCCGCCGAGGGGCTGGTGGCCGATATCGACGAGGACTCGTCGGTCGGGACCGTGTCCGGTTCGCTGGTCGTCGACTCGACCCGCGGGCAGCTGTCGGCCCGGTCGGTGTCAGGCGAGATCGCGGTGCGCAGCCACTACGGCCCGCTGACCATGAACTCGGTCTCCGGGGACCTGGCCGCGTCCGGTGGTCTGACCGCGGTGCACGCCAACACGATCTCTGGTGCGGTGAGCCTGGACCTGGCGTCGGCCACGTCGTCGATCACCACCACCTCCGTCTCTGGTGACGTCACCGCGCGCCTGCCCGAAGAGGTGGGGGTGCAGGTACGTGTCCAGGCGGCCACGGGCCGTGTCGTCATCGACGGCGTGGACCACAAGGGCTCCATGCCCGGTGCCGCGAACGTGGACGAGCCCGGTGACGCCGGGACCTGCCACCTGTTGGTGACGACGGTCTCTGGTGACGTGACGGTCCTGCGCGGTGCCGCGGTCTCCGACGCGCCCGAGCCTGCAGCCGACCCGCGCGACGACGCCCCGACCACGTTCGTGCCGCCGGTGGAGGACGCTGCGGCCGCCGACGAGTCTGCCGAGTGCCCGTGTGACGACGCGGAGCCCGCGGCTGACCAGGCCGAGGCTCCTCGGTGCTGCTGTGGCCACGGCGCTGACGAGACCAACAAGGCCAGCGACGCTCCGCAGAACGACGAGGGGGAATGATGGCCCCGGTGTTCGCCCACGGACAGCTGCGGCTGTACCTGCTGGCGCTGCTGGAGTCGGGCCCCCAGCACGGATACGAGCTGATCCAGGCCCTGTCAGACCGGTTCGGCGGGACGTACCGCCCGTCGGCCGGGACGGTCTACCCGCGCCTGGCCCGCCTGGAGGTCGAAGGCCTGGTCGTGCGCACGGTCCCGCAGGACCCAGGGCGCAAGACCACCTACGCCCTGACCGACGCCGGCCGTGCCGAGCTCGCCGCCCGAGCCGGTGACCTGGCAGACCTAGAAGCTGACATCTCCGACTCGGTGCGCGACCGCGCCGCGGCTGTCCGCGAGGACGCCCGCGTCGCCATGACCGGGCTGCAGGCCGACCTGGCCGCTGCCGCCCAAGAGGCACGGGCCACCGCCCGTCCGGGCCGTTCGGCCGTCGCCGACGAACAACGCACCGCCTCGCACGCCCGCCGTGTCGAGATCGAGGCCATGCTGCGTCGTTTCACCGACGACGTGCGCGCTGACATCCGCCGCGCCGACGCCGACGCCTCAGTCCCCACCCTGGCGGTCGACACAGTCCGCACCGTCCTGGACTCAGCCCGTCAAGCCGTCCGCGCCACCTTGCGCTGACAGGTATTCCACGGCCCCCACCACCGGGTGGGGGCCGTGGTGTGTTTGTGCGTCGTGCCCGACCAGGGTCGGTGGTCGGTCAGGGAGTTGCGTCCTTCAGAGACGACGTCAGCTGGTCCCCTTGCGTCTTGACGTAGCAGGTGACCTTGTGCTTGGTTTCCCAGTCTTCCTCAGACGAGATCCAAAGGATGTCCGCGTGGAGCTCGGGCACGTAGGTCTCCCAGTTCGGCCCCACCCAGTCGGCGACCATGGCTGGACAGCGTTCTTCGCGGGCCTCTTTGCGTCCCTCTTCGCGGGTGGCCGCCGAAGACTCGTAGGATCCCACGCTCTCGGCGTTGTGCTCGTCGAGGCAGGAGAGCAGCTTGATCACGTTGTACCCATCGTGGAAGCAGGACCCCGCCTCAGTCGTGTCGTAGTTGGTGTTGTTCCAGTTGTCGACTACGTCTTGTACGACAGAGCAGCAGGTGAGAGTGGCGCAAGCGGCGATGGCTGCGCCGCTGGCCAGGATCTTGCGGGTCATGGGAGGTCCAATCGTTCGCGGAATCGGACATGTGGTGCGAATGGCAGGAAACTACCACGGGTGAAGATCGGTTTGGGCACCTGGTCTTCGCAACCACGGGCCGTGCTGATCCGGTGCGCGGGTGCCATGGTGGCCAACGCCGAAAAGGGGGTCAGTCGGCGTCGGAGGGGAGGCCAAGCCAGGCGTGCCAGCCGGTGTGCAGGACGAGCCAGGCAATGAGGCCGTAGCCGGCCTGGCCGGGGAGGGAGCCGTCGGAGGAGGCGAGGTCGGCCAGCCACTGGTCGTGGGCGACCAGGGGGGCAAAAGTTTCTACGTAGGGGATGGTGCGGCGGTCGGCGACGTCGCTGAAAGCAGCAGAAAGAGCCGCCAGGTGCATATTCGCATCGGGGTGGGCAGGGGGAGGGCCGACGACGAATGCGGGAATACGGTGCTGGGCCGCGGCGTCGAGGATCTTGGCCAGGTTGAGGCGGCTGCGGGCCAGCGACAGGCCCGCAGCGCCGTCGCCACGGCCCAGTGCGACGACGAGGCGGTTGTCGGACCCGGGGTCCAGGCGGCCCAGTGCTTCAGCTTCCCACCGGGCCGCCAGGTGCGTGGACGTCTCGCCGGGCATGGCTAACGTCAAGACGAGAGGCGGTTCGGGTGCGATGGTGCGCGCCACGACCCGTCCTACCCAGCCCAGCGCTTTGGGGTCGCCAACACCTGCGACGAGCTCGTCACCGACGACGACGATACGCAGGGCCACCGCCGCATCATTGCGCAAAAGCCGCGTTGATCAGCTCCTCCTGCTCGGCGTGGTGCTTCTTCGCTGATCCGGCGGCCGGAGAGGCCGACGGCGGACGGGACACGACGGTGACCGGCCGGTCCACCAGCGCAGGCATGTTCATGGACAAGGACGTCCACGCGCCCATGTTCTGCGGTTCGTCCTGTGCCCACACCAGGCTGGCGTTGGGGTAGGGGGCGAGGGCGTCGCGCAGGGCGGGCCCGTCCAGCGGGTACAGCTGTTCCAGCCGCACGATCGCCACCGACTCGTCGGACCGTTTGGCCCTCTCGGCGACGAGGTCCCAGTAGAGCTTGCCAGCACACATGACCACCCGTGTCACCTTGCCCGGGTCGGCAGTCGCGTCGGCGACCACTGGCTCGAACGTGCCGGTCGTGAAGTCGCCCACAGCCGAGACTGCGGCCTTGTTGCGCAGCATCGACTTGGGGGAGAACACGATGAGCGGACGCCGCGGACGCTGGTACGCCTGGCGGCGCAGCAGGTGGAAGTACGACGCCGGGTTCGTCGGGTGGGCGATGATCATGTTCTCCTCGGCGGCGAGCTGCAAGAACCGCTCGATCCGCGCCGACGAGTGGTCGGGGCCCTGGCCCTCGTACCCGTGCGGCAGGAGGACGACCAGCGACGAGTGCTGCTGCCACTTCTGCTCGGCGGCAGAGACGAACTCGTCCATGATGGTCTGCGCCCCGTCGACGAAGTCGCCGAACTGCGCCTCCCACAGCACCAGTGCGTCGGGACGCTCCAGGGAGTAGCCGTACTCGAACCCGAGCACCGCGTACTCGCTCAGCGACGAGTCGTACACCCAGAACTTCGCCTGGTCGCTGGACAGGTAGTCCAGCGGGGTCCACTCCGCGCCAGTGTTGCGGTCGTGCAACGTCGCGTGGCGTGACGTGAACGTCCCACGGCGCGAGTCCTGGCCGGACAACCGCACCGACACGCCTTCGAGCAGCAGCGTGCCGAAAGCCAGCAGCTCGCCGAACGCCCAGTCGATCTCGCCTTCGCGGCTCATCTGCTCGCGTTTGGCCAGCAGCGGCGCGAGCTTGGGGTGGACGGTGAACCCGTCGGGCAGGTTCTGGTGCGCCTCGCCGATCCAGGTGAGCATCTCGGGGCTGACCGCGGTCTTCCAGCCGACCATGACACCGGCGTCGGTGTGCTGGGCGCCGGGCACCTCCAGGCCCCCGACGAGCTCGGCACCGTGCTCAGGCTTCCAACCGTGCTCACGGGTCTCGGTGAGGATCTGGTCCAGCTGTGTCTGGTAGTCGCGCAGCGCCTGCTCGGCCTCGTCGACGGTGATGTCACCGCGGGAGACCAGCGACTCGGTGTACAGCTTGCGCACCGAGCGTTTGGCTTCGATGAGGTTGTACATCAGCGGCTGGGTCATCGACGGGTCGTCGCCCTCGTTGTGCCCACGGCGCCGGTAGCAGACCAGGTCGACGATGACGTCACGGTCGAACTCCTGGCGGTACTCGAACGCCAGCTCGGCGGTGCGCACGACGGCCTCAGGGTCGTCGCCGTTGACGTGGAAGATCGGGATCTGCAGACCCTTGGCCACGTCGGTGGCGTAGTACGACGAACGCGAGCTGGACACCCCAGCGGTGAAGCCGACCTGGTTGTTGACGATGACGTGGACGGTCCCGCCGGTGCGGTACCCACGCAGCTGGGCCAGGTTCAGCGTCTCGAAGACCACACCTTGCCCAGCGAACGCCGCGTCACCGTGGATGAGGATCGGCAAGACGGAGAACTCTTCGCCGCCCAGGTTGATACGGTCCTGCTTGGCCCGCACCACACCTTCGAGCACCGGGTCGACAGCCTCCAGGTGGGAGGGGTTGGCCGCCAGGTACACCTTGGTGGTGGCGCCGGACTCGCAGGTGAACACACCTTCGGTGCCCAGGTGGTACTTGACGTCACCGGAGCCCTGGACGGTGGTGTCGTCCTTGTTGCCCTCGAACTCGGAGAAGATCTGGGCGTACGACTTGCCTGCGATGTTGGCCAGCACGTTCAGCCGGCCGCGGTGCGCCATACCGATGGCGACCTCGTCCAGCCCGCGTTCGGCCGCCCGCGACAAGACCGCGTCCAGCAGCGGGATGAGCGACTCGCCGCCTTCGAGCGAGAAGCGCTTCTGCCCGACGTACTTGGTCTGCAAGAACGTCTCGAACGCCTCAGCGGCGTTGAGCTTGCGCAAGATCCGCAGCTGGTCTTCGCGCGGGGTGCGCTCCCAGCCGGACTCGAGCCGTTCTTGCATCCAGCGGCGCTGGCGCGGGTCTTGCAGGTGCATGTACTCCGCGCCGACGGTGCGGCAGTACGAGTCGCGCAGCAGCGACAGCACCTGGCGCAGCGTGGCCCGCGGGCGTCCTGTGAACCCGCCGGTGGGGAACTCGCGGTCCAGGTCCCACATGGTCAGGCCGTGGCTCTGCATGTCCAGGTCAGGGTGCTTGCGCATCTTGAAGGCCAGCGGGTCGACGTCGGCCATGAGGTGCCCGCGTGAGCGGTAGGAGTGGATGAGCTCGAAGATCTTGGCCGGTTTGATCGCCTCGGCGTCAGCGTCGGCGGCAGCGTCGGCCACCCAACGGGTCGGTTCGTACGGGACACGCAGCGCGGTGAAGACACGGTCGTAGAACCCGTCCGACCCTATGAGCTTCTGCCCGACGATCCGCAGGAAGTCGCCGGACTGTGCGCCCTGGATCACGCGGTGGTCGTAGGTCGAGGTCATGGTCAAGACCTTCGACACGCCCATCTGGTTGAGCCGGTCGATGCTGGTGCCCGCGTACTGGGCGGGGTAGTCCATCGCGCCCACGCCGATGATGGCGCCCTGCCCGACCATGAGGCGCGGCACCGAGTGCGTGGTGCCCAAGGTGCCGGGGTTGGTCAGCGAGATCGTCGTGTCGGCGAAGTCGGCGACCTCGAGGGTGCCGGCCCGGGCGCGGCGCACCAGGTCCTCGTAGCTGGCGAGGAACTGCTTGAAGTCCAGCGTGTTGGACTTCTTGATACTGGGGACCAACAGCTGGCGGGTGCCGTCGGGACGCGGCAGGTCGATGGCCAGGCCCAGGTTGACGTACCCAGGCATGAGGACGGACGGTTTGCCGTCTTGCTCGATGTAGGCACAGTTCATGTCTGGCATCTCACCGAGCGCCTCGACGACCGCGTAGGCGATGAGGTGCGTGAACGAGACTTTCCCGCCGCGGGTGCGGGTCAGGTGCTTGTTGATGATCGAGCGGTTGTCCACCAGCAGGTGGGCGGGGATCGCCCGCACCGACGTGGCGGTGGGAACGACCAAGGACGCAGCCATGTTCGTCACGACGCGCGCTGCCGGGCCGCGCAGACGCTGCACGTCGTCGCTGGCGTCAGCGTCTTGCGCGCCGCCTGCGATGGACTGCGCGAAGGCGGCGTACCCAGCGACGGCATCGTGGGCGGTGACCACCACCGGGCCGTGGCTGATGGGCACCTCGGGGGCTGGTGCCACCTCCCCGGCTGGCGGGGGCGGTGCGCTGACGGCCTCCACGGCTGGCGCTGTGGACGGGCGGTAGTTCTCGAAGAACTCCCACCAGGCAGGGTCCACCGACGACTTGTCGGCCAGGTACTGCTCGTAGAGCTCGTCGACCAACCACTCGTTCGCGCCGAAGTCAGCGTTCTGGGGTTCTGGAACAGGCTTCGATGTCACAGGTACTCGCCCACTCTCCACACGGCTGGAGCCGCATCGTTGCTCGCTACAGTCCCACCCTACGGCTGATGACCACCGTCAGTCCTCCCCGGAACGGTAAAACTTTCCAGCTCACCCTGTTTCGCGCACGGACGAGTGGTCACTGTGCTGGGGAGGCGGTGGCTGGCAAGGTGATACGCATCGTCGCGCCCTGTGCGGCGTCGGCCACCTCGATGGTCCCGCCGTGCAGACCGACGGTCAGCCGCACGATCGCCAGGCCCAGCCCGGTGCCGCCGGTGGACGCGCGCCCGGTGATCGCAGGGGTGTTGCCGCGGGCGAACCGTTCGAACAGGTGGGCACGTTGTTCGGGGGCTATCCCGGGACCTGAGTCGACCACGTCGATCCGCACGTCTGGCCCGACGCGCGAACCGCGCACGACGACCTCCCCACCGTTGGGGGAGTGGCGTGTGGCGTTGGCCAGCAGGTTGGTCAGCACCTGGTGCAGGCGTTCGCGGTCACCGGGCACCCGCAGGTCGGCTGGTTCGACCTCCACGGTGTAGCGCAGGCCCCGCGCCTGGCCCAGCACCCTCACGTCGGAGACGGCAGCGTGCGCCAGCGCGCCGACGTGCACGGCGGCCATGTCCAGCGCCCCGGCACCTGCTTCGATCCGCGACAGGTCCAGCAGCTGGCTGATCAGCGTCGACAACCGCTCGGTCTGGGCCAGGGCCACGCCGAGCGCCGCCGGGGTGGGTTCGGTGACCCGGTCGACCATGTTCTCCAGCTGGGCGCGAAGGGCCGCGACAGGGGTGCGCAGCTCGTGGGAGACGTTCGCGATCAGCTCGCGGCGGGTGGTGTCGGCGTGCTCGAGGTCGGCGGCCATGGAGTTGAACGCGACCGCGAGCTGGCCGACCTCGTCACGGCTGGTCGCGCGGACCCGGCGGCTGTAGTCGCCAGCAGCCATGGCACGCACGGCCGATGTCATCTCGCGCAGGGGCGAGGTCATACCCCGGGCCAGCACCTGGATGAGCACCAAAGACACGACGAACACCACAGGGAACGTGCGGGTGAGGCCCAGGTGCAGCCACGACAGCCCGAACCAGGTCAGCCCTGCGGCGAACCCCACCACTGTCAGCACCAGCACCCCGAGCTTGAGCTTGATCGTGGGGAACTGGTCCAGCGGACGCACGTCCAGCACGTGCGGCTGGCGCCCGTTGCGCACCCGGGGGTGGCTCATAGGCCCTCGGCAGGTTCGAAGGCGTACCCCACACCGTGGACGGTGCGGATGAGGTCCGCGCCGAGCTTGCGCCGCAGGGCCTTGATGTGCGAGTCGACGGTGCGGGTGCCAGAGGCGTCCACCCAGTCCCAGACCTGCTCGAGGAGCAGCTCGCGGGTGAGCACCGTGCGCGGGGACGTGGCCAGGGCGACGAGCAGCTCGAACTCGGTAGGGGTCAGGTGGACCTCCGTCCCGCGGTGCTGCACCCGGCGCTGGGCCTGGTCGATGATGACGTCGCCGACGTGCAACGTCGGTTCGGGGGCCTGCGCCACCACCATCTCGGCGGCCCGCGCCGCGCGCTCTTGGCGCCGCAGCAGGGCTTTGACCCGGGCGACGAGCTCGCGTGGGGAGAACGGTTTGGTCATGTAGTCGTCGGCGCCGACGCCCAGGCCGATGACGACGTCGGTCTCGTCGTCACGGGCGGTGAGCATGAGCACCGGGACCGGCCGGTCGGTCTGGATCACCCGGCACACCTCGAGCCCGTCCACCCCGGGCAGCATCACGTCGAGCACCACGACGTCGGGGCGCAGGCGTGTGGCGGCCTCGATACCGGACGGGCCGTCCAGGGCGGTCTCCACCCGCCAGCCCTCGGCGCGCAGCCGGTGGGCGATCGCCGTGGCGATCGCAGGGTCGTCTTCCACGACAAGCACCGTCGTGTCCGCTGGGGTCGTCATGACCCAAGCCTCCCACGTCGAGTGCTGCCGGCGGGGGGCGTTGGGCGAAACTCGCCAGGCTCAGCGGGTGACGGTGAGCGCTCGCAGCATACGGACCATGGTGGGGGTCAGGGGGAGGGTCGGGTCGAGCACGACGACGCAGTAACGGTTGCGCGGGGGGTTGACCGTCAGCTCGTCGAGAGTGATCGCGATGAGGTCGGCCTGGTCGTGGGCGAACCTCATGGTGAGCTCTTCGCAGTACGCCACGTACAGGTCCCACACGGCGGTGGCCAGGTGGTCGGCGCAGTCTTGGTACTGGGAGAACCGTACGAGGCCGCGTCCTTTGATCGCACCGGCGATCTCGGCGCGCCAGCGGGTGTCGTCGTCGAGGCCGCACAGCACGGTGTGGCGTCCGACGCGTTCCCAGGCTTCAGACCACGCCGCGTCGACCAGGTGTTGGTCGGTGCACACGTCGATCTCGCGCTCGGCGAGCACATGGCCCGCCAGCGCGAAGATGTCTTCGCAGGTCGCCCGTCCGGCCAGGGCGGGGTCGCGCTGGTGCAGGCGTTGGCCCACATCAGCGGGGACGGCGGTGCGGCCGGTGACCAGCACCCGTCCGCCCTGGCGGCGCAGTGCGCCCAGGGTGCGGCGGGTGAGCCTGTCCGTGGGGGTCTCGGCGCTGGGTGGGACCAGGGTCCGCTGGGTGGGGACGGTCTTCGTGGTTGCGGCGGTCTCGGTGATCTCGGTGGTTTCGGTGGTCTCAGTGACTTCAGTGGGGGTCTCGGGGAGGACCAAGGTGGTCGCTTGTGTTGTCGTCGGCACGCTGCCTCTCGCCCTTGTCTCGCAAGCCGGTACGCACCTGTGCACACCGTGACTCACCTCACTGATCGGCATGACTATAGTCGCTGATGAGCAGAACCGGAGTCGCAACATCGGGGTGTTGCCACCTTCGCCCGCTCTGGGCCACGAGACCATGCAGCGAACACCCCAGCGTGGTGCGGCACGCAGGGGTGGTGCCACGGCCTGGCAGCGTCGTGCCCCAGGTGTCCGTACGATGTGCTCACCATGGTGACTCAGTGGTTGCTGGTGCTGCTCGGCGTCGTGCTGACCGCAGGCACAGCCGTGTTCGTCGCAGCGGAGTTCGCGATGGTCGCGCTCGACCCGGCGGCGCTGGAGGTCGACGAACGTGACCGGCGCGGACGTTCGGTGCTCGCAGGGTTGCGCCACCTGTCGACCCAGCTGTCCGGGGCGCAGGTCGGGATCACCTTGACCACGATCTTGCTGGGCTACACCACCCAGCCAGCGGTGGCCAGGCTGGCGCGTGCAGGGCTGGAAGGGTGGTTGGGGACAGCAGCGGCAGCCGTGTCCGCGGTGGCCGCGCTCGTCCTCGTCAACGCGTTCTCCATGGTGGTCGGTGAGCTGGTGCCCAAGAACCTGGCCATCGCAGCGCCGATGGCCACCGCCCGTGTGGTGGTGCCTGTGCAGCGCGGGTTCACCCTGGCGCTGCGGCCGGTCATCGTGGTGACCAACGGCGCGGCCAACGCCCTGCTGCGCATGGTGGGTGTCGAACCGCGCGAAGAGCTCACCGGGTCGCGCTCGCCTGCCGAGCTGGCGGCGCTGGTACGGCGCTCGGCCGAGCGCGGCACGCTCGAGCAGTCCACGGCGACTCTGCTGACCAACTCCTTGGACTTCGCCCACCTCACCGCGGTGGACGTCATGACCGACCGCACACGTCTGCACGTGGTGCGCGCCGGGGCCTCCGCGGCCGACGTGCTGGACAAGGCCCGTACGACAGGCCATTCCCGGTTCCCGGTGATCGAGGAGTCCCGTGACGACATCGTCGGGCTCGTGCACCTGCGCCGGGTCGTCCAGGTGCCTTACCAGCGGCGCTCGCAGGTACCTGCTGCCGCGCTCATGGCCGAGGCGCCGCAGGTGCCCGAGACGGTCCGGCTCGGTCCGCTGCTCGAAGAACTGCGGCACGGTCTGCAGATGGTCGTCGTCGTCGACGAGTACGGCGGGACCTCTGGGGTGGTCACTTTGGAGGACGTCGTCGAAGAGCTCGTGGGGGAGGTCGCCGACGAGCACGACCGGTCGCGCTCGTCGGGCGGGCCGGCCAACTCCTTGGCACGCAGGCCCGACGGTTCGTGGGTCCTGCCTGGTGTGCTGCGCCCCGACGAGCTGGCTGAGCTGACCGGTCTCGTCGTACCCGAGGACGGGCCGTACGAGACGCTCGGCGGGTTGGTCATGGCACGGCTGGGAAGTATCCCGCAGGCGTGCGACCAGGTGGTGGTCGACGGTGTGGAGCTGACCGTGGCGCAGATGGACGGACGGCGGGTCGAGCTGTTGCGGGTCGCCGCCGTGCCCGACGACAACGAGGACGGCTCGCAGGTGCCCGCGCAGGCACCGTGCCAAGAACCGTGCCAAGAGCTGCGGCGTGAGCTGGCACGGCACACCGACCCCGACGCTGACAGGCAGGGCGAGCCATGAGCACCGGTTGGGCGTTGACGCTCGCGGTCGTGCTGCTGGCCGCCAACGCGTTCTTCGTCGGCGCGGAGTTCGCTCTCATGTCGGCTCGGCGCTCGTCGGTCGAACCGGCTGCCGCGGCCGGGCACCGGTGGGCGACGACTGTTCTGTGGGCGATGGAGCACGTGTCGACCATGCTCGCCACCGCCCAGCTCGGGGTCACCGTGTGCTCGACCAGCCTGGGCCTGGTCGCCGAACCAGCTGTCGCGCACCAGATCGAACGACCGATGCGGGCTCTGGGTGCTGGAGCGGTGGCCACCCACGCGGTCGCGTTCGTCGTGGCGCTGCTCGTCGTCGTCATGGCGCACGTCGTGCTGGGGGAGATGGTGCCCAAGAACCTCGCCGTCTCGGGCCCGGACCGGGCGGTGCGCTGGTTCGTGCCGCCGCTGGTGGCTGTGGCGCGGGTGCTGAGCCCGGTGGTGCGGGCCCTCAACGGGATCGCCAACGGTGTGCTCAGGGCTGTGCGGGTGGAACCGGTGGACGAGGTCGCCTCGGCGTACACGGCCGACGAGGTGCAGTCCATCGTCGAGCACTCGGCCGCCGAAGGGACCCTCAGCGACGAGCAGGGCCTGCTGTCAGGTGCCCTGGAGTTCTCCGACCTGCTGGCCGCCGACGTCATGGTGCCGTTGACGGACCTGGTCTCGGTCCCCTCCGACGTCACTCCCGCCCAGGTCGAAGCCTTGGTGGCGACCACAGGGTTCTCTCGCTTCCCCGTCACCGACGACGACGAGCTCGTCGGGTACCTGCACCTCAAGGACGTCCTGTACGCGCAGGGGCCCGAGCGCGACAACCCCGTGCCGCGTTGGAGGGTGCACCAGATGGCAGCCTCGGCCCCCGACGACGAGATCGAAGAGGCGCTGGCAGCCATGCAGGCTGGTGCGGCGCACCTGGCCAGGGTCGACGTCGACGGCCGTTGTCAAGGGGTAGTCTTCCTCGAGGATGTGCTCGAAGAGCTTGTCGGCGAGGTCCGCGACGCTATGCAGCGAGGCTGTTCCGAGGCCGGCGGGTGAAAAACGGTCGAAGCCGTGTGAGAAAAGACACACTCCCATAGACCGGACGTCCCCGGCGAACCCACGCAAGAGCGGGTAGTGTCCGTTACGCTTTTGTGATCGTGCAGCCCGGCGCGTCGCTTCGGCGTGTGCTGCACGTAAGGTCGTCAACGGGAGGCAAATCGTGGGATCAACCCGCACTGGGTCTCGACCAGAGACCCGTGCGCACCGTCTCCCGACGCTCGAGAAGAAGCCCGCCGCATCGTTCGGGCACCGCACAGCGCAGCTCGTGGTTCGGGGTGCTGTCCTGGTCTCGTTGCTTGCCGCCACTGTCGTCGTCCCGTTCTCCCAGGGTGCGTTCACCGCCGGCAGCCCGGTGTCGGTCCTGAGCCAAGGTGACCTGCCGAGCACAGTCAGCGCCTTGTCTGCCCAGGCGGTCGCCGGGCAGGTACCTGCTGCGCTGTCACCAGCGGGAACGCTCGCCGAACGAGACATGGAAGCAATCTCACGCGGTATGACCCGTGAGTTGCTGCCTGGCTGCGACGGCCTGGCACCGGTGAAGTCGGCGCCCAACGGCGCCGTCCCCGACAAGGACCTGTGCACGTTGTGGGACGGCAAGACCAAGGTCCGCGCGGACTACGCGTACGCGTTGGTCGAGCTCAACGACGCGTACGTCGCGCGGTTCGGCGTCGACCTGTGCATCACCGACGGCTACAGGACTCTGGCGGCGCAGCGGCTGCTCAAGAACGCCAAAGGCTCCATGGTCGCCACGCCCGGCAAGTCCAACCACGGGCTCGGCCTGGCGGTGGACTTCTGCAAGAGCACCTACGCCGGGAACCGCTACCAGTGGCTGCGCCAGAACGGTCCCACCTACGACATCGACAACCCCCCGTGGGCAGCGCCCAGCTATGAGCCCTGGCACTGGGAGTTCACCGACGCCGTCAGGCGCGACAACTCCCTCAACGGGTCTACCGCTACCGGCAAGTAGGGCAACAACCACGTCGCGTGCCCAGCCCGTACTTGCACGTGACCAGCTTCTCCACTGACGAACCGCAAGGTAGTCTGGGCGGTCGTGGCTACCACCGACCTACCTGCAGAGATCAAGGCGCTGCGCAACACCTTGGCGTCGATCGAGGCTGTGAGCGACCCCGCCAGGCTCGAGACCAAGATCGCCGAGCTGTCGCAGGCCGCCGCCGCCCCGGACCTGTGGGACGACCCTGAACATGCCCAGCAGGTGACGTCCACCTTGTCGGCCACCCAGGCAGAGCTGGACCGTGTGCGGGTGCTGGGCGCCAGGATCGACGACCTGGAGGCCCTGGCTGAGCTGGCCGCCGAAGAGGACGACGCCGAGACCCAGGCCGAGGCTGAGGCTGAGCTTGTCGCGATCCGCAAGGACCTGGAAGCCTTGGAGGTGCGGACGTTGCTGTCGGGCGAGTACGACGCCCGCGATGCAGTGGTGACTATCCGTTCCGGCGCCGGTGGGGTCGACGCCGCAGACTTCGCCCAGATGCTGCTGCGCATGTACCTGCGGTGGGCCGAGCGCCACGGGTACCCCACGAAAGTCCTGGACACCTCCTACGCCGAGGAGGCCGGCCTGAAGTCGGTGACTTTCGAGGTCAAAGTCCCTTACGCCTACGGGAACCTGTCGGTCGAGGCCGGGACGCACCGCCTGGTGCGTATCTCTCCGTTCGACAACCAGGGCCGGCGGCAGACGTCGTTCGCAGCGGTCGAGGTCATCCCGCTCATCGAGCAGACGGACCACATCGACGTGCCCGAGTCCGACGTCAAGATCGATGTGTTCCGCTCGTCGGGACCTGGAGGCCAGTCGGTCAACACCACCGACTCGGCAGTGCGCATCACCCACCTGCCCACCGGCATCGTCGTGTCCATGCAGGACGAGAAGTCCCAGATCCAGAACCGTGCCGCAGCCATGCGCGTCTTGCAGTCCCGCCTGCTCGTGGCGCGCCAGCAAGAGGAAGCCGCGAAGAAGAAAGAGCTCGCCGGCGACATCAAGGCCAGCTGGGGTGACCAGATGCGCTCCTACGTCCTGCACCCCTACCAGATGGTCAAAGACCTGCGCACCGAGCACGAGGTCGGCAACACGGCAGCCGTCTTCGACGGCGACCTCGACGGTTTCATCGAAGCCGGTATCCGCTGGCGCCGCTCCCCGGCAACCGACGAGGACTGACGGCGGCAGGCACGCCAACAATTGCTCGAACCGGACATTAAGTATATTTATCATAATACGGCCGCTATTGGTACTCCGGGCGTGTCAGGGGCAGTGGTGTCACCGACGGTGCGTAGCCTCGATAACGCATACGCCCTGCGTGTGCGGTCTGTCCTTACGACCTGTATGAGGCTTCGTGATCCGGTTCGAGAACGTCACCAAGGTTTATGCCCGGGGTGCCCGCCCCGCGCTGGACGACGTGACGCTGGATATCGACCGGGGCGAGTTCGTGTTCCTCGTCGGGGCGTCCGGGTCGGGCAAGTCCACGTTCTTGCGCCTGGTGGTGCGTGAAGAACGGGCCAGCGCGGGCAGGGTCCTGGTCGCAGGGCGAGAGATGGGTGCGCTGCCAGGCTGGCGCGTGCCGAAGATGCGCCGCAAGGTCGGCGTCGTCTTCCAGGACTTCCGCCTGCTGGAGAACAAGACGGTGTTCGAGAACGTGGCGTTCGCGCTGCAGGTGATCGGTAAACCGCGTCACCACATCGTCACCGCGGTGCCCGACGTGCTGGAGATGGTGGGGCTGGCTGGTAAGGAAAAACGTCGTCCGCACGAGCTGTCTGGCGGTGAGCAGCAGCGTGTGGCCATCGCCCGGGCGTTCGTCAACCGTCCGGACATCTTGCTGGCCGACGAGCCGACCGGGAACCTCGACCCGACCACGTCGCTGGGGATCATGCGGCTGCTCGACCGTATCAACCGCACCGAGACGACGGTGGTCATGGCAACCCACGACGACGAGATCGTCGACCAGATGCGCAGACGTGTCGTCGAGCTCGACGCCGGGGCGATGGTCCGCGACCAGGCGCACGGCGTGTACGGATCGGACCGGTAGCGCCATGAGACTTCGGTACATCCTGTCTGAGATGGGCGTCGGCCTGCGGCGCAACCTGTCCATGACGATCTCGGTCATCATCGTCACGTTCTTCTCCTTGACCTTCGTGGGCACCGCTCTGCTCATGCGCTCCGAGGTCCGCCAGATCGAGAAGGACTGGTACGGGCGGATCGAGATCACCGTCTTCTTGTGCCCGCGCGACTCGCTGGAGCCCACGTGCGCAGCCAGCACGGTGACCGAGGAGCAGAAGGAGGACATCTTGGCCGCGCTGGAGGCCCCGGAGGTCGCCCCGCTGGTCAAACAGGTCTACTTCGAGTCCCAGGACGAGGCGTTCGCCTCGTTCCAGGCCCGTTTCGGCGACGAGGCGTGGGCGTCGCAGATCACCGCCGACGACTGGTTCTCCACGTACCGGATCAAGCTCACAGACCCCCAGCAGTACGAAGCCGTGGCTGATGTGGTCACCGGCCGTCCCGGCGTCGAACGCGTCGAGGACTACCGCGACAAGCTCAAGTCGGTCTACGCCACTTTGGACAAGGCAAAATGGTTGACGTTCGGGTTTGCCATCTTGATGCTCCTCGCCGCGGGTTTGCTCATCGCGACGACGATCCGGCTGTCGTTGATGTTCCGCCGGCGTGAGATCGGAATCATGCGCCTGGTCGGTGCGTCGAACTGGCTCGTGCAGGCTCCTTTCTTGCTGGAAGGTGCTATCGCGGCTACCGTCGGTGCGGTGCTCGCCGTCGCGGTGCTGTGGATCGGGGTGCGTAAAGTGGTCACCGGATGGTTGGCCAGGAATGTGAACTCTGTGCAGTTCATCACCACTGCGGACGTGTGGGCCATCGCACCGTTGCTCGTCGGCGGGGCGGTGCTGCTCGCTATCGTCTCGTCATTGTTCAACCTCCACCGGTACACGAAGGTGTAAGGGGGCGAAGATGAGCCGGTTCTCCCGGTACGCGCTGGCTGGAGCCCTGGTCGTCGGGTTCGTCGCAGCCAGCTGGCACACGACCCCCGCACAGGCCGACGACCTGGACAACCGTCGCGCCGCTGCGCAGTCCGAGCTTGACCAGGCCCAAGCCCAGCAGGCCGAGCTGGCCGCGTCCTTGGAGGGCCTGGAGGGGCAGGTCGCGACCACGAGCCAGCAGCTGGTCGACACCCAGGGCCAGCTGCCCGCGGCGCAGGCCGCTGTCGCGTCGGCCACCGCCGAGGCGGTCCGCACCCAACGTGAGGCTGGCCTGGCCGCCGCGCGTCTGGGCGGTGCCCGCCAGCAGCAGACCGAGCTGAGCGCGACGATCGCCGCCGACACTGAGCACGCTGCCGCGATCCGCGCATCAGTCGTACGGGCGGCAAGGGCTGCCGACCAGGGCAGCTCTGACCTGGCCGAGCTGGCTGTGTTGTTGGACGCCACCAGCACCGAGGACTTCATGTCCGGCTACGCGCAGACGTCCACGGCCTTGGAGGTGCAGACCCGCACCCTCAACCAGCTCGACGGGTTGAACGCGGACAACCAGTCGGCCAGCACCCGCCTGGCCTCGGTAGAGACAAAGATCACCGAGCTCAAAGATGCCGCTGACGACGCCGCTGCCGCAGCCCAGGCCGCCGAGCAGGAGGCCCAGGCCGCCCAGGCCGCCCTGGAAGAGCTCAACGCCCAGCTCACGGCGCACAATGAGGCCCTGCAAGGCCAACGCGCCGATATCGAGGCCCAGCTGGCCGCCGCCGACGCGTCAGCCGACCAGCTGTCCGACGAGCTCGCAGCGATCATCGCCGAGCAGCGCGCCCGTCCGCCTGCCCCAGCACCGGCGCCGAAACAACCGTCGTCACCACAGTCGGCGCCTTCAGCACAGGCACCCCAGCAGCAGGCCCCCTTGGGCGGTGCCGTGTTCGCCAACCCGACCGTCCACCGCCCCATGGTCGTGACCAGCCGGTACGGCATGCGTATGCAACCCGTGCTGAAGATCTACCGGTTGCACGCCGGTATCGACCTGCGCTCGTACTGCGGCGAGCTGATCTACGCCGGCCGCGCCGGAACCGTCCAGTGGGCCAAGTACCGCAACGGGTACGGAAACCAGGTGATGATCGACCACGGCTGGGTCAACGGCACGTCCCTGATGTCCAGCTACAGCCACCTCACCCGCTGGTCGGTCACCCCAGGCCAGCACGTCGACGCCGGCCAGGTCATCGGCCACGCCGGCACCACCGGCGGCGTCTCCACCGCCTGCCACCTCCACTTCGAGGTCTACGTCGGCGGCAAAACCGTCAACCCCGCCTCCTACCTGGGCGTGTGAGCAAAGTGCCGGTCGTGGCGTGATGGTCCGGTGGCGGTGACCACCACGGTTCCGAACGCGTCGACCGGCACGGGACCATCCGTGGTCTGGATACGGGCGAACATGTCGAGGTGGCTGACCGCCAGCACGTCGGGCATGGCGGTGTCGACCGCAGCACGGACCAGTGCCGGGTCGTGGGCTCCGGTGCGGAACGTGCCAGCAGTGTCGGTGTCGGCGTTGTGGGCTTCGGGTGGACGGTGGGTCAGCGTGTCCTCTCCGGGGAACGGGCCGGCGCCGTGCCGTGTGGCGTAGGTCCGAAGGCAGCCGATGGTCCGCACGTCGGTGATCCCGGCGTCGCGGGCCAGGGCGCGGGCGTTCGCCGGGGTCGTCGTCGACCATGTCGTGTGGGGCTGGAACCCGAAGCACTCGTCGAGCCAGTAACCTTGTGCGCCTTCGAACAGTGTGTGTCCCCTCGCGAGCTCGTCGAGCAGGCGCTCAGTGCTGACCACGGTCAACGTGTTCTTCGCTGCCGTGGC